>JAYUJY010000185.1:0-65084 GCA_043764895.1 Synechococcales cyanobacterium | reverse complement strand
AGCCCAGTATTGCAAACAATCCAGATAATCAGACCTATTGATCTATTCTCCGTTGGGTTTGGGGCACGGCAAGCCATGCCCCTACGGTCTCTGGAAAGATAGATTTGTAGGGGCATGGCACGCCTTGCCCCAAACCCAATGAGGAGGCTCCCAATTCTGGGGGCCAGTTCGATCGCTTTGGTTAAGAATAAGGTCTATCCTAATCCCGGAATCAACCCACCCCCTAGACGTTTCAACGCCCGCGACGCCACATCTGCATACCGCAACTCACCGCACATAATTTTACAGAGGCGATCGGTTGCTGAAGGACGCTTCACGCCGACCTTGTAGCCAATTCCCGGTACCCGGTAGAAAATGTTCGCCAACTTCTGCGCCCAAGCCATATCCTCGCCCCACTCGGCTTGAATCACGACGGTATAGTTGGCCAACGCTCGAGTATCGCCAGAAAGAGCACGATCGATCGCTTCTGCCGCCTTAACCCCGCTGAACATCGCCGGACGAATGCCCTCCGCTGTAAATGGATCGCTGAGACCTGCCGACTCGCCTGTTAAGACCGCATTGCGTCCATGAAGCGGCGTATTTCCATCCCATAAGCTCATGGGGGCCGTCTTAAAAGTTGCCCCGCTAATGTCGAGACCCGTCAAGCTCACGTACTCCGAAAGCGCGGACTTTAGATCCTCCGTATCTTTTCCTCGGAAGGTTCCGGTTCCGATGGAATAGCCGTCCGCCTTCGGTAAACTCCAAATAAACCCATTCTTAATAATACCAAAGTCAAACTGAGCTTTCTCACTGACCACACCATGACCAGGGACCTCAAGCACCGCACCCATGCGAACCTCCTTCGGTTTGAACCCCAGCCATTGATTCATGGGACCTTTTGCTCCGTCGGCAGCCACTAGGTACCGCGCACCCAAGATACCCCGATCGGTCTTCACCTCCCACAAGTCACCCTTAAACTCAATCCCCAAAACCGTCGTGTCCTCTTGAAGCTGAGCACCGAGCGACTGAGCCTGCTGAATCACATAATGGTCAAATTCCGATCGATTCACCATCCACATCGGTTCTGCGGTGGCCAGCTTTGCATCGACGGGATCGCCGACCTTCCAGGTGTAGCGAATCTGGTCAACTTTTTTAGAGATCACGGGCGAAAAGTCAAAGTCAAACCAAGCCCCAACCGCAGGCGAAACGCCGCCACTGCATACCTTATAGCGTGGAAGCACCTCCCGATCGAGCACCAAGACCGATCGTCCGCGTTTGGCCAGATGGTAGGCAGATGCGCCTCCAGCGGGACCGGATCCCACGACAATACAGTCAAAAATAAGCCTTTCAGTCGGGTTTGTCATAGCTTTTAAAATACTCCGTACGATAATGAAAAACTTAGTCTTAACTACCTTTACAACGAAGATAAAGGGAATCCGAAACGTTGAGGGTAGAGTTTATCAAGACTTTAAAGTTGGGAGAGATATATCGATCGACGCAGCTAACGTGTCTGCCCATACGCCAAATAGACTCCTTCCAAGAAAGAATTGGGACTCATATTGAACGGCAACCCGTCCATCTCCAAACGCTGCTGCACCTGCTGCGCCAGCCGTAAGCTTACGGTCTCTCGGGCGCGATTCGAGAGTTTGCTTCGGCGTCTCAAGTATTCCCGCACCACCGCAAAATCATCGGGCAACAGACTCGAAAGATCCTGCTCTTCCAGCAAATAATTGGCCACTTGTTTCGCCTTGGCTTCATCTAAGACTTGAATCGTGCCTTGCTTCGATCGCTGTTCCTGAATTACCACCGTCCCTGCAACCCAGTCTCCGAGTCGCTTTTCCTTCTTCCCAACAACAATCAGTACAAATCCCACCACAAAAAACGATAGATCATCAAAGGTTCGCAGAAGTGCCCGGAGTGTCGCTTGAGGCAGTGCGATCGGACGTCCATCATCCCGAATCACCCGAATCTGAGCCAATCGTTTTCCGGGAGTTTGTCCTTGCCACAGCGTTTCAAAAAAAACAAAGTAGCCGACAAAAATGACAAAGCACAGCAACACCGGAATAGCAAACAGCCAGCTTCCGAGTCCCGGTGCAGACGGAAAATACTGAACCATCTGATAGCTGACGATCGACCATAGAAATAGAAACCCCGCGATCGCCAAACCCAACAGGGTGTAATCCACAAAGAGCGCATAAGCCCGACTCCCAATCCCCGATAGCGGAAACTCAAGCTCCACACTCTCCGGCGTCCGCAACCGAATCTCATTAAAAAATTTCATACAAGCGATCGCCCCTTATTCAGTTCTTAACGAATCTCAAATCTTCTCTCTCCATTCTCCATTCTCACTTCCCACTTCTCAACTCCAACCCCATCCCTTCCGCCTGATTCCGTAAATCAAAATAAACCACCGCTTTCACCGCTTGCCAAAAGACGATCGTCGCGACCACGACCACAAAGTTCACAAGTAAATTCACCAGAACCGAAATAGCCATCAATCCGCCGGAGAGCGAGGCGTTTTGGCTCATGGCGAGTTGTGGGATCAAGAGACATATTAAAATCACCACTTGAGCGATCGCCTGAATCGGTAAGGTAATCAAATACGCCAAGGTCGTAATCATCATTAAGCGCCAGTTCGATCGATTTCCCAGACTCCATGTCCGACCAATGGATGCCGCCGCCCCCGTCTCACGCTCCACCGACATCGGCACCTCGTAAAAGAAGAACCGCGATCCCAACCAAGTCAGTCCCACCAAAAACCCTAAAATGGCGAGCAGCATCCCAATCACTAAGAAAAACCCTATTACAGGATTATTAACGACCCCCGATCCAAAGCTAGACGTCGAAACCCCAAGCGCAAGTGCAATTGCGACAGCCCCGATCGAAAATGCGATCGTGCCCGCGATGAACACCGCCGAATACAGCAGCCCCATCAGCATACTCGCCCCCAAATAGGACCATGTTCGGGACTGCGTAAATCGTCGAGCATCGGCTAATGGCTCTGACTCCTGTGCCAAATCATTGAACGTCAATCGGGCAATCAATGCTGAATTGGCCATATACCGTCCCAAACAGTATAAAGCGCCGACTAGCCACACCACAAACGCCAGCACGATGATGCCTGAAGCACCCGATCGACTGGCTGCCGATCGTCCCATCCCCATACTCAACGGCATAAACAGCGCCGACAGGACGCCTCCTCCAATCACCGGGACGAATAACCAAGCCGTCGCCTGAAGGGCAATCCCCGCATTTTGTTTCCAGCGTTCGCGAGAAATCGTAAAGGCAACGCTCACGACATCGCCGATCGTCAACGATTCCCGGAGACGGGTAAACTGACTTAGATTTAAAGGCTCATTCATAGGGCTTAGAGGGTGCTTCGGTAGCGCTTAAAAGACAGGTTTAATGAAAGAAGGCGTGAAATGTAATCTGCCCAACAGATGATTTATTCGTCTGGACTGGCAAAATTGAATACACTTGCAATGTAACCGTTTCTTTCCAAGATGCCACCGATTTCCCCATGAATCTTCAACGTTGGATTAATCGTAAAGAACCCCTCTGGAAAGCCTTAGACGCCCTCCTCCAAAAGGTGGATAAAACCGGACTCAAATCCCTCAACGCCACGGAAGTGCGATCGCTCTCCAGCCTTTACCGTGCCGTATGCGGCGATCTAGCCCGTGCTCGCACCCACAACCTGGGTCAGACGCTCACCCACAGCCTTCAGACCCTCACGACCCGAGCCTACAGCCAAATTTACCAAGGCTCCCAGCGCCAAAATTGGCGAGAGGCAAAAGCTTTTGTGACGATCGGGTTTCCGAAGGTGGTTCAGGAGACGGCGGGCTATACGGCGGTTGCGACGGGGATTTTTCTGCTAGGGGGGTTGATTGCGTGGTGGTATGCGTGGCGAGATCCGGCCTTTATGGCGCTGGTGGTGCCCGAATCGCTGATCAGCATGGTGCGGGATGACAACAAACTCTGGATGGGAAAAATCCTTGGCGATGAGCCGTTAGCATCCACCTCCATTATGGTCAATAACCTGAGCGTCACGTTTCGAGCGGCGGCGGGGGGCATTACGGCTGGATTGCTCACCGTTTACATCATGGCATTCAACGGGATTTTGATTGGGGCGATCGGCGTCTTGGTGGGCCAGAACAATCTCGCTTATCCCTTCTGGGCCTTTGTTTTTCCCCATGGAGCGCTGGAGTTGCCTGCTATTTTTCTTTCGGGCGGGGCGGGGCTTTTGATTGCTCGTGCTCTGTTGTTTCCGGGAGAATATCGACGGATGGATGCGTTCAAACTGTACGGACTTCAAGCGGCAAAAATCATGTTTGGCGTTGTGGTTTTGCTGCTCATTGCGGGCGCGATCGAAGGTTTTTTCTCCCCAAATCCTTTCATTCCAGCGCCGTTGAAATACCTGACCGGAATCCTGTTGTTCACAGCGCTGGTTAGCTATTGCTCCCGGCGATCGAATTGAAAGCCCCCAACCCCCAATTCTGGGGGCTTCGGAGTCATGTTCCCCCAGAATTGGGGGTTAAGGGGCTTGTAAACGCTTGAGGTAAATGCGATCGCAGCGATCGGTTTCGACGCCTGTGGCGGGTTGGTAGCCCGATTTTTCGTACAGGATTACAGCATCTTTTAAGACCGAGGCGGTTTCGATCCACAGGTCGGTGAAGCCTTTGGATTGGACTCGGGCTTCCAGATGCGTTAACAAAAACCGACCCAATCCTTGGCCTCGCACCTGCGGCAATAAGTACATTTTACGAAGCTCCACAGCGCTGCCGGATAGGCTTTCAGAACGATCGATCGGGTAGTAGGCCGCTGTCCCGACGATCTGCCCGTTTTGAATCACCACCCAAAACTCCCCGCCCTGGTTCCCGTAGCATTCTTCAACGTGTAAGACGTCTCGGTCGGCTCCCTCCGGCTCCCAGCCTAGGCCATATTCAGCAAGCACCGTCTCAATCACCTGAGCGACGGCAAGGCGATCGATCGCCGTCCAAGGCCGAATCAAATAGGATTTGAACGCTAAAGATTGCAACATAAGTAGAGTTCCCGTCAAATTTACGACTATTCTACGTCCCTGTTCACGGTTTAATAGAGGTGGTGATGTCTTCTACTGCGGTGCCCATCTCAAGGTATTCTCTCCATGAAAGTTGTTGCTCGATCGTTCTTGCTTACGGCCACGTTAGGGCTGTCTACGTTAGGGCTGACCACGTTAGGGCTGACCACGTTAGATTTGACCCTCAAAAGTCACCGCGCCGTCTCTCAAGAGTCATCCCCCCGGCCCGAACAACCCCAAACCGACACCGCACCCAAAGCCCCCGCTCCCAAAGCGCTCGACAGAGATCCAAGTCAGCCTCAAGCTGAAAATCTTAGCCCCAAAGACCCAACGTCCTACCTCAAACCCCTCTCCCCAGGGCAATACATCCTGGAGTTCAACCGGAGTCCGGTGGTGGGCTATCGTTTGCGGCTGAATGGCATCTATGACGAAGCGCGGATTCAGTTCACCCGTCCGCGCAATTGGCAGACCCAAAGCGTGAAGATGATGGTGCGCTATCGGCATTCCCCGGCCCTCTATGCCACCCGATCGAACCTCACGCTGCTCATTAATGGCAATACGATTGGCAGCGTTCCGCTCAATAAGAAAAAAGATGATATTGGTACGGCAGTTTTCGAGATTCCCACCCGGCTGATTGAGGATAACAACGAAATTGTCATCGCCGCCCTGCAAAACAATTCGCCCACTTGCACCCAAGATCCCTTCGATCCGTCGCTATGGACCGAAGTCATGCCCGACTCGAAGCTGGTGTTTGACTTTGCGCCGCAGCCTGTGGCGCTGGATTTTAGTCGTTACCCTTACCCGGTGTTTGACAAGCTCAGCTTAGAACCCAATCGATTGGCATACTTGTTACCCAATGACGTGGATGATGTCTGGTTATCAGCGATCGCACGGCTTCAGTCTTCGCTAGGCCGTTTTGCACAGTTTCGGACGATCGAAACCCGTCTAGTCAAGTCCGCGAGTGACGTCAAAAATTCCGAACGCCTGATCATCGTCGGCACGCCTAAGAACCAGCCGGAACTGGCGACCTTAAAGTTGGCTACAACCATAAAAGATGGACAAATACTGGATGAGAAAGGTCAGCCATTGCCGCCGGATGTGGGCGTGTTGACCTTGGCCAATCGATCGTCGGGCGATGGGGGTCTGGTGATGATTGCGACGGGCAACGGGGATGAGGGCGTGGCAAAGGCGATGCAGTTTTTGGTGCAGGCCCGCGATCGACAAATTGGCACCGGACAGACGCTGATTGTTCAAAAGGTAGACGAGGTGCCGACGCCAAGCTTACGAGACTGGCAGGCATTTATTCCCGTTAAGGATCAGTTTGAATTGCGGGATTTGCGCAACTACAATGGCGAACCGATCGACGATGTGACGGTGCGGGGTGCGGATTCTCCCATTGTTGAGTACGACGTGAAGGCGCTGCCCGATGATCAGTTCGATAAAGGAAATAAGTTTAATCTACGCTTTAGCTACAGCGCGCAGGTGAACACGCTTACCTCGCTAGCAGAGGTGCAGCTTGATGGAATTCCAATCATGGGCAAACGGCTGGATTCGGATAAAGGAGCCTCGCGCGAAACCTTGTCGGTGGAACTGCCTGCCGATCGCATTAAGCCCTACTCGAAGGTCCAAGTCCGGTTTCAGCTAGACCCGCGAGAACGCCGATCGTGCAACCGAGCCACCGATCAACAGCTCTGGGCGACGGTGCATCGAGATTCGAGTTTTGACCTGCGGCGACAGCAGTATGCGAAGTTGCCTGACCTCCGCCTGGTGCAGTATGGCTACCCGTTTGGGGCACCGCAGGATCTGTCAAAAAGCGCTTTAGTGATGCCCGATCAACCGAGTTCAGCCGAAATCGAGTTGTTGCTCAAGGTGGCTGAGCGATTGGGACGATTGACGCGATCGGAGGCGGTGAAGCTAGATGCCTACCGAATTGGGAAACTACCGGAGAAGGTTCGCAACGATCGGCACTTGATCGCCATTGGATTACAGAAAAACTTCCCGATTCCACAAGCCTTTGATGAGCAGACCGGGTTTGCATTGCAAGATTTATTGGGCCGAAAGCGGGATGGGTCGCAGGTGCAGGTGTTGCCGGACGATCAAGGGGTGATTAAAGCGGTGTTGTCGCCGTGGAACCGCGATCGGATGGTGGTGGCGTTGAGTGCGCAAGGGGATGAGGGGTTGGCGCAGGTGCGGGATGTGTGGAGCCGCGATGATCTGTTTTTCCAGCTTAAAGATGACACAGTGCTGATTCGGGCTAACCGTCCAGCGCCCCTCGGTCAAGAGCCTCAACGCTATACTCTGGAGTTTTTGCAGCGATCGCGGGAGCAGCGCGAAATTACTGAATCCACCGGGTTCGATCGTTTTTGGACGATGCTTCGGGGCAATTGGTTGATGGTGATTCCGGGGACGGTGCTGATGGTGTTGCTGTTGTATGCGGTATTTTCGGCCTATCTCCGACGGTTCGCACGACGGGAGTAACAGCCCTGCCGTAGAAGGTTTACAATAGTTAACTAAGAAATCTGTTTACCCCACGAATCCTCCTATGAACCGTCGCGAATTTATGACTTGGGCAGGCGCTGGTTTTCTAGCGACCTCCCTTCCGGTGGCCCTCGCCGCTTGTTCGACGCCCACCGCCACCAGTCCGTTATCGCCACCCATGGCCAACGCTGGAACCAATGGGTACATTGCGGTTGCAAATCTTGCAGACCTTCGCCCAGACAGCGCAGTAGAAGTCATCAGTCCCGACAAAAAACCGATCGCCATTACCGGAGATATCCAGAAACCCGAGTCGATCGTCGCGGTTAATCCCACCTGCACCCATAAAGGCTGCGTCGTCAAATGGAATGAGTCGGGGAAACAGTTTGTCTGTCCGTGTCATGGCGCAAGTTTTGCCGCCAGTGGTCAAGTGAAGCAAGGCCCCGCCAGCAAACCACTCCCAACTTATGCTGTTAAAGTCGAGAATGGTAAGATTTTGGTTAAGGTTTAGAGACAGTAATTAAAGGACATCGGGCGATGCACTTCGATCGCCCTTCTCACTCCAATTGCTGCAAATGCGATCGCACCTCAGTTCAGTCTTGATAAACGATCGCGATCGTAAGTTTTTGAATACCATGGTTACCAATACGATTGCTACGGCATTCACCTATGCTGATTCCTCCGTCTCTTGAAACCCAGAGAGTATGACTGGGGGACGATCGGGAAATTCAACGATTAGCCTAAGTTCGCCGCCCATGGCTTGAATCACTTGTCTGAGTGTCGATAAATGCAAGTCCGATCGCTTTTCAATTCGGGAAACTCCTTCTTGGCGAATCTGTAAGAGTTCTGCCATTTTTTCTTGGGTCAATTTACGAGCTAGACGGAGATCTCGCAACGATAGTTCTTCTGCCATGAGCTGGTCGGCGCGGGCTTGGATTTTGGCTTTGCGTTCAGGAGAAAGTTGACTGAGTTTTTCTTCAAGGGTTGTCATTGTGAATCCTCTTTAAGTTGTTTTAGATGTTGATCAAATCGTTGGTCGGCTTTATCAATTAATGCTTTATAAAACTTCTTCTGACTCATCCCAGACTTATCACCTGCTACTAGTAAAACAGCTTTGCGCTCAATGTCAAAAGCAAATGCAACACGCCAAACGCCACTATCCGCCTGAAATCTGAGTTCTTTAAGATTATTAAATCGAGATCCTTTCAATTGATCGACGGTAGGACGACCCAGTTGAGGTCCGATCGCTGACAAAATGACAACTTTAGCGAACAATTCATCCTGAACCTCCTGAATAAATGTCTCGAACTCTTCTTCAAATTCTGGGTGGAATATAACCTGCCATTTCATAGAGTTTATTATAGCTTATATGTTCTAAGAGACATATGTCTTAGAAGGTATTTGTTGAGAGTATCGCTTACCTGCCGATCGTCCTTACCCATGCAACCGACCGCCCTTCCCCTACCCAATTGCCGTTGGGACGATCTCACTTGCTCCTGTTAACGAGCGCCTTAACGGTTGTTCGATCTCGGCATTGTTGCTTTGAGGAGGGTCGATCGACCGTGAAGCCTGAGAAGATGGCTTGGTGGTGGCTAGATAAGGTAGTAAGTTATGGGCCTTAGCTGTTCTGAGCAAGGATTAAATTGCATTTTACTATATGTGTTAATCAACATATATATAGCCGTTCTCCATCGAGTGAGATACGCGCTAACTTTCCGAAAGCCTATCTATGCAGGGATTTCAAGCTTTTATCTGTACCTCACGGGAATCGGAATGGCTATACGGGATTGCCATAATATGTTGATTAAGTGAACTTATTGAAAATTTCATTTAATCAGAATATTAATTAGAAAAATCCGATACAATACTACCAATAACGCTTCTAATTAAAGCGCTTCTGTATATTTATACCTATCAACACACGCCATGAGTGAAAATTCATTTTTTGACGAACAAAAAGAGCAATCCCTAATAAAAGCTAGGATTGTAGAAAAGTATTTTTGGGTATGGGCAAAAATTATCATCGGAACACTCAAAAGTAAGTCAGTTATCAATCCTCGAATTGCATATATTGATCTATTCGCTGGTGCTGGACGATATAAAGATGGCTCAATGTCAACTCCGTTAAAAGTATTAGAAACGGCTATCAAAGATCCAGATATGCAAAATATGTTGGTATCTATATTCAATGATATTGATACAGATAGTGTTCATTCTCTTCAACAATCTATCGATGCTATTCCGGGCATAGAAAAGCTAAAATATCGCCCCAAAATTCTCAATCAGGAAGTTGGAGATAATATAGTAAAAACTTTCAAAGAGCAAAAATTAGTGCCAACTCTATTTTTTGTTGATCCTTTTGGATATAAAGGCTTATCGCTTCAGCTTATTAATTCTGTTGTCAAAGATTGGGGTTGCGATTGTATCTTCTTCTTTAATTATAATCGGATTAATATGGGCTTAAGCAATAAGGTTGTTCAAGATCACATGAATTCGCTTTTCGGGCAATCACGGGCAGACATTGTTCGTGAAAAGCTCCAACCACTCTCTCCACAAGAACGTGAGTTAACTGTCGTCGAAGCTATATGTGAAGCATTGAAAGAAATGGGCGGTGAGTATGTTCTTCCTTTTCGCTTCAAACATGAAATTGGAAATCGTACCAGCCATCATTTAATCTTTGTAAGTAAGCATGTTAAAGGTTACGCGATAATGAAGGAAATAATGGCAAAAGAGAGTACTGATCAGGATCAAGGTGTAGCATCCTTTGAATATAACCCTGCAACTACTCAACAGCCATTGCTTTTTGAGTTGACCCGTCCTCTCGATGAATTAGAGTCTATGTTACTAGACAAATTTTCCAAAAGAACTTTGACTATGAAGGAAATCTACGATCAACATCATGTTGGAACACCCTACATTTCTAAGAACTATAAAGCAGCCCTCAACAAACTCGAAGCCAAAGGCAAAATTCTAGCAGAGCCACCTGCTAACAAACGAAAAAAAAGGAATGGAGAAATTACGTTTGCAGATTCAGTAAAAGTAACATTTCCTCCTATACGGTAAGTTCTAATTTACCTAGACGCCTCATATTTTTGATTGGGGCGCTACCCCACTTCTGTATATGCTGATCCCATGCCGCAGGCATTTCATCCCAAATCTCATTGTTAAGTAACTTCCCTCCAGCTTTCGGAGTTCTTCCCCCTACTTGCTTAAAGAAAAATGCAACTTTTTCTTTTTGACATTGATCCCGAATTTCTTCTGCCCAGACGGTTTGCATAGGACGATGCTTTTGTCCAGATTCTCCACCAACAATTACCCAATGAATATTAGTTAAGTCAAGCTCTAAGGATCCTAACAGTGGCTCACATGAAATAAATCTTACAGATACAGGTATATCTCGAAGGTAGTCAAGACGTTTGACATAGTTTTGATTTTCGATTGATACACCTAACCAGACATTCTCTGGAAAATCTAATTCAGAAGCTAACTCTCTTAATCGTTCATGACGTTTCGTTAGTATTTGGTATATGTGCCAAGGAGTCTCACGTATTATCGCAAGTACTTGTCTAATAAATTCAATCGGGACGTCTTCATGAAAGAGATCACTCATCGAATTGACAAATACTCGACTTGGAGTACGCCAGCGTAATGGCTCTTCTAACCTAGCTGGGTATAACGTCAATTGAAATCCATTAAAATTTTTTGGAAAACGCTTTGTCAGAGCCTCAGCATAGCAATGTGAACATCCTGGACTAACTTTGTCACAACCAGTTGTTGGGTTCCAAGTTTTATCAGTCCATTCAATACCAGTGTGAATACTAGACATGTTTAACTCCACAATACGCGTCGCATTTGAACTCAACCTTCTAAAAATATTATGTGGTTTCTATGTACTATACCAGTCTTTGCCCCGATACATCCATTTAATGTGGCTACAGAATCTACCTTTACATCTAGCGAAGGTAGCACATGACCCAACGCGACATGCTAAAAAGCAAAGATTACTCCCATCCCTACTACTGGGCCGCCTTCATCCCCTCCGGCGATCGGCGACCATTGAACCCCTAACGCAAAAGCAATTACCACTCATCAGCACCCGAAGACCGATCGGTTACAATTAAGCCCAGTACTTCAGCAAATCCTGATGATGCAAACTTTCACGGCGATCATTGAACGCGATCGGGACACCGGACTTTATGTCGGCTACATCCCAAATTTCCCAGGCGCACATTCTCAAGGTGAAACCCTAGACGAATTACGAGTAAATCTGTCCGAAGTCCTTGAGATGTTGCTAGAAGACCAGCCGCCTAAATTTGAAACGGAATTTGTGGGGACTCAACAAATTGTAGTGCAGGCAGCATGAGCAGTAATGTTCCAGTCCTAAAGCCTCAAGAAGTGGCAAAAATATTGGAGAAACTCGGGTTTATCAAAGTTCGTCAAAAGGGTTCACATCAGCAGTTTCGTCATCCAGATGGTCGAGGCACCACTGTTCCATGCCATAAAGGACGTGATATTTCCCCAACTCTTCTGCGCAAAATTGCGAGTGATATTGAACTCACCATCGAAGAATTTTTAGAATCGCGGTGATAGATAGGTGCGCGATCGCTGGTGACGGGGGAATTTTTACCCAAATTCTTGATAAACTAGATCCTTGATTACCCCCTTGGTTCAGAGCGCGAGCACCTATGCGACTTTCTCAAATGTTATTTGTTACGCTGCGGGAAGACCCAGCGGACGCGGAAATCCCAAGCCACAAGCTCTTGGTCCGCGCAGGCTACATTCGTCGCATCGGCAGCGGACTCTACACCTACCTTCCGCTGATGTGGCGCGTCCTGCAAAAAATAAATACGATCGTCCGCGAAGAAATGAACGCAGCGGGTGCTCAAGAACTCCTCATGCCGCAGCTTCAGCCCGCCGAACTTTGGCAAGAATCCGGTCGTTGGGACACTTACACCAAGGCTGAAGGAATTATGTTTTCCCTCACCGATCGTCAAGGCCGCGAAGTAGGTCTCGGTCCCACCCACGAAGAAGTCATCACCGCCGTCGCCCGCGATATGGTGCGATCGTACCGCCAGCTTCCCGTCAATCTCTACCAAATCCAAACCAAATTCCGCGATGAAATTCGGCCTCGTTTTGGCCTGATGCGGGGCCGCGAATTCATCATGAAGGATTCGTATTCATTCCATGCTACCGAAGCGGATCTGAAACTCACCTACGGCAAAATGCACGATGCCTACTGCAATATTTTCCGCCGCACGGGGCTGAAATTCCGCGTGGTAGATGCAGACTCTGGAGCAATCGGCGGTGCAGGTTCTCAGGAATTCATGGTGCTGGCTGATGCGGGAGAAGACGAAGTTCTATACACCGAAGATGGGAAATATGCGGCGAACGTAGAGAAAGCGATCGCATTGCCCGCGCCTGCCGAAGTGTCTCAATATACGAGTTACGAAAAGCGCGAAACCATTGGGACAAATGCGATCGTCAAGGTCTGCAAAGTGCTGAAATGTTCGCCGACGACAGTGCTGAAAAATGTGCTGTATCAAGTGACCTTTGATAATGGAAAGGTGGCAGCAGCGATCGTTTCTTTGCGCGGCGATCAGGACGTGAACGATGTCAAATTGCAAAATGAACTGACAAAACTCGCCCCAAATTACAACGCCACAACGGTTATTAATCTAGTGGTTCCTGATGAAGCTATGCAAGCTAAATGGTTAGCGAAAGCGTTGCCGTTAGGGTATTTGTCACCCGGTATTTCGGACACGTACATTCAAGGTAGCGTAACTGTTTCACCGACCTTTATTCGCTTGGCTGATACGACTGCGGCGGAATTAAAGAATTTTGTGACTGGTGCCGACGAAGTGAACTATCACGTTGTGGGTGCGAATTGGGGATCGGAGTTTGGTTTGCCGCTAGTGGTTGATGTTCGCAGAGCGATCGCAGGAGACCGGGCCGTCCATGATTCCAGCCAGCTTCTCCAAACTGCACGCGGCATCGAAGTCGGCCACATCTTCCAGCTTGGTACCAAATACTCCGAAGCCATGGGTGCCACGTTCACTAGTGAAGAAGGAACTGAAAAGCCGTTCGTAATGGGCTGTTACGGCATTGGCGTTTCGCGGCT
This sequence comes from Synechococcales cyanobacterium, assembly GCA_043764895.1. Taxonomy (GTDB): domain Bacteria; phylum Cyanobacteriota; class Cyanobacteriia; order Leptolyngbyales; family Leptolyngbyaceae; genus JAAFJU01. The sequence goes on along the minus strand of JAYUJY010000185.1, from coordinate 51,456 downwards.
GGCCCAGTCGGCGGTGGAACAATCCTATGATAAAGATGGGATTATTTTCCCGGTTGCAATAGCCCCGTATCACGTTGTTGTTGTGGCTCCGAATATCAAAGATGAAGCGCAAATGGAAGCAGCGGAGAAACTCTACCGTGAACTTACCTCAATGGGAGTGGAAACGCTACTCGACGATCGGGATGAACGCGCGGGTGTGAAGTTCAAAGACTCTGAACTCGTGGGAATACCCTTCCGAATCGTGACCGGAAAAGCGTTGAAAGATGGCAAAGTTGAAGTGGTGAAACGGGCTACGAAAGAAGCTCAAGAGGTTGCTATTGATCAGGTTGTGGCATTAGTTTCAGGCTGGGTCAAGGAGGCGATCGGCTCGTAATTGATGCACAATTGATCTGAATGTGAGAGGCAACCTGACATGTCCTACAGCGATTTCACCTCCATTGCGCAACTAGAACCCCTTGGAATTACCAGGATTGCCACCGTGAACTCGGTGATCCCACTATAAAAGCGATCGGATTGCAGCAAATCCGATCGCTTCTAAACTCCACAACCGATCGCACTCCTCGAAGGTCTCGATCGCTATTTTGGAAGATTAATTTGGGTGAAGACCTGATCGATCGCCAAACCATGGAGTAACGTCTGTTCTTGCATGAGTACATGCTGCACATAAGGATGCCCCGAACTCCCGTGCTGAAGCATCTCAGCCTTATTCCACAGCGTCTCATCAATGGTTAACGTTTCGACCATAGAAGTCGCCATGAGTCCCCAGAGCCGATCGCATTGGTCTTTAACTAGCATCACTCGCGTGCCAAAATGACGCGGACTCGGGTGGCCCATCAAAAGCTGCGACAGATCAATCACCGACACCATCGTCGCATCGCCAACCCGCTGAAAATATCCCACGATCGCCTGTTGGTCAGAAGTCTGTTGGCGCTGTTCCCGCATCGAAAGAGGCGATACCACACTCACCACCTGACGCGCATCCAAGGCATAGCGCCAAGTTCCCACCTGAAACAACAACAGCAACATCTCTAGCGCCTGCCTTCTTAAAACTCACTTTCTTTCAGGCTACCCACCAATCGACTTATCCTAACCGCTAACTTTTTTAACATTAATGATCCTTAACTTGGGTGCTGGAGAACCGTTGTTGTATTGAGCCAATTTAAGGGCAGTCTAAGCCAGACGGCGGATTGACTTCATACATCGGATTTTAGGAACACGGTCATGTTTGGCAACTTGAAACTACGCGATCGAGCCTTACTCGGGTACTCCATTCCCACCGGACTCATCTTTGTCTTTAGTGGAATGGTGTACTTTACAGCCACCAAAATTTCAGCGACCTTCAAGCAAGTCGAAACCACCCAATCCACGCTGCTCGAAGTCAAGTCCATGAATGTCAATATGGTCAACATGGAGCGTCGGATAAAGCGTAATATCTTGATTCCCAGCCGCGAGGCCGCAGTTCTATTCAAAGCAGATATGACGAACCTTCGTCGGAGCTACAACAGCTTTGAAAATATTCCCCAAACCGATTCGCAACGAGAACGCCTGCGATCGATGATGAGCCTTGCCCAAGAACTTTACGACTACGGCTCTTCTTCAATTGAAAATCCTAACCTAAAAAGCAACATCGCCCAACTCCAAACCTATTTCAACGAAGTCATTCGGATTACAAGCGAGTTCGATCGGTTGAATAATGAATTTGTGGAAGCGGGACGAGGCAGCCTAGCGCTCAGTATGGGTTCGGCCCAAAATACGATTCAACTGTTGAGCTGGATTAGCATTGTTAGTTCTATTCTTTCATTGGGCGTCGCAGTGATGGCGGCTTACATGCTATCTCGATCGCTGAACGATCGGATTAACCAAGTCATGGACGTTGCCAAAACCATTTCCAGCGGCGACTTTAGTGAAGGCATCCTTTGCGATCGCATTGAACACGATGAAATCGGACAGTTGATGATATCGTTCCAAAAAATGACGCAGACGCTGAACGGATTGCTGTCTCAGGTGCAAAATGCCAGCATCCAAGTCAGCACATCCTGTTTGCAAATTAGCCGATCGGGGAGCCAGCTTGACGGCACCGTCACGGAGCAAATCACCTCCACCACCCAAGTTACCAGCGCCGCCCAAAAAATCGCCACCACCTCCGAACAACTCGTACGCACGATGGAAGGCGTCGTCGTCCTCTCTCAGGCCACCGCCCACACGGCCAGCACCAACCAAACGGATCTCATCCACATGGAAGGCACCATGCGGCGTCTAGCGGACTCCACCCAATCCATTTCAACGAAACTGGGAACCATCAGCGAAAAAGCAAACAACATTAACGCGATCGTGGCGACGATTACTAAAGTGGCTGATCAAACCAATCTTCTATCACTCAATGCCGCTATTGAAGCTGAAAAAGCAGGGGAATACGGGTTAGGTTTCTCAGTGGTTGCTAAAGAAATCCGTCGCCTTGCGGATCAAACCGCGATCGCTACCATCGACATTGAGCAAATGGTAAAGGAAATGCAGTCTGCGGTCTCTATGGGCGTTATGGAAATGGATAAATTTTCCCAAGAAGTCAGCCAGGGCGTGGGGAGTGTGGGTTCGATTATCACGCAGCTTGGAACCGTCATTGAGCAAGTCCAAGACTTAACGCCGCGCTTCGATGCCGTGAATCAAGGCATGGAGTTGCAATCCGAAGCCGCCAAACAAATCAGTCACTCCATGGTCCAACTGAACCAAACCTCAAAGCAAACCGCAGACGCCCTCAGCAGCATCAAAGGAGCCATCAACGATCTCACCCAAGCTGAGCAGGATTTGCAGCGTGAAATCTCTCGCTTTAAGGTCCGATCGCCCGCGCATCCTTCAACACCTATGATGTCCCCTGGCCTGACGTCAACCTTGCGAACCTATACGGTTTAGGGAGTATCATGCAATCCTTTTGTTGGCGTGAAATTGGTATTAGCGGCGATCGATCCTGCGTTGAACTCACGACGCTCATCCATTGTCGAAACTGTTCCGTTTATACCCAAACGGCGCGTCAAGTGTTCGATCGTCCGCTGCCTGAACAGGACGAAGCTGCAACCGGGACATTGAATTCAGCTTGGGCAACCTCGCCCTTAAGTGATCTAGAGACTAGACGCGATCCGGATGACGAAATGGGGCGAAATGCGGTCGCCATTTTTCGATTAGAGCAGGAGTGGTTTGCCCTGCCTGCCACTATTTTTCATAGCATTGTGCCTTGGCAACAGGTGCGGCCCATTCCCCATCGATCGAATGAGCTGTTGCAGGGGCTAGTGAATGTGCGGGGTGAGTTGCTGCTCTGTGTCTCACTCGCCCGATTTTTGAAGGTGCCCAAATGCTCCCCTAGTAAAGCGCAGCGACGTCTGGCGATTATTGAATGGGAGGGCAATCGATGGACCTTCCCGGTGGATGAATTTCAAGGCATTGAGACGATCTCACCCTCTACCCTCCTCACGCCACCAGCCACGGTCCTAAAAGCGTCTCAAACCTATACCCACAGTCTTTTACCTTGGTACGATCGATCGAATCACCGTCCGATCGATCGCACGATTAGCTGTCTGGATGAAACGCTGCTCTTTGATGCTCTGACGAGAAAGGCCACGCCATGACAAACTCCAGCACAAACGCCATCATAAACCCTAATTCCCTTCGCAAAAAGAAGATTGATGTAGTCCTCGTGGGCCTGTTCTGTAGTGAAGTTCGGATGCAATTGGCGCTTCTTAATCCGGCCTTGCTGCGTCTCGAAGCAGAGGGTCCAGAAGCAGATACGTTGGCCGCACTCATGCGATCGGCCCATTCGCTCAAGGGTGCAGCACGCATGGTTCATATTGATCTCGTCGTGATTCTTGCCCACGAGTTAGAGAACTACTTTGTTGCGGTCCAATTTGGCAAAGTGATGCCGCAGTCGAGACATTGCGATATTTTGTTTCAAAGTGTGGATGCTTTGAGTGCGATTGCTAATCGGTTAGAACATTTTCCCACGGATGATCTGATCCAAGAAACGCCATTGATCGAACAGTGTGTAAATGCGATCGCGGATCTATTATTAGTTTCATCCGGTTATACCGATCGAGCCTCTCAAGATCGAGCCTCTGCTGCGATGTCGATCGAGGAGTCCAATCCTATTGACGATATCCTGCAAGCAATCCCGTCAGCAATCCCGTCAGCAATCTCATCAGCAATCTCTTCTGTAGAAATAGAGACCTCTGGAACACACGCTTCGGCGACTAATCCGCCTTCTGCCAAAAATACTTTCCCCGAACACAAAGTCCAAAAAACCTCAGCGACTCAACCCGCCCCCGACACCCGCACCATTCGTCTCAGCCGTGAAAACTTAAGCCGTCTCATGGCTCTCGCAGGAGAATCCATGACCGAATCCACCTGGCTAGATCCCTTCGCCCGATCGCTGCTTCAGGTCAAATCTCAGCAATCTACCCTAATCGACTTGCTCGACCAACTCCAAGCCCAAATCCCCCAAAACCTAGACCCAAAACTCCAATCACTTCTCACCGCTGCCCGAACCACAGCTAACCACAGCCGCCGCGCTATGAGTGACTGTACGACCGATCTCGATGACTTCTCTCGCCGATCGACCCAACTGGCCGATCGCTTGTATCAAGAGGTGATTCATAGTCAGATGCGGCCCTTTAATGACATCAGCAGCTCTTTTCCTCGGATGGTGCGCGATCTAGCTCGTCAGGTCGATAAACCGATTAAGCTGGAAATTCTCGGCAGCAACACGCCGATCGATCGCGACATCTTAGAACGACTTGAAGCCCCGCTTACGCATCTTCTCAACAACGCCGTTGACCATGGCATCGAATCCCAAGCCGATCGGACCCGCGCAGGCAAACCCGTCCACGGCACTCTATCGCTCTATGCACGGCACCGGGCTGGAACCTTAATTATTAGTCTGCAAGATGATGGCGCTGGCATTGATATTCCACAACTCCGTCAGCACATTTTTGCCCGTAACCTGGCCACGCCCGAACTCGTCGCCCGCCTTAGCGAGCCAGAACTGCTGGAGTTTCTCTATTTACCAGGCTTCTCCACAGCCCCGACGGTCACGGATCTCTCCGGTCGAGGCGTGGGCCTAGATGTCGTTCACAATCTCGTTCACAGCGTCGGCGGATCGCTTAAAATCACCACCCAGAAGGGCGTTGGGACGACAGTCTCGCTGCATTTGCCCTTAACGCTTTCGGTCTTGCGGACGCTGGTGGTGGACATTGCAGGTCATCCCTACGCGGTTCCGATGACTCGGCTCGATCGCGTGCTCACTCTCTCCGCAAACGACGTCCGATTTGCAGAAAACCGACCCTATTTCATCCTGGACGATCAGGCGATCGGACTCGTTCAGGCCCATCACGTATTGGCCCTACCGGAATCGCCCCCTTCGGCCCAACTGACGGTCCTCGTGCTAGGCGATCGCAATGCGCACTATGGACTCGTGGTCAATCGACTCCTCGGCGAAGAAAAACTCGTGGTCAAACCCATTGACCCCCGCCTCGGCAAAATCCCAAACCTCAGCGCAACGGCGGTTCGGTCCGATGGCAGTATTGTATTTATTCTCGATAGCGAAGACGTGTTGCAGTCGATGCAAAAGCTTCATTCACCCGAACATTGGCAAGCCCCTCTGCCGGAAAAAGCCTTGATCTCAGGCCAGATTCGATCGATCGAAGGCGTGTGCAAAAAAATTCTCGCCATTGATGATTCCATCACGGTCCGAGCCACCGAACGCAAATTGCTTGAAAATCAAGGTTATCAGGTTGATACAGCAGTCAATGGTGCGGATGGCTGGAATACGCTTCAGCTCGATACCTATGACTTGGTGATTACGGATGTGGATATGCCCCGCATGAACGGTCTTGAACTCGTCAGTGAAATGAAACGGAGCCAACTGTTAAATGCTATTCCTATTATTATCATTTCATACAAAGATCGAGAAGAAGATCGTCTGCAAGGTCTAGACGTCGGCGCAAACTACTACCTCACTAAAAGTAGTTTTCAAGATGACACCTTAGTACAGGCCGTCCTAGACTTGATCGGTCCAGCGATGAACCTGTGATCTAATCTACATTTCTGTCCTTGACATTATTTTGCATAATTTACATTCACGATCGCGCAAGTGTGATCAAGGCGTATAGATTTTTACGTGTAAATACAGTAAATTAATCCTCATAGTTTAAAAATACGCTAAAAATGCCTGCTGATTATTCAAAATTTGCAGCGAACCCTGTTCAAATAGCCCAAATCATCTTAAATTTTGTAGAGGAATAGAACGGTGGATGCATCTTCAGCGTTGATTAATAATCGGTATCGCATCGTTCGTGAATTGGGCCGAGGTGGATTTGGGGCGACTTTTTTGGTGGAGGATACGCAGCTTCCGTCGGGCAAACGTTTTGTACTCAAAGAACTAACGCCGATCGAGAACAACGGCGAGACCTACGCGCTGATTAAGCAACGGTTTGAGCGTGAAGCGGTGATTTTGGAGGAGTTGGGAAACATTAACTCTCAGATTCCCAGTCTCTATGCGTATTTCACGGAAGCGTCTAAGTTTTATTTGGTGCAGGAATATATTGAGGGTGAGACGCTCAGTCAGCGGGTGATGTCTCAGGGATTAATGAGCGATGCGGCGGTCCGGGAGTGGCTATTAGGAATTCTTCCGGTGCTGGCCTGCGTGCATGACAAGCGTATTGTTCATCGCGATGTGAAGCCGGACAATATCATGCTGCGTCAACGAGTGTTGCGTCAACGAGATCACATGGCGGTGCTGATTGATTTTGGGGCGGTGCGGGAGACGATGGGGACGCAGGTGAATGCGCAGGGGAAGAGTACGCAGTCGATTGTGATCGGGACGCCAGGATTCATGCCGAGCGAACAGTCGATCGGGCGGGCGGTGTTTGCGAGTGATCTGTATAGCTTGGGGCTAACGGCGATTTATACGTTGACGGGGAAGATTCCACAGGAGTTGCCGACCGATCCGATGACGGGTGAAATCCAGTGGCGTCAGTTTGCGCCGATGGTGAGTACGGGACTGGCCCATGTGATTGATAAAGCGATCGCGCTAGGGGTTCAGGGACGGTTTCAGACGGCGAAACAAATGCTGGACGCACTCATGGCTTCGGATACGCCATCGGGAATTCCCGGAACGGTGATGTCTATGCCCAGCAACGCGATGCCCAGTAATGCAATGCCCAGTAATGCAATGCCGACTCAGGTTTCGCATCCTCCGATGAGTGGCGCAATGCAAACGGTTGTTGATCCGTCTGCGAACTATCCACAACAACCGCAATATCCACAACAACCGCAATATCCACAACAGCCGCAACAGCCGCAATATCCACAACAACCGCAATATCCACAGCCGCAATACCCACAGCAATACTCACAACCATCCCAGTATCCACAACAAGAACCCCAATCCCAATACCCGCAGCAACCCCAATCCCAATACCCACAGCAACAACCGATCTATTCACAACCTGTTGCGCAACCCGTTGCAAGTCGGAAGCTCGGCGGGATTCCGATCGCGGCTGTTGCGATTGCGGCTGGACTCTTGTGTGTCGGGCTAGGGGTGTTGGCGAACTCCTTCTTCTTGTCAAAATCCTGCGAGAAGGATCAGGAGAAAGTCGAGGGTAAATGTGTGGATGTGAAGAAAGTTGGAATGTCTGAATCATCGGGTTCTGGAACATCAGGGACCAAAACCTTTAAGGACGTTCCTAATATTCCTGGGTTGACCGTTCGATATGGTGGATCGACAAGCTTTGCGACGTTGCGATCGAAAGCCATTGTAGACAAAATTCAAGCCGCTCATCCTCAGTTTGTCTTGAGCTATACCGAGCCAACGCGCCCTGACAAACCGGGTTCAGGCAATGGCATTAAAATGCTGATTGAAGGTCAAATGAGTGTGGCTCAATCCTCACGAGCGGTGAAAGATGAGGAGTTTGCTAAGGCGAAGGACCGGGGAATTACGCTCGATCAAATCCCCGTGGCGATCGACGGCATTGCAATCTATGTGAATAATCAAGCGTCGATTCAGAGCCTAACATTGGCCCAACTCAAGGACATTTTCACGGGGGTTGTTACGAATTGGAAGGAGGTCGGCGGTGCGGATCTGCCGATCGTGGCGGTGAGTCGTGACCCGAAAGATGGGGGAACACCGGAATACTTTGAGGAGAAGGTAATGGCAAAAGCCGAATTTGCGCCCTCAGTGCAGCCTTACGTCCGAGATACAACGGAGGCTTTGCGCAAGGTGGCACAGTCGCCTGGTGGCATTAGCTATGCGGCTGCGCCTGAAGTGTGTAACCAAGCCTCGGTGAAGACATTGGCGATCGCGAAGGAAGCGGGACAGCCCCCTGTTGTGCCCTGTGATGGAAAAAAGGTCAATAAGGCTGATTTCTCAAAGGATGTTTACCCGATTACTCGGCGCTTGTTTGTGGTTGTCCGGAAAGATGGCAAACTTGATGAGCAAGCGGGGAATGCCTATGCGAATTTGCTCTTGAGTGACGAGGGGCAGAAACTGGTTGAGGAGGCTGGACTGGTCCCATTGAGGGTGCGGTAAAGTTAGGTCTGAGGGCTGTGAATCCGATCGTGCTTTGGCCCTCACCCTGCCATCGGGATGCATCAGGCTGTTCTTCCACCAGCACACGAAGCACTTCGAGTTGTTCTCTCGATCGCAATGTTCAATTGCTTAGGTAAAGCATTTCCAAATTTTCCGATCGTTGCGCTAAATCTTCCGTTCAATCCGTTGATGAGTGGACTGTTGGGAATGTATTTTCTCATTAATACTGGAATCAGATATCGCATTTTGGTAATGCCCTTATCTAAAGGACAGAGAAAAATAGCCTTCAATCGTAAAAAGCTTACCGTAGAGCTTCTGCGACTATCCGATTATTCTTTACCCTTTACATAATGGCACTACCGGGACTTGAAGAAGTGAAGTTAGACACTGACTCAAATCCAAATCTAAACCCGAATCCTAGCCCCAGCCCAAATCCTAGCCCTAGCCCAAATCCAAGTCCAAATCCTAGCCCTAGCCCGACTCCAAATGTGCCGCCTCAACGCTAGTCATCGACCTAGTTGGGTTTGGGGCACGGCGAGCCATGCCCCTACAGATCCGGGTTCTAGAGACTGTAGGGGCATGGCCATGCCCCAAACCTAACGGGTTTTAATACAGTTCTTATTTACGCTGCTCAAGACTAGGTAAGAACACATTGACCTCACCTTTAACAGAACAAGATTTAGCTCTTCTATTGAAGAGCTTTTTTTGAACTATCGTCCTAAATCACGTTTGAGACGTTGTAGTTCTTCTTCCGCTTCCCAAGTCGCAAACTCTTTTTCTAGCGGATCTGAATTACGGGGAGCCGTTTGAGTACTCCAGCTATTGGCCCAAGGATTGGCGGTGGAGCCTGACGGACTGGCGGCGGCCCGTTGCGATCGAGCTTGTTCGAGTTTGACTTTCAGTTCCTGGCGACTCGTTCTGATCTTCTGACAGAGATCTTCGCTTTGAATAATACGATCGCGCAGCAATTCCATTTGGCCCCAGAGCTGATTCCCTTCACGAAGAAGTTTGGCTTCATGATCCTGTGCAGGTTTGACTAAATCAAGCCGACGAGCCGCTTTTGCTTTTTCAATTCTTGTGTGCCAAAGTTTTATTTCCTGCGCGGTGGTCCGAATCTGAGATTCTACGCCCTGCAATCGCGATTTTAGATCCACAATGAGTCGATCGGATTCGCGTTCCTGTTCAAAAAGTTTTTCATCTAGCGCTTGTAGTTCTAGATGTGGGTTATTTTTTAGAAATTCATCAATGCGCGTTTCCAGAAATTGACTCACGTCATCAAAAAGTCCCATCCGATCGCTCCCAAAATTAAACGTTAGATTTCCTCTATCTTAGAATCTTCCGATCGTTTTGCGCTTAAGATTTGGTCGGCGGTGAGGTCAATAGACGGAAAAGTAGGAGAGACCATTACGCTTTCCCCTTGAAACACCTGATCATCGTAAGCTCCTTCCACCAGCGTACAAACGGTGACACGGCCTTTGATCGGATCAATAATCCAGTATTCAGGAATATCTAATACAGCGTACTCGCTCCGTTTGGCACGGTAATCGTCTGAGGCAGTGGACGGACTTACGACTTCGACCACGAGTAATGGAAACGGTTCATTCAGTCGAATCACCGCCTCGCGATTATCCATATCTTCCCATTGTTTAGCCGGGAGAACCACGATGTCTGGAATTCGACAGGTATCCCACCGCGTTCCTCTTGGAGACTGAATGCCAATTTTCATATCAGTTGCTGTCCAAAGAAGGTTCGATCGCTTAATTGCGCCGTTCAGTTCATCACGGATAAATTCAGTCACTCTGCCATGCTTTCCAGTACCAAGACTCATCGGGATTAATTCTCCATTGACCAATTCATAACGGGTATCAGCCCCGTCGTTGTAGTTCAGATAGTCGTCTAACGTGAATCGTTGCAGGTCTTGGACCAAAGGACGATCGGTTGCGAGAGTCATCGTTTGTTCACCGCTTAATAAGGGACTCGATTGATCAGCGTTACAAATTAATGGTATTCATCTCTAGCATATCGGGTAGGAGGGCATCATGGGCAGCTTTGACAGCATGATTTCGGGAAGCTGGCAGGATTGGAGCTTTGTGGTAGGCTACGTGGGACTTCTGGCGTTTGTGATTGGGGTGACATTGTGGAAAAGTGGTCGATCGGATTAGCCCGTCAATTCCTAAAACGGCGATTTGTGCAGAGGGTAGCAGGGCGATTTGCGATCGGGTACATTGTCGTCTGTGGATTGCTCTATTTTCAACAACAGCGACTGATGTTTCACCCTGCGCGATCGCTTGAACATACGCCTAGTTTGTACCAATTGAAGTACGAAGAACTTTGGATTCCGGTCGTAAATGCATCAGGAAAAACAGAACAAATTCATGGCTGGTGGATTGCTGGGGAGAACGCAAACGCGCCCGTGATGCTTTACTTTCATCACAACGCAATGAACATCGGATCTAATGTAAGTCAAGCACTTCAGTTTCACAAATTGGGATACACCGTTGTTCTGTTTGACTATCGGGGCTTCGGACAAAGCAGCGGAGATTTTCCAACAGAAACCCAGGTTTACGAAGATGGACAAGCCGCCTGGAACTATCTGACGCAAACCCGAAAAGTCGCCCCTTCAAACATTGTGCTTTACGGCCATTCGATCGGGGGCGCGATCGCTGTTGATGTCGCATCTAAACATCCAGAAGCCGCCGCCCTAATTGTCCAAAGTTCGTTTACCAGTATGCGCGATATGACCAAACGGTTTGGGGTGTATTGGCTTCTACCGATCGAATTATTACTCAGACAACGATTTGAATCATTAGATAAAATGAAAGGGATCAAAATGCCCGTGATGATCATTCAAGGCACAGAAGATTTTCAGATTCCGGTAGAGATGGGAAACAAACTCTACGCCACCGCACCCGAACCCAAACAACTCGTGACGATCGTAGGCGGCGGGCATGACAACCACATGGCCGAACCCAACCTTCAACACGTTCAAAAATTCATCGATTCGGTAATCCTGTTAAAATAGAAAAAGTGTTTTTAATGTTTCACTTATTGAGAACTCATTATGTCGTTTGACAGCTTCAAATCGATCGCAGAAGTCTTAACTGAATATCAGATCACCAGTACAAGCGATCGATTTCTAGCCTCGCTAGAGTTTCCCATTCCAGATAGTTTTAGGAATGACTTAGCCTTCTACCAAGCAGAGTTGACGTTTGATGAATCCGAATCGGCAGTGTGTGAGATGATCCTTTTCCCCATTCTTTCCACAGTCTATCGGCAACATTATCAGAAGCTATCGCTGTGGAGCCACAAAGCCATTACCTACGACGATCGGCTGACGGGAATTCCAGATTACATCCTAGCCAAGCGATCGCCCTTGGGAAAAGTCGTATTAGATCAGCCTTATTTTGTTGCAGTAGAGGCGAAGAAGGACGACTTTATTAAAGGTTGGGGGCAATGTTTAGCCCAAATGGTGGCGATGCAGAAAATGAACGATCGCCCAGAACAACCCGTTTATGGAATTGTAACCAACGGTCAGTTATGGCAATTTGGAAAACTGATCAATCAAAGCTTTGTGAAAGAAACCCAGGGTTATGCGCTGTACGATTTAGATGCATTAATGTCAGCCCTCAATTTCCTATTCCAACGGTGTGAAGACTTGATTTAACATAGAGTCCAATTGTTTAGTTTCGATCGCCAAATCCCATATACTAAAAAGGTGACCTGACCTCTATCCTACAACGCTGATGCAGAAGTTCAAGATCTCCAGTTTATCGTTAGCGGACATTGAGACGATCGTGACACTGCAAGAAACGAGCGGCACGTCTTTAGTTTGGGAAGATATCAGCCTAGTTGAGCTGAGTGAAGCCGAACATTACGACGTCAATCTGCTCCAAAAACGATTGCAAAACACTCAGGTGCATCTGTTTAATGAAGCAACGATTTGGGCTAGAGCTATTTATCCACTTTTAATATTAGCCGAGCAAGGCAACATTCAAGTTTGGGCAGAAGTCGCCTTGCGCGCCCAATATTCCCAGTTCGAGTTAGAAGGCATCGCCGATGGGGTCATTGGCCGGAGTGGCGTCGGGCGCATCAAAACACCTTATCTCGTCATGATCGAAACAAAACGCGGCGTAGAAGCCCAAAACCCAATTTTTCAGCTTTATGGTGAACTCCTCGCCGCCGCTTGGATGAATTGGCAACAGAATAACCATGAACCACAGGAAATATTTGGGTGCTACACCATTGCAGACAGTTGGACCTTTTTGCGCGCCGAAGTCAGCCACATCAAGAGCGATCGTCCTCACCTCCGAGTTGAGTGTTCAAGGGAGTATAACGAACGCCTCGAAACAGCCATTATTCTCAAATTACTCAAGCAAATCGTAGCGAAACAGATCTGCAATACTCAAGTCTAAGTCAGCAAATCAGCACACAGCTAACTCAATTAATCCGCTTCATGAGGTTCATTAGACCGTGCCGTACTAGAAAGCCTCAAATTACCGGATCGCTTCGATGGTAATCATTCCACCTTCAACAACTTCAACTTGGAACTTAAATCCATACAGCAGACCCATTCCGACTAAGGGCATCGCTTCTGAGGCGACCACATCGACGACTTGAATCTGGCCATCCCAAATTACATGGCCAGTGTAGACCTCAAAAACAACTTCACTCCCGTCCCCCAAAGTCCCGATATCACTAAAATGCCAAGGTAAGCCGAGGGACGTAATCATCGAGATTGGCAGAGATAAAAAACTGGTAAACCCTGTATCGATCAATGCCTCTACAGTAATTTTAGGCGCATCAGCTCGCCCTACAGTTACTTTCACGATCGCCTCGCAGCTATCACTCACCACACCAAACATCATGCAAGCTTCCTCAAACTCTGGCTACCAATCCGAAACACTGAGCGATGTCCAATCCGGATGACCCAAGGCTGCGCATCCGGATGACGATCGTACAGACGATCGACTGCCATCCGGGGAGCCTCAGCTAATTCAAAGTCCCCAGTCTCGATATCAATTGCAACGATCTTCCCATGATTGCCTTCTTCGACTTGTTGACGGACCTCTGACTCATACCAAGCATCACCTCGCTGGGCGAACTCTTCTTTACTATATCGGGGTTGGCGAACTGCCATGGGATTGACCTCGCTACGACTTCATTAAAAACAATTATAGCTTGGGAGAAAGGCCGATCGATTCAGTGATGTGAGGCTAGACGATTTACGAAGACTATTTATTTTTAGCCTCGCCACCAGCGTTCCAGGTAACAGATTCTGTGCCCTTGCCGTTATTTCTCCATTTGAAGCCCGTTGGGACTGGTTCCGCAACATGGGGTGTCAAAGTCCTTACTGGGCAAGGAGTGTAGAATATAGCGATCTTGGGAGTCTGAGATCCGTTGAACGGCAGAATCAGGTTTTCAGATTTTTGATTAGCAATTCTCGTGCATTGGGTCCGATCGCTAATCCCCGTACCCCTTGCGTAGTCAGTCTTTCTCTTCCCACGCTGCGGAACCAGTCCCTACCTACGTCAACTTCGCGAAAATCATCCGACCTGCACTCGTTTGTAATGCGCTCGTTACGACCACCTGAACCGCTTTACCCATCGCAGACTTCCCATCATCCACCACCACCATCGTCCCATCCTGCAAATACCCAACACCCTGTGTCGGCTCCTTCCCGCTCTTCAAAATCTTCAGATCAATCAGATCTCCCGGAATATAGGTTGGACGGATTGCCTGTGCCAAATCATTGATATTTAACACCAGCACATCTTGAACTGTCGCCACTTTGTTAAGGTTATAATCAGTCGTCAACAGAATTCCACTGATATCACCTACCAGCCGCACTAGCTTCTCATCGACCGTCCCCATATCCGCATAGTCTGCCGGATGAATCACCACCCGATCGGGAAAATCCGATCGCATCGAATTCAAAATATCTAGCCCCCGACGCCCCCGGCTTCGCTTCATATCATTTCCCGCATCCGCCAACACCTGCAACTCCATCAACACAAACTGCGGCACCAACAACTGCCCCTCAATAAACCCCGTCCGCATCAGCGCATCAATCCGCCCATCAATAATCACACTCGTATCCAACACCTTCGCCATCGCCCGTTTGAGCGTCCCATCCGCCAGCAGCAACGACTCCGTACTCTCCGGATTGAGCAACCGCAGCAAACTTGGACCTTGAGTATCCGCCAGTGATACACCCAGATACGAAAACAGCACGCTCCCGAGCACCGCCGTCAAGGGCTTAATAAACGTAAACTCACTTGGAATCGGCAACAGAAAAATAGGAGCCAACAACAAGTTTGCAATGAGTAGTCCCAAAACCAACCCACCCGATCGGCTTAAAAGGCTGACGGCAGACATCGCCTTCACCTTCCGCTCCAGCTTCCGATAATTCGTCTGAGCCAACAACCCCATCGACGCACCGATCAACGCACCGAAGGGTGAAACCACCAATCGCAGCGATTCCAGACTGCTTACCCTCGCCAAAACCTCAGGTGGGAGCACCTCTATGCCGCGATACCCAATTCCCGCGCCAGCCACAATAAAAATGAGAACAATCAAAGCATCAAGCATAAAACCAGCAGCGCACAGGCAACTAAAAAGGACGGCGCAGGAACTCAACAATAACCCGCTCTCGCCCATTATATCCCGCCACACAAAACGCTAATGTATTTTGATGTTGCGTAATTTCCGCCACCCCATCCTCAACTCCCATTCTCACTTCTCAACTCCCATTCTCACTTCTCAACTCCCCATTCTCACTTCCCAATTCCCCATTCTCACTTCTCACCCCATGCCCCAATCCGCTTACATCCACATCCCCTTCTGCCGCCGCCGCTGCTACTACTGCGACTTCCCCATCACGCCCATCGGCGATCGCGCCCTCCCCGAAAATTCCCCCATGATCGCCGAATATACCGATCGTCTTCTTCAGGAAATCCGCTATTTTTCTCCTTTAAATCCTCCGGGCGCGGGAGGCGCACCCCTTCTGAATCCTGCGTCCTCGCTGAAAACACTCTTTTTCGGTGGCGGAACGCCTTCGCTGCTCCCTACGGACCAAATCGATCGCATTCTCCGCACTCTCGAAACCCACTACGGATTTGCGCCGGACATCGAAATCTCCATGGAAATCGACCCAGGCACCTTCGATCTCCCTCGCCTCCGCGCTTGGAAAGCCCTCGGCATCAACCGCTACAGCCTCGGCATCCAAAGCATTCACGATTTGCATTTAGAAACCTTAGGCCGATCGCACCGCCACACCGACAACCTCCATGCCATTGAACATCTCCACGCCGCCGATCTGAGCAACTTTAGCCTAGACCTAATTTCCGGCATTCCCGGCCTAACCTTTGAGCAATGGGATAGCAGCCTAACCTGGGCGATCGGCACCGACGCCACCCATCTTTCCACCTACGACCTCACCATAGAACCGGGCACCGTCTTCGGCAAACAGCACGACAAAGGCCAGCTCAAGAACCTCCCCCCTGAAGAAACCACCGCCCAAATGTACCGCCACGCCAGCAAGCGCCTCACCGCAGCCGGATACCCCCACTACGAAATCTCCAACCACGCCAAACCGGGCTACGAATCCCAGCACAACCTCACCTACTGGCGCACCCAACCCTTCTACGGCTTCGGCATGGGAGCCACCAGCTTCCTAAACGACCACCGCCTCAACCGCCCCCGCACCCGCGACACCTACTACCTCTGGCTCCGCACCCTCTCCCCCCGTACGAGCGCGCATCCCACGCCCCCCCCTAATCCCTCCTACCTCCTCTCCCCCTCCTCCCCAAACGATCGCCTCCTCGAAACCCTAATGATGGGCCTCCGCCTTCAAGAAGGCATCGCCCTAAGCGACCTAAACGCCAAATACAGCCCCACCCTCATCACCCAAGTCCTGAATATCCTTCACCGCTACCAAAAACAAGGCTGGACCAAAATCAGCCCCGATCGCATCCGCCTCACCTGCCCCGAAGGCTTTCTATTCTCCAACATCATCCTCATCGCCCTTTTCCAAGCCCTCGACATCGAACCCTAAAATTCATTACAAACCTAATCGATCGATTGAGAACCCCATCTCTCGATCGAGAGTCGTCACCCCATTACAAATCCGTCACAATCCCATAAGCCAGTCACTTAAATCGCCCAAGGGATTATCATGACTAATCTCCACTACGACATTATTATCATCGGGACTGGAGCAGGTGGAGGCACCCTTGCCCATCGACTCGCCCCCAGCGGCAAAAAGATTCTTCTCCTAGAGCGCGGCGGCTTTCTACCCCGAGAAAAAGCAAATTGGGATCCCGTCGAAGTTACTAAAAACGATCGTTATTTTAACGCCGAAGCTTGGCAAGACAAAGACGGAAATAAACTACAACCTGCTGCTGGATATTGGGTCGGCGGCAACACCAAATTTTATGGCGGCACATTATTTCGGGCAAGAGAAGAAGAATTTAATACCGTGGTGCATCAAGGGGGTCTCTCTCCCGCTTGGGGTCTCAAATACGCAGATTTTGAACCCTATTACACCCAAGCCGAAGTACTCTACACCGTCCATGGCCAGCGGGGCCTTGATCCCACCGAACCTTGGACCACCACAGATTATCCTTACCGCGCCCTCAGTCACGAACCCCGGATTCAAACCCTTCACAACGACCTAAAAAATCAAGGTTTACATCCATTTTATTTGCCGATGGCTATCAAGCTCAACGAAGCACAGCCATTACTCAGTGAATGCATTCGTTGCGAAACCTGTGATGGACATCCCTGCTTAATTCATGCCAAAGCCGATACCGAAGTGATAGCCGTACGTCCAGCCATTCAATTTCCAAACGTCACCTTACTAACAGGCGCAAAAGTTTTACGGCTGCATACCAATGCAACAGGTCGAACGATTACAAAAGTAGAAACTGAAATCGGAGATGACATCCAAATGTTTCAAGCTGATCTAATCGTAGTGGCTTGTGGCGCAATTAATTCAGCCGCATTGCTACTCCGATCGAGCAACGACCACCATCCCAATGGATTAGCTAATCGTTCAGACCAAGTGGGACGCAATTTCATGAAACATAATTGCGGAGTCATCGTGGGCGTAATGCAATCCGAAAACCCAACCGTGTTTCAAAAAACCCTTGGGATCAATGACTTTTATTGGGGCGAACCAGAGTTTCCCTATCCCATGGGACAGATTCAACTCTCGGGCAAAGTCAATCAAGCCATGCTGGAAAACGAAGTTCCCGTTACATTAGATCCCGATCTTTCACCCGCTAAAGCAGCCCAGAATTCTGTTGACTGGTGGCTTATGGGCGAAGATTTACCCGATCCCAATAATCGAGTCCGTCTAAAGAGAGAGAGAATTTCGCTTGAGTACACCGACAATAATAAGGAATCGTTTAATCGTTTAGTCCACCGCTGGATCAAAGTGCTTAAATCCATTGATTCAAAATCTCAACCCAATTTTAAAAGCAACACTGATAGTCATCGATCGCGCTACTATAGCAGCAACTTTCCGTTGCGTTGGGTAGCTCATCAATGTGGAACTTGTCGCTTTGGAACCGATCCTGAAACCTCCGTTTTAGATCTTCACTGTCGGACTCATGATATTGATAATCTTTACGTTGTTGATGGCAGTTTCTTCCCATCGAATCTCGGTTCAAATCCCACCCTAACCATCATTGCAAATGCATTACGAGTAGGTGATCATTTGCTCGATCGCCTAGGAATCTCCATTACGAACCCACACGGGTCAAATCATTTATCAACCCAATAGGAACATCTTAATATGACAAATTTAATGGGAAAAGTAGCGATCGTCACAGGCGGATCTCGGGGGATAGGACGCGGGATTGCTGAACGATTAGGACGAGATGGCGCATACGTTGTAGTCAACTACTCCAGTAGCGAAAAGGATGCAAATGAAGTTGTAGATGCGATTTCAGATGCAGGGGGTAAAAGTGTCTCCATTCAGGGAGATTTAAGCAATATATCTGACATACATACCTTATTTTCTAAGACAGTTGAGTATTTCGGCAAACTCGATATCTTAGTTAATAATGCCGGGATTACCGGAACAACAGAATCGATCGAGAATACCACATTGGAAAACTATGAACAGATCTTTAATTTAAATGTTCGTGGCGTTTTATTTTCCTTAAAAGAAGCTGCGAAATACATGGGAAATGGTGGAAGAATCGTAAATATTTCATCCACCACCACCTTATATCCACGTACTGAAATGGCCATTTATGCTTCGAGTAAAGCCGCAGTCAAGCTCCTGACTCAAGTGATGTCACAAGAAGTGGGCGATCGCAACATCACGGTCAATACCGTTACTCCTGGGCCAACGGTACCAGGAGTCTTTGGCCGTTTGCCCTCAGAATTCCAGCAGCAGGCCGCCGACAGTTCGCCTTTCCATCGGGTGGGCACTCCACAAGATATTGCCGACGTAGTGGCGTTTTTGGTAAGTGAAGAGGCACGGTGGATATCAGGTCAAGAAATCTGTGTCAATGGCGGCGCAAAAATGTGATTATACCCAAAATCAAACTCTTTCAGGAGACTAAATCATGACCACGGAATTTCGGCCAACAGCCGATCAAATCACTACTCAGACGTTACCTTATCCGGCGAGTCAAGCGGATATGATCACGCAGCCCGACAGTGATTTATCGAATTATAAGCCAGCGGGAAAACTAACCGGAAAAGTTGCGATCATCACTGGTGGGGATTCGGGGATTGGTCGAGCCGTTGCGGTTGCCTATGCAATGGAAGGTGCTGATGTTGCAATTATGTACAATGTCAACGATGAGGATGCCAAGGTCACGCGATCGATGGTCGAAGAAAAAGGAAAACAGTGCCTTACTATCAAAGCTGATGTGCGCGATCTTAAGCAATGTGAGAACGCTATTTCCCAAACCGTTGAGAAGTTTGGCAAGTTGAATATCTTAGTCAACAATGCCGCCTACCAAAAAGTACAATTTAAAGCCGAAGATATCTCAGAAGATCAGTTTCGGCAAACGATGGAAACTAACGTCTTTGGCTACTTTTATATGATAAAGGCGGCTTTACCTTATTTACATGAGAATGATGCTGTTATCAATACAAGTAGTATTCTAGGTCTGATCGGCAAAGAATTTTTAATCGACTATTCTGCGAGCAAAGGCGCTATTAATGCACTCACCAAAGCCCTCGCGCAAAACCTTGCCGATCGAAAAATTCGGGTCAATGCAGTCGCTCCGGGACCAGTGTGGACACCCGGAATTGTGGGCAGTATGACGGCTGAACAAGTGGATAAATTTGATAGCGACAATGCTATGAAACGAGCAGGTCAACCCGAAGAAATTGCACCGACTTACGTCTACTTTGCGTGCGAAGATAGCAGTTTTGTCACAGGTGCCATTTTAGAAATAACGGGTGGACAAGTTTCAAGTACATAATTTCTCAAATCATGGTTTCTCAAATCACAGTTCATCAAATCACAGCTCATCAAATCGCAATATTAGACCCCATAAGCAGACCTTGAATCAAACCATAGGATCAATATCATGCCAACAACAGCCGTCATATCGGTGAGTCTAACGGTCGGTGATATAGAACGATCGATCGACTTCTACACGACCATTTTAGGGTGCATAAAAATTGGTGATCGAGAGGTTGCTGGCCAAGACATCAATCAGTTCTATGGGCTAAATGATATCCAGTTGCGCTTAGTTACCTTGCAATTAGGGGAGCAAACTATCGAGCTGACTGAATTTATAACGCCTAAAGGTAGACCGATTCCTTCTGATTCGCGGAGTCTCGATCGAGCGTTCCAGCACATTGCCATTGTGGTCAGCAATATGGAGCAAGCGTATCAGCAGCTAGAGCACTACGACGGTCCCTATGGAATATTATCTAAGACGTCTATTAGTCCCCAAACCTTACCCACCTGGAATCGAGTTACGGGCGGTATTCAAGCTTTCTACTTTAAAGATCCTGACGGTCATAATTTAGAACTCATTCACTTTCCAAACGATAAAGGGAAGAATGAATGGCATCAATCAACGTCATCATCACCGCTCTTTTTAGGGATTGATCACACTGCCATCGTTATCGCAAACACAATCGCCAGTCGAGCCTTTTACTGCGATTTGTTGGGTCTTAGGTTACGGCAGGAAAGTCGTAATTTGGGTTTAGAGCAAGAGCGGTTAAGTGACGTGGAAAAAGCGCGCGTCTACGTTAGCAGTTTGAGTGCATCTTCGGGGATAGGGATTGAGTTATTAGAGTACATAGAACCTCACGAGGGACATCCAATCCCGATCGATACTTGCGCAAATGATCTCTGGTTTTGGCAAACAACAATTGTTGTCGAAGATCTTGCAGCTCAGATTCAGCGTTTACAAGCCTACGAGTTCCCCCTGACCAACACAAAAGGAATTGAGGTTCCATCATTGGGACTTAAGCAGAGTTTGCTAGTTCGAGATCCCGATGGCCATAGGGTGCGGCTCACTGAGCTATAAATCAACATCTGAATTGGCATACCCAATGCTCATTGAATATTTAATTCAAAATTTAATTGAGGCTACTTGAAAATTTTAATGAGTCTGCTGTCTCTATTGATTAAACCCAAATACATAATCTAGTAGACGATTGATTCAGAGAAATATTTTATGCTTAGGCAAGCGATCTTTACTTGAAGTAAGAGTATTGATATCTCGTTTGACTTGTGCTCAATACCTATCAAAACATCATTTATGAAACTTAAATCAATTGATCAACAAGTTGTTGCTGTGGTGGGAGCTTCTAGTGGGATTGGGAGAGAAACTGCACTTCAGTTTGCCAAGCGGCGAGCAAAATTAGTGGTCTCTGCTCGTAGTGAATCGGGACTGAATTCATTAGTCCACCAAATAACTCAGCTTGGGGGAGAAGCGATCGCAGTCTTAGCCGATGTTTCTGTCTATGAACAAGTCCAGAATATCGCTCATAAAACCGTCGAACAATATGGACGATTAGACACTTGGGTTCATGCCGCAGGAACTGCCGTTATTGCGCCCTTTGAGCAGGTTACTCCTGATGAATTTAGGCGCGTTATCGACGTTAATCTAATGGGACAAGTGTATGGAGCAATGGTGGCATTGCCTCATCTAAGGCGTGAGGGACGCGGCGCACTCATCCATGTGTCGTCCGTTGAAGCACGTCAATCACTGCCCCTTCAAAGTGCTTATTCTGCATCTAAACATGCGGTTGAGGGCTTTTTGGATTCACTCCGAATGGAGTTAAAGCAGGAAGGTTTCCCGATTAGTGTGACGAATGTAATGCCCGCTGTTATTAACACCCCTTTTTATAACAAAGCGCGGACAAAAATAGGCGTCAAACCAACGGGAGTCCCACCTTACTATCAACCCAGTCTAGTGGCTGAGGCAATCTTGCATGTAGCCGAGAACCCCACTCGCGATATTTTTGTTGGAGACGTTGGACGAGTTTTGGACGCATTGCATCGACTTTCTCCCGATTTAAGTGATGCGCTTGTCGGAAAAATTGCGATTCAAGGACAGCGCACTAGTGTCATCAAATCTGAAAGCGACCCTAACAATTTATTTGAACCGATCGAAGGATACGACACAACGACTGGAGATTTTAGCGATAAGACTATTCCTAGTTTTTTAGAGTGGCTTGACTTTAATCCACAGGCTAAATGGGGCATAGCAGCAAGTGTAGGAGCACTACTTTTGTTAGCGACTAATCTTCTGAAAGATACAGAATTTAAGTAATCTTGTTTGCCTCCAATGAGTGACCTTTGAGATAAAGGCATTGAGCATCTAGAACAAGTTTTGACGTCAGAATCAATCATTATCAACAGGTAAATTACCAATGGAACTAAAATTAGTCGGAAATGCCAAAAATACACAGCCAACAACCTCTAGTGAAGTCGAGAATTGGCGATCGTTGATCATGAATGGGAGTCTAATTTTACACGGGTTAGGTGAAGGCCATTTGCGAAGGATTTTACTAACGATGGAGGAAGGTAGTTTCACCCAAATGGGTGCTATTGGTGAGAAAAGTTTGCAAGATACTATTATTGAGGCTACTGGAGTAAATCAGCGGTTACGAGTTGAGAAAACGGTAACGATTCAAAATAAGTCGCCTGAACAACTCTATAATTTCTGGCACAATTTTGAAAATCTTCCTACCTTCATGCATCACTTAAAATCGGTTAATACGATTACCCCAATTCGATCGCACTGGATCGCTAAAATCCCATTAGGCAACACTATAGAGTGGGACGCGCAGATTGTTACCGACTTGAAAGACACGCTTATTAGCTGGGTTTCTGTGGAGGGGGCGGAGATTGATAATTCTGGATTTGTTCGATTTAAGGCTGCCCCTGAAGGGCGAGGCACTGAAGTTAAAGTTGTCTTAGAGTACAATCCGCCCGGTGGAGCATTGAGTGCCACGATCGCGAACTTGTTTGGCGAGGGGCCAGAGCAGCAACTGAGCAGTGATTTACGTCGGTTTAAAATGTTGATGGAAACAGGCGAAATTGCAACGATCGAAGGGCAATCCTGCGGACGTCAAAACTAGTTTTCAAAATACTGATGATCAATGACTAACAATACCTAAAAGGAAGAATTTACAATGAGAGCAGTATGTTGGCAAGGGACTCATGATGTCCAAGTAGAAACAGTGCCCGATCCTAAGATTTTAAATCC
The DNA here is from genome assembly GCA_043764895.1 of Synechococcales cyanobacterium. Taxonomy (GTDB): domain Bacteria; phylum Cyanobacteriota; class Cyanobacteriia; order Leptolyngbyales; family Leptolyngbyaceae; genus JAAFJU01. The sequence goes on along the minus strand of JAYUJY010000185.1, from coordinate 28,188 downwards.
TCGTGATGCCATTATCAAAGTTACCACGACTGCCATTTGTGGGTCTGATTTACATCTTTACAACGGCCTTAATCCAACCATGAAAAAGGGTGACATCTTAGGTCATGAATTCATGGGTGAAGTGGTTGAACTCGGAAGCAGTGTCAAAAATATTCAAATCGGCGATCGGGTTGTTGTTCCTTTTACAATTTCCTGTGGCTCATGTTTTTTCTGTAGCCGAGATTTTTCGTCATTGTGTGATAACTCACTTCCCAGCGCTACTTTAGTTGAGAAGGTTATGGGCTATGCCCCTTCGGGTTTGTTTGGTTATTCTCACATCACTGGAGGATATGCAGGGGGTCAAGCGGAATATGCCCGTGTCCCGTTTGCAGATGTGGGTTTATTCAAAATTCCAGAAGGCTTAACGGATGAGCAAGTTGTGTTTCTGAGTGACATTTTCCCGACAGGTTATATGGCCGCCGAAAACTGTCAAATTCAGCTTGGTGATACGGTTGCAATTTGGGGTTGTGGACCCGTCGGGCAATTTGCAATTCGCAGCGCCTATTTGCTTGGAGCCGATCGAGTGATTGCGATCGATCGAGTTCCTGAACGATTACAAATGGCAAAACAAGGTGGAGCAGAAATTCTTAACTATGAAGACTTCGACATTGGTGAAGCCTTAAAAGAAATGACAGGTGGACGCGGACCTGATTCAGTCATGGATGCTGTAGGAACAGAAGCTCATGGGAGTGGTTTAGAAGGGTTTTACGATCAAGTGATGCAGGCCGTCAAGCTCGAAACCGATCGTCCTAATGTGCTAAGACAAGCGATCGTGGCCTGCCGCAAAGGAGGAACAGTTTCGGTTCCTGGTGTGTATACGGGGTTAGTGGATAAAATTCCGATGGGTGCTTTTATGAACAAGGGTTTGACGATGAAAACAGGTCAAACTAATATTCATCGATACTTGCACAAGTTACTCGATCGCGTCCAAAAAGGTGATATCGATCCGTCTTTTGTGATTACCCATAGTCTGCCGTTAGAACAAGCTCCTAAAGGCTATGAAATCTTTGAACAAAAGAAGGCTGGCTGTATAAAAGTTGTACTTAAGCCAGGTCAAGCCGCTTAGTTTGGTTTTAAGGTACGGCAAGCTGTGCCTCTACAGATCCGGGTTCCAGAGGCGGTAGGGGCATGGCCATGCCGTGCCCTAAACCTAACGAAAAAGAAGTCAACACTCCGATCGTTTTCAATACAAACCCGCCTTGTAATAAATGTAGCCTCCTACTCACCGATCGATTCCAGGTTCTTACTGTGGATCGATTTTTCGTAGCTCCGTCCCCGTGAAATAATGCTTTACGATCGTTGCATACCCCTGATTCTGTTCCGCCAACGCCTTTGCGCCGTACTGACTCAAGCCTAGACCGTGGCCAAACCCATTCCCGCGAATCTCGAAGGAACTAAACGCCTGATTCTTGCCGCCGCTTTTCGTCTGGCCCAACTGAGGCACGATCGAAATTTTGGCGCTGCGTAAGTTCAATTCATCCCGTAGAAAGCCCGTTTTCACCCGTTTCCGCGAGGAGCCACTCACAAACTCCAACTCCCTATAGCTCCCACCCCGCGTTGGCACTCCAACGGGATTCACCGCATCAACTGGACCTATTCCAACCAAATTCCCTAACTCCGATCGGCCAATAGTCTTCGTCCATGAGGCCACCGGAGAACTCGTATCGTAATCTTTCACCGCTTTTAAATAGGGCACATTGCTCCCCCACACATCCTCCACGTTCTCCGTCGCGCCCCCGTCCGGACCACCCGACGACGAATGAAATAACGCCTCAATAATTTGTCCGCGATAGGTCAACACCTGGCCCGCTGTCGCAGCAACTGCCGCTTGGGTTCCGGCTGATTCATCCTGGACTCCCCGATACACCTGACACCGCGCCGTATCACACAAGTCAAAATTTCCATTTCCATCGCGGTTCCGACGAAACAAGGCATACGACCGGGCTGCAACGGCCTGCGCCTTCAACGCCTCTTGATGCCAACCGCCATTCATCTCACCGCCCAGCACACTCGCCAGATACGCCTCCAAATCCACAGTGTTCACCGCCGTCAGTCCGCTTCCCGTGGGAACCAGCATCGTTTTGCCGCGATACCATCGATCGCCAATCCACACCACACCATTCGCCACCTTCGGCTCAATCACAATCCGGCTGGCGCTCCACTTATCGAGATTGATGCCCGATCCACCACTGACTGCCGTAAAGCCATTCATTCCCTGGATTTCCCCTAGCACTTGCCCTGCCCCATTTTTCACCAGCGCATTCACGGAGCTTCCCACCCGTACGCTTCCCACATTTTCTTCAATCGCAACTCGCAGATCCAACGACCCCGCGATCGCACTCGTCACTGTCGAAACCTGAACCGACACGATCGCCGCCGTAATTGCGAAGATCGATCGAGAAAAAGACTTAAAATAAGAAAGCATGGTAATAAAAATTAGAAATAGGACCAAGAACTCTTTGCTTTGCACCGGGCAGCCGTATAAATCCGGAGACCTTCATGCAATAGACACGAAGGAAACGACTAACCCGTTGCTAGGATAGACGAAATACACCTAAAACATTCACCCTCCACAGTGATTCCACAGAATCCTTACTCATACCTCATCGATCGACTTCACTTATCAGCCACGTAACATTTCGGAGAACGAAGCAGTGGAAATCACATTTTTAGGTACCAGCTCAGGCGTTCCCACCCGATCGCGCAACGTCTCCAGCGTCGCCCTCCGTCTGCCCCAGCGCTCCGAAATTTGGCTCTTCGACTGCGGCGAAGGCACCCAGCAGCAATTTCTCCGCAGCGATCTGAGCGCCAGCCAAATCCGCCGTATTTTCATCACCCACATGCACGGCGACCACACCTTTGGACTGATGGGCCTATTGGCCAGTTGCGGACTCTCCGGCACCGTCAGCGAAATGGACATCTATGGTCCCCCCGAACTCAAAGAGTATCTAACCAGCGCCCTGCGTCACTCCCAAACCCATCTTGCCTACCCCCTGCGAATTCATACCGTCAAACCGGGCTTCGTCATGGACGACGGCGAATTTCGCGTAGACTGCGCCCTGCTCAAGCACCGCGTCACCGCCCACGCCTACCGCATCACCGAACGCGATCGCCCTGGCACCTTCGACGTCGAAAAAGCCAAAGCAGAAGGCATCCCCTTCGGCCCCCTTTACGGCAAACTCAAAAACGGCCAAACCATTACTCTCCCCGACGGACGCACCGTAGACGGCACTGATTTTGTCGGACCCACCGAAAACGGACGCAGCATGGTCTACTGCACCGACACGGTATTTTGCGATCGGGCGGTCGAACTGTCCCGCAACGCCGACGTCCTCATCCACGAAGCCACCTTTTCCCACGCCGATTCCGAACTCGCCTTTTCCCGCCAACATTCCACCACCACCATGGCCGCCCAGACTGCCCATCTCGCAGGCGTCCGACAGCTCATCATGACCCACTTCAGCCCTCGCTACGCACCGGGCAACGGCGGCACCGAATGGAAAGACCTCCTCTTAGAGGCCAAAGCCATTTTCCCAAACACCCTAATGGCCAAAGACTTCCTCACCTACGAAATCCCCCGCCGCCGCGAAAAATCCCCTCCCAAAATCTAAATCCCCAAATCCCCCCAACTATCCCCAACCATCGTACGGGCGCGCTTCCCGCGCCCCTCCCAAGCCCCCTCCTCTCACCAAAAATCCTCTCCTACCCAAAACCCCCTCCTAATACATGCCCTCCCAACCCACAGAACCCAAACCCAAAAAACAAAAATTCTCTAGCTTCCGATACAAAACCGCCCTCAAATACCTCAACATCGAAAATCTAATCGACTGGACGATCGATGCCCCACCCACCCCCGCAACCCCCTTCTTCAAACAACGCCTCGATCGCCTCGAACACTGCTTCGACCTCCAAAGCTACGAGCGTTCCCGAGAACTGCTGATCGACGCCTTTTGCGAAGAAGCCCTAATCACCTGTGACAACCTCAAACTATGGAAAGGCGCGGCATTAGAAAGCCAAGACCTGATTGGCTCAGCCGACTACTTGCTGACCCAACGACGCGGCTACGTCGAAGCCCCACTTCTGTGCGTCGTCGAAGCCAAAAAGGACGACTTCGAGCAGGGAGCCGCCCAATGCCTCGTCGAAATGAAAGCCTGCCAATGGAATAACCAGCAAGCCTATCCAATGCCTAACCGCCCGATCGAAATCTACGGCATCGTCACCAACGGCGAAGGCTGGAAATTTTACTGCCTTACCACCGAAAACCAGGTCTTAGAGACCCACCTCTACTCCCTCCAAGACCTCGATCGAATCCTCAGCACCCTGCATTACATCTTCCACTGCTGCCAAGAAAATCTCGCCAAAAACCTACCCTAAAATCCCCGCGAAATCGGACCCGCCGATCGATCGTCCATCGCCACCCCACCGGGCAACACCCAATCTTGGGTCAACCGAATCTCCAACACCTGTCCAGGCTGCACCGCCGTCACCTTAGGCGTCGTCGCATAGGTAATCGCCGCCCCCGCCGCCGCCCCGCCGATCACATTTCCGCCCGTCAATCCCCCAATAATGATTCCCGCCAACGCCCCAATCCCCGAATTCTGCAACAAACTCCCCTGTTTCGGGTTCCGACTTCCCCCGAGATCCCCCGACTCCGCCACCAGCGCCACCATCTGCCCCTGAATCGCAATCGCACTCGCCACAAAGCGATTATTCATCGCCCCACCCTCAAACCGCCCATAAATCGTCGTCCCCTCCGGCGCAATCACAAGGCCCGATCGATCGCGAATCGTCGTCTGAAGCACCAGCATCTCCTGCCTAGCCTCCCCATTCTTCACCGCCAAAGACGAAATCCCCGTATACCGAACCTTCAGCACCGTTCCGATCGGCAACATCAATCCATTATTAACACTTGGAGTCACGCCATTACCCAATCCAGGAACTAATCCAGGAGCCATTCCAGGCGGCAACGACGTCACACCTCCAGTCTCACCTAACGGCTGCCCAAACTGAATCAGCCCCGGCACCACCGACGCTGGACTATTGGCGATCGCCTGTCTTTCAACAGGCTGCACCCCCGAACCACTCGGACGATAGTTCTCCATTTGAACAGCTTGATTCTGCCCAGCTTGAGTCTGCGGTTGCATCACGGGCGAAACCGACGGACTCAGGCTCAACACAGGACTCAAGCTCCGCACAGTCGGCACAATCGTCGGCACCCGATCGGGCAACGGCATCACACCCACATTTGGCGTCACAGCGGGTAACGCATTGGGTAAGGCATTTGGCATCGTACCGGGAATTACATTAGGCACCGCCGCAGGAGTGACCCAAAGGCTCCCTAAAGGTGGAACCGAAACCGTCGGCACGCCTGATCCAACGCCCGGAGCAATAGCCGGAATCCCATCCGGAATCGGCATCGCACTCACTACACTCGACGGGTTGCCTTGAACATTCGGAGGCTCACCTTTCGGCAGTCCCATCTCAAGACTCGGCACCCGAATCGGAGGCATTGCCATCGCAGGCACCTCTAAAACCGCAGGCGTCGTTTGTAACAAATCCGAGGGTCTAGTGGCGATCGACCCAGCCGTTTCAAGCTTTGTCACCGCAGGCTTGGTCTCAGCAGGCTTCACTAGCACCAACTGCGGCACCGCGATCGGAATCACCTCCGAAACAGGCTTCACTGGGGTCTTAATTTCAGCAGGCTTCACTTCAACAGGCTTCACCCTTGCACTCAACACCACCGACGCCATCCCTGGCGGCAACTCACTCACCGTCGGCACCACCGCAGGCTCCGAAGACCGATTAAACCGCCCCGGCAAATTTGTCTCCCCCGAAATCGGTGACACAGCCGGAATCACTGAAGCCACCGGAACGATCGCATTTCCTGGAACAGCTCTATTTCCTGGCAAAACCGCACCTGCCGGACTTTCCACGGCACTCATCCCCGCCAACAGCGGACGCACCGACCACACATCACTGACCGATCGCTGACCATCCCCCACCCGATCGATCGCCACCTGCCCCTTCAAAAACACCGCATCCGCCGCCATAAACAGCGTCACCCGCACCAGTCCAGGCTGCAACTGATCCACCGTAATCTTTTTCACCGGACCCGACGCATAGGCCGTCTCAGCCAGCGCATTACCCACCTGCGTATCCTGCAAATCCACCACAATTCGAGCGGGTTGCGCCATCAAAAAGTGCCGAGGCTTCACCCCATCCGCCACTTCAAAGTTGAGCTGTCCACTCGCCGGATCATAATTCCATCCATCAATAGACGTTGCCCGTGCCCCTGCCGCGTCCACCATCACCGCTGCGATCGCCACAACAATTGCACTTGTCAAACGCAATGGATTCAAATTATTCAGCTTAAAATTATTTAGTCGTAACAAAAGACGCAGTAGCATGGGGCAGAACCTCGCCTGACGATCGCTACCACGATAACTGCAACTTCAGAAAGCGCACGTTTATTTACACACTCTTATCCCGAATGTGCAGCTCTCAAATGTGCAACTCCCGAAAAACATTCTTTCCCCTTACTTCACCGACTTCAGCGTCGAAAAGAACTCGATCGTCGCCACAATCAGCGGATACAAAACCCCAGCCAGCCCAATCCAGCCCCCAATTTGCCCCAAAATCGAACCCAATAGCTTCGAGTCCCGCGCCGCCGTTCGATCGCTCGACAGCACCACAAACCGCGAACTGAGCGTAATCAGAATCGCCCCACCGATGCCCAGCGGAATACTCAACGCGAACCATTCTTTCAGCTTCACCCCTGGATTAATCACCCCAAGAGCCGGGAAAAACAGCAGCCCCACAAACTCCGCCACCACCCACAGCGTCAACGCACTCACAAAATCCTTCCGCTGAAGCTCATCCAAAGAAAAACGACTCATGACGTCCCCGACTCCCAAAACTTTTAGAATTTCTTAAACCGATCGTTTGCCCTTAAGTCCCGATCGTTCAACTAGCATAGAGGAATATTACAAATAGAGAACGCAAACCATGACCCTCCACGACCTTTTTACCCTCTGCCTCATGCTCAGCCCCGGTTTACTCCTCTCCGTCCTCGTCATGGCCACCTTTGCCGCAGGCGGTTAACCCCATAGCCTTGGCGTTCAGCCCACTGAAATCTGCGCTAAGATGCACAAAAGTTAACAAATCTATCTTGAGAGCCATCCCATGCTAAATCACCTCCTCACCCTCAACCCTGCCGTCCACAACGAAACCTATCTCCAATACTTCAACGGTGTTTACGGTATCGGAGCCTTAGCCGCAGGCGTCATCGGCGTCATCGCCTGGTACAACTCCAAGCGTCCCGTAGGTTGGGAAGACCGCGATCGCCCCAGCTTCATCCCCACCATCAAGACCCCACCCGAAGATTAATTCCCCACACAAAGTACAAACATTCCCTCCAACGTAGGATGCGTTAAGCGAAGCAACGCATCATTGGGCCAAACAACAACCCACAATCCAACCCAAATACCAAAAGAAATCCCCCGATCGCCCAAAGCATCGAGGGATTTTTCAAACCCAAAACCGCCCACCCCCATCACCCCAATCAAACCCGCCTCAACCTCACCATAAAAAACCCATCCATATCCTGCCGATGCGGCACCACCCTCACCCATCCCTCCACCTCCATCAGCGGAAAAACAGGATTATCCGGTAAAACCCGATCGATCGCCCATCCCGGATGCGCCGCCAAAAACGACTTCACCACCCCCTCATTCTCCGCCGGATGCAACGTACAGGTCGAATACACCAGCCGTCCACCGGGCTTCACCCATCGCGCCGCCGACTCCAAAATCTCCCCCTGAAGCACCACCAACGCCTCAACACTCTCCGGAGACTGCCGCCAGCGCGCATCCGCATGACGATTCAGCGTCCCCAACCCCGAACAAGGCGCATCCACCAACACCCGATCGCACAACCCATCCCAAATTCGCACCTCTCTCGCATCCCCCTCCAGCATCTCAATCGAGATCATCCCCATCCGATCGACATTCTGCTTCACCTTCTTCAACCGCGATCCCGTCTTATCCAGCGCAATCACCCGCCCCACATCCCCCATCAACTCCGCCAAATGCACCGACTTCCCCCCCGGAGCCGCACACAAATCCGCCACCACCTCTCCCGGCTGCGGATCCACCAGATATCCCACCAACTGCGCACTTGCATCCTGCACCATCCACTCCCCCGCCGCAAAACCGGGCATCTCCTGAATCGGCCCAGGGCTATGGGACAACCTCAACCCCATCGGCACCCCCGGAATCCGGCTCACCATCACATCCAACCCCCCCAGTACCCGCTCCACTGACTCGAATGACCCACGCCTCCCATTCACCCTCAAATCCAAATGCGGCGGCTGATTCATCCATTCACACAACAACTCCGTCTCCACCTCTCCAAATTGCCCCACCCACAGCGCCACCAACCAATCCGGAAAGCTATACCCCACCCCCAACCGCCCCACCCCATCCAACGTAGGATGCGTTAAGCGAAGCAACGCATCAATCTTCCCCACACCATCCCCATCCCCATTATCCCCAGCGCCAGCCTCCAACTCCCGCACCAACCGCCGCAACAGCCCATTCACAAACCCCGCCAACCCCACCAGCCCATTCCCCTTCGCCAGCTCCACCGTCGTATCCACCGCCGCCGAACTGGGAATATGGTCCAAAAACAAAATTTGATATAACCCAACATGCAACACCACCCGCAGGTTTGGAGGCTGTCCCAACGCCGACTTCTTCGCCAACGCATCAATCACCGCATCAAGGGTCCGCATCCGCCGCACCGCCCCATACACCACCTCCGTAAACAAGCGACGATCGCGTGACTCCAGCGGATTTTGCCCTAACAACCGATCGACCACCACATCCGCATACCCGCCCTGATGCACCTGCCGCAACGCATTCACCGCCAACTGACGAGCACTTAACGTCCCAGAGCTTTTGCTAGAGAATTTATTAGCACTTTTAGCAGAACCTTTAGCACCCTTCACAGATTGGCCCAAAACGCATCACCACCCATTCACAAAAAATTAACTTCCCTAGCATAAGGCCCGACTTTAAAAAATACCGGGATAAAATAATAGAGCGATCGCACAAGCCTCTCACCCAAAAGGAGAATTTTAACCGTACAGCAGATCAGCTAACCTGACAGTATCCGTAGAACTGAATCTACCGAATCGATAAAACCTGTTGAACTCAACCCATCCATTTCAAGGAAAACGCTCATGCCCTGGTTTGTCAAAATTGAAGAAGGCGTCGTCGATAAACCCACCTTCGATCAGTACGTCCCTGCCCACGTCGCCTTTGTCAAAGATCTCATCACCCAAGGCCATCATGCCAAAACAGGCTATTGGGGCCAACGGGGCGGCGGAATGCTGCTCTTCCAAGCCGACTCAATGGACCATGCAAAATCTATTATTTCTCAAGATCCCCTCGTTCTCAACCACTGCGTCAACTACAAGCTTTACGAATGGTGCGTCGTTGTCCAAGAAGAGGCAGAACTGCAAAAATCCTTATAAAACGCAGAAGACCCGGAGTCCACGCCTGCACCGAGCATCCCGTATTGCTGCTACCTTCCGGTCCTGACAAAATTTGGGCGTCGAAGCTGCATGGGTCCGAGTCAGCTTTCACAATAGCACGGAAATCCGTCTTGTCCAGCATCAATCTGGACTAAATTTCGATCGATCGCCCTCTATCATTAATACAGTCATTGATGTAGACCTTTACCGAGAACCTCCATGGGACTTAGCGATCTTGTTCAAAAAGCCGTTTACCTCGGCATTGGTGTTGCCGCCTACGCTGGAGAAAAAGCTGGAACCAAACTCAACGAACTCCCAGCCCAACTTCAGAAACTAGCAGACGAATTTGTCGATCGCGGTGAAATGACCGCCGAAGAAGCCAAACGCTTTGTAGACGACCTAATCCAAAAAGCCCAAAGAGAAGCCGACCTCCAGCAATCGCAGCAATCTAGTAACCCCCGCCCTGAATCCCCTCGCCGGATCGAAATCGACGACGACGCAACCCCCAAAGTCCCCGAACCCGAGACCCCACCCACCAAAGCCTCCACCGATCCCGTCACCAACATGCGCCGCCAAATCGACGACCTCCAAGCCGAACTCCGCCGCCTCCGAAAAGACTAGCCCCACATCACCCCACATCCCGTAAGGGCGCGCATCTCGCGCCCTCTTCCCACCCGATCGCTCTACTAGCCTCTCCCACCCAATCGCTCTACTAACCTCTCCCCCTGATCGCTCTACCGCCTCTCCCGCCCCGAATAATCGTCAAACCACCCCTTCCGCCAAAACACCACCAAAAGCGAAACCGCGATCGCCGCCATTATCCCCATACAGATCACATATCCCCACTCCGAATTCAGCTCCGGCATATTCCACGGGGACTTCTCAGTATTAAAATTCATCCCATACACCCCCGCAATAAACGTCAGCGGGATAAAAATACTCGTCATCACCGTCAAAAACTTCATAATCTCATTCATCCGATTCCCCACCGACGACAAATACACATCCATCAAGCTTGACGCCACCTCTCGGTACATCTCCACCATATCCAGCACCTGAATCGCATGGTCATAACAATCCCGCAAATACACCCGAACCTCATCCCCAATCAACCCATTCTCGTCCCGAATCAACGAATTAATCACATCCCGCTGCGGCCAAATCGCTCGACGCAACGTAATCAACTCCCGCTTCATCGAATGAATCTTCTCCAACGTCTGCGGCGACGGATTCCTCACCACCTCGTCCTCTAGCATCTCCAACCGCTCCCCATACACCTCCAGCACCGGAAAAAAACCATCCACGATCGCATCTAGAAGCGCATACAACAAATAATCCGCTCCCAACTTCCGAATCGCTCCCTTCCCCGCCTTAATCCGCTCTCTCACCCCCTCAAAGCAGTCATACTTCGGCTCCTCCTGCACCGACAGCAGATATTGCCTCCCCAACACAAAACTTACCTGCTCTGTCAAAAAGTCCTGCTCGCCACAGGACGGATGATCCCCCGAATGCTCCAAATGATGACTGGGCGTCCCCCGCAACGTCACCATCCGCGCAATTACTAAAATTTGATCCTCCATCTCCTCCACCTTCGGACGTTGCGGCACATTCACAATATCCTCCAGCAGCAGTGGATGCAGCCGAAACACCTCCCCCATCTCCTCCAAGGTCTGCGCATGGCCTAACCCCCTTACATCCACCCACGTCACCGAATCCTGAGCGAGATACGCCGCCACGTCCCGAGGACTCACACAACTCACCCGATCGCATCGATTCACCCCATAATCCGTCAACGCAATTTCAGGGGCAGCCGCATCCGGCGCAATGTGTAACATCCCCGGTCCCACATTTCCATGCTCCCCAAAATACTCCGATCGCGACCCCGATCGCCGCTGATCCCCGCGTAGCCCTTTCGCTCTCATGTTACCCTTACTACCTTTGTCCTTACGCCTTCGATCGGCCCGTCCCTTCTGTAACGCCATAGCCTATCCTTTAAAGTGAAATACGCCCTAACCATATCAACATCTACCTCCCCATGCCCGATAGCATTCCCGACACCAGCCGCCCCGGTCTCATCAGCAAAATACTCGTCCCCGCCATCCGCCTCTGGCTCAAAACCCAAACCGACCATCTCGACACCCTCAAGCTCGAAATCCAAGCCAGCGATCGTAGCGTCCTCAGCGGTAAAATCCCAACCATAAACCTCACCGCCCAAGCCGCCATCTACCAAGGTATCCACCTGAGCGCCCTCAAGCTCGTCGGCTCCAACATCCACCTCAACCTCTCCCAAATCCTCCGAGGTAAACCCCTCCAACTCCTCGCCCCCATCCCCCTCGATCTCACCATCCAACTCACCGAAGCCGACCTCAACGCTTCCCTCAGCGCCCCCCTCCTTCAACCCGCCATCACCCAATTCATCCAACTCCTCCTCCAATCAACCCAAGACAACACGACCCCGCTCAATCTCCAAAATCTTGCCTGTCGCCTCGAAGACAACACCCTCACCCTTTGGGGCAATCTCATCAGCGAAACTAGCGAAATCTCCCAACTCGCACTCCGCACCCAGCTTCACCTCACCACACCCAACCAACTCACCCTAGTGGGCCCTACGTGGCTTCCCCATGCCAACGCTAAACGGGGAATGCTCATCTCTGATCTAGAAGGCCATGCCTTTGACCTCGGACCCGACACCCGCTTCAGTCAGCTTCACATTAGCCCCACTCACATCGCTGCGGCCCTCACCCTTACCGTCCTCCCCTAAGCCATCTTTTCTAAACCGTCTTCCCTCTAGGTCTCTTTTATTCAGAAGTCAGCACTCTTAACAAGAGTAACGTTAGATTTTGTTATATGAAGAACTGTATCTTACGGTCAATGCTTATATTATTTGTTGTAGACGATGGCTTCGATTAGTAGAATTTAATGGATAAGATTATTCTCCTAGACCCACTTTAGTAAATTCTATTCACAATTTCAAATTTCAAATTTCATTCGATCGAGATTTTATTGTTCAGTTGATCGATTTACTTTTTTAAATCCTAATCACTAGATGTTCTCTGAGCCGATCGCGCATAGGATTAAATTTTCAAGTCCAGCTTAAGAATTTGACTTAAATACTCGATCGTTCACCGTTCATCACCCTTATCAGAAAACCCCTCATAAGAACGACTCCATACACCCCAATACTCCCTGACAGAAGTACGCTCCAACCGATCTCCAGCCTTAGAACCGGATTTAGGCTCAGAGCGTCATTGTGGGTTCACTTTTTAAGGAGAAGACTGTCTATGCAGTCAGACCAACCGATCGATGGCAGTTCCAACGAGCGTGATGTCACGTTTAGTTCAAGAACTGCCCCATCTTTTGCTGAAGTATCCACCCCATTCATGCCCCGCCGCGATCGCATCGCCATTTTAATTGATGGAGCCAGCTTATTTTATGCCGCTCTCCAGCTCCAAATCGAAATAGACTATCTCAGACTTCTGAGCCATCTCACCAGCAACCGACAGCTTCTTCGCGCTTATTTTTACACTGGACACGATCGGACCAACGAGCGCCAACAAGGCTTCCTCCTTTGGATGCGACGTAACGGATACCGCGTCATCACCAAAGATCTTGCCACCAGTCCAGATGGCAGTCGCAGAGCCAGCCTAGACGTCGAAATTGCCATCGACATGCTCACCCTAGGAACGTACTGCGACACCCTAATCTTGATTAGCGGCACCGGGGATCTCAGTCATGCCATCAATGCTCTTTCTTACAAAGGCGTCAAAATCGAAATTATCAGTCTCCGATCGAGCACCAGCGACCATCTCATCAACCTCGCCGATCGATTTATCGACCTCGCCGAAATCCAAGACCACATCCGCAAAATCCCCCCATAACAACCCCACAACAACCCTATCCAACGCATCAATCTTTTCGACACCCCTAATAACGCCCCACCCTCTTCAACGCCCGATCGATCCCACCACCAACGTCACAAAATAAAACACCAACGGAGCCGTAAACAAATAGCTATCCGTCCGATCGAGAATCCCACCATGCCCCGGAATCAGATCCCCCGAATCCTTCACCCCCGCATCCCGCTTCATCAACGATTCCGTCAGATCCCCCAACAAACTCACTACCCCAATCATCAACCCAAACACCGCGCCTGATAGCCCAAACCAACCCCAACCCAACGATCGCGCGCCCAAAACACCCACAACAACACTCCCCAACACCCCAAAAAACGCCCCCTCCCAGGTCTTCTTCGGACTAATTTCCGACAAAGGCGTCCGCCCCACCATCCGGCCCATCACATAGGCCCCAATATCCGCCGCCCAAATACAACCAAACGCCAACAGCGTCACCACCAATCCCTGAGGCAATCCCACCCAAAACGGCTTTTCCACCCCAAAAAACCACGAGCCATCCAGCGGCAAATTAATCACCAATCCCTGCCCAAGCCCGCGTAACCTCACCCAAAAACTTGGCAAATAGCCCGTATAAAACAATCCCATTACCGACGCCGACAAATCCGCGATCGTCGCCAACTTTGGTCGAAACAGCAGATAAAAGCAAATCAACGTCCCCGACACCGACAAAATCGCATCCGTCAACTCAGGCCGACCATAACTTGCTAACACCAACACCTGACTGACCAACATCGTCGTCTTCACCGCAGGCAGCATCCCCTTCGCCCGCACCATCTTAAAATACTCCAACTGCCCCAAATACACTAGAATCCCGATCGCCAGCGTAAAGTACCAGCCCCCCAGCACCAACATCAACAGCGCCAGCACAATAGCCACCACCCCACTGACGATCCGCGTCCAAGTCTTAGAACCCACCCTCACACCCCAAAGTAAATCACAAGCAAATCCTGTAGCAAACTCTATCATCCTCCGTCCCTCCCCCGTAAGGGCGCGCATCCCGCGTCCGCCTATCCACTCTCCTATCCCCCCGCCATCCCACACCCTCTATCCCAGCTTCTCCCCACTCAGCACAAAAATCGGATCCGACGCCGCAAAAACTTGACTCAACCCTCGCTTCTCCAGCCGATTAATTCCCGACTGCACCACCTCCACATTTCGCACCTGTAGCTCTGATAAACACTCCGAAATCTGATATAAACTTTCCAAACTCGCCGCCGTCGTCACCAGCCGCCCGCCCCCTTTCAACCGCCCCCACAGCGCCATTAGAATCGGCTTAATAGGCCGTCCCCCCTCCAAACAAATGCGATCGGGACTTTCCCCCATCTCCCCAATACAATCCGGGGCAACGCCCTCAATCACCCGCACATTCCCAACCCCAAAGCGATCGCAATTTCGCCGAATCAAACTCGCCACCTCCGCATCCCGCTCCACCGCCACAATTTTGCCATTCGGGCACAACAACCCCGCCTCCACCGGAATCGTCCCCGTCCCCGCCCCGACATCCCACAAAACCGAGTCATCCTTCAACCGCAGATACGACAGCAACAGCAATCGAACCTCCCGCTGACTCATCGGAATCCCCGGCAAACTCTCAAAATACTCATCCGGAATCCCCGGCGTCACATAGGACCAAATCGCAGAAGGCATAGTATTGGGAGTAGAGAATGAAGAATTGAGAATTGAGAACAGTAACTACGGACCCGAAAAGACTGCATCTTCCACATCCTGCCGACTCAGCGAATACTTAAACGATCGCGTCACATCCGCCCCGTCCCCAACATATTTCACCAACACCTGCTCCGTCTCCAACCAAAGCTCCGCCCGCCACGTCGCCCTCGAAACCGTCCAGCGATCGAGCCGACTCCGGTCCTGCTCACATCCCTGATTTCTGAGCCACGTCTCCAACTGCCCCAGCGAATGACTATAAAGCGGCATATCCGCCGACAACAACTGCATCACCATACCCAAATCTACTCCACAGTCCAAATAAACCTACCCTCATCCTACCCCCATAGTCATCCCGTAAGGGCGCGCTTCCCGCGCCCTCTCCTCCCACATCCCCTCACATCCCGCGCCCCATCTAGCTCAGCACCCACACTAACCCCACACACCCAAAAAACGTCACCCCAAACATAAAAATCGCAAACAGCTCACCCGACGAAAACGATCGATCCTCCGGGTCCAAATACGCCGAAAAACTCACATCATCCTGCCATTTCTCACCCAACTCCGCCCGACGCCGCTCCTCCTGCATCACCGTCGGCAGCCCCCGCACCACATACACCGACGACACCCCAATCATCAAATCGTATTGCAGACGACGTTCCGGATGACTCAACGTCGCATAAGCTTCATTCAACTGCTGGAACTCCACCTGAGCAACCGACACCTCCAACGCCGTCGTATCGGGATGACACCGCAGACTCAACTCACGATACATTCGTCGAATCTCTCCCACCGAAGCTGAAGGATGGAGTCCCAGCCTGCCATAGTACGTTTCCATATCCTTCACCGTCCCTCCGTTCCAGTTAGCTCTTAAATTATTGCCTGATTGTAGATATGAGTGTAAACGCGATCGTAGACGTGGTTGCAAAAAACTCAATCGCAACCGTGTATCCACTTACAAGATTTAACCCAATCTCAACATCACGATTACCTTTCCTTGAAGTTCGTCCTCTAGAGTAAAACCATGAGACATGTCCAACAGCTTCAAAATTGACCATAAAAGGCAGCTAGATCTTATGACTTCTACCCCCTCGATCGTGCGTTCCGACCTCACCCTCCTGAAAACTCTACTTGAAGGACGCTATCACGGACGAGGACTTCAAACCTTCCGGAAAGGCCAAAATATCCCCCTCCACGACCACGACATCTGGCTCGTCTATCGCGGCGTCATTCAGCTCACCACCCTCTACCCTAGCGGTGACGAAGCGATCGTTGGACTCGTCTCCCCTCTTATGCCCTTCGGCACCCCCATCAGCATTTTGTGCCCCTACAGCGCCAGCACCCTCACCGAAGCTGACCTAATGCGCATACCCTGGAACGAAGTCTATCAGTCACCCGAACTCATGGAATGCCTTCTCGGCCAGATGGTCCGACGCCTCCAACAAAGCGAAGCCTTCAGCGCCATCGCTAGCCATCGCCGCGTCGAAGACCGCCTCATCGAATTCCTAAACCTGCTCAAACGCGAACTCTCCCAACCCACTGCCCAAGGACATAGGCTGACCATCCGTCTGACGCACCAACACTTCGCCAACGCGATCGGGACCACCCGCGTTACCGTCACTCGGCTCTTAGGTCAACTCCGCGATCGACATCTCCTAGACTTCGACAGCACCCGCCACATCCTTCTCCCATAACCCAATCCAAAACCAACCCAATAAAAAGCCTCAGATTCCAAAAGAACCCGAGGCTTTTTAATCTATTCCAAACATTCCGACGTAGGATGCGTTAAGCGAAGCAACACATTCCTCTTCCCAAATCAAACCACCACCCAATTAAGCCGCCAAATTAGCCGCCACAAAATCCCAATTCACCAATTTGTCCAAGTAATTAGCAATATACCCAGGACGCGCATTCCGAAAATCAATGTAATACGCATGTTCCCAGACATCCAGCGTCAAAAGAGGCTTCTGACCCTTCGTCAACGGATTATCCGCATTCCCCGTCTTCGTGATTTTCAGAGAACCCGCCTCCTCAACCAACCAAGCCCAACCGCTTCCAAACTGAGTCGTCGCCGCAGCAGTAAACTCCGTCTTAAAAGCATCGTAGCTCCCAAAAGCCGCCACAATCTTAGCCAGCAAATCGCCAGTCGGAGCACCGCCCCCACCCGCTTTCAGACTGCTCCAAAAAAACGAGTGATTCCAGACCTGAGCTGCATTATTAAAAATACCCGCCTGATCCGCGTTCCCCGCCGTCATCTTAATCACCTCTTCCAAGGACTTCCCAGCAAACTCAGCCTTCCCATCAATCAGCTTATTCAAATTATCAACATAAGCCTTGTGATGCTTACCATAGTGAAACTCAAAGGTCTCAGCCTTCATCCCATAGGACTCCAACGCATCTGGAGCAAAAGGTAACGGTGCTTGTTCAAATGCCATGATAATCTGCTCTCTAAATAAATTCGATCGAAACCAACCGCAACCGAACCAGAATCGGGAACACTCATAGCGTAGCCATATCCAGTTCAACTTACCGTCTTCGTAGATCTTAACAGATGGCCCCTGATCTTTGTAGTCTCGGCCCCGTCATACTGGCGCGCAGAGAATTACACCCTAGAGAATGACGCGAATTAAAGTGAAACCCCCATCACCGTCTGACCCATCCGAAGTTTAGAACCGGGTGCAGGCTTCAGAATCACCGCATCGATCGGCACAAGACCCGACTCATCACTCCCCAAACAGGTCGCCGCCCGGTACGACAAATCCAGAATCCGCAAATGTTCATCCACATAGGGACCGCGATCGTTAATCCGAACAATCACACTCTTGCCATTTTTGCGGCTCGTCACCCGCACATAGGTATCAAAAGGCAACGTTCGGGAGGCCGCCGTCAGATCGTACTGGTTATAAACCTCGCCCGTGGCCGTAATCCGACCGTGAAAATAAGGACCATACCAAGACGCCACGCCATCAATGACGTCCCGCGTATCCTCTAGTTCATACATTTTCGCTTGAGCCTGCGCCAACTCAAACTCCACTTGTCCCAACGCCACCCGCATATGATTCGTCCACTCTATGGCCAACAACTCAGCATTACGATCGAGTGCCTGCGCCAACTCCGGATTCACGACATAGAGAACCTGATCCCCTAACTTCACCGACGGATTCCCACCGTCAAAACCCGGCTTAAGCTGCGAAAAATCGACATCCGGAGTCTTCAACGCCTGCCGAACCGCCTTAGAAAACTGATCGGCCTCACCCTTCGTTGGGAACTCAGCCACCTCACATCCCTTCAGCAAAACCTGAAAACGACCATTATTAGCTTGGGTTTTGGGTACATTGCCCATCTTCGGAGAGCATTGCCAAGAGTCCGCACGCAAACCTGCGATCGATCGACCTCCCAACTCAGCCCCCGACCCAGCAGCCATGACCGTTGGAACCGTAGACAGGCTATCGCTAGCCTCATCAAACCAAGATCGAGTCTTCGGCTGAAACAAATTCCCCATAAGCTGTCCAGACGGCATTTCCAGAGACAAAGACCGCCGAACCAGCGTTTCATCCACAGAGACTTGAAGAAACTGGAATGCCGGAAAGAGAAACTTTCCAAACCCGCCCCCTCGACTCAAAGACGACGCTGCCGTCGCATTTACAGGCCCGTTTCCAGATCCAGATGGATCAGAGAACAAAGGGGAAGACCATAAAGACACAACAGGGAAATCAGACATCAAGGCAAGAACCGGAAAAGTTTCCGCAAAGAAACAACCCAAGATAAGACCGACACGTAACAATTTAAAGGTGAGCATGTGGCGCTAAAACAAAAATGTAAGATGCACTACAGTTTTCAAACAATCTGATTATAAAGACAAGATGAAGAAAATCTATCTATCCTGAGGAAAGTATTGAGTCCGAGAAAAGAGTCTAAGAATCAGCCTATTAAGCCTCAAAATCCAGACTATTCAGGTGTTTCAAATCCAGCCAGCACAGGCTATTATTCCTTAATCAGAAATCCTAATGTCAGGAGACTCTGATATTTAGACTCAACGAATCGGCCCAATAGTGACAGTCCTGAATCGTATTCTGTCCAAAATCATCATTTATACAAAAGTTATAGGAGCACCCAGCGTTCAGTCGAGTCGCAGCAGACCCTCTCGAACACTGCGAAATTATCCGCTGTAGGTTAATGTGACTAAACGGTAGAACTTCCAGATCTTTGGCGTCAACGTAAACTATGGGAGTCCGGAATAGCGTAGATACTGGGTTGTGAAAATGAAAACGATGTGCTTTTCCTTAGTAGATGTTTTTTCGGGGGTGCGGTATTCGGGAAATCCCCTTGCCGTATTTGTAACTGTGGGAGATTTGGATCCAGTTCAGATGCAAGCGATCGCCCGTGAAATCAACTTCTCCGAAACCACCTTCGTCCGATCGCTTCAGCCCAAACCCCATCAAGGCTACGACGTCCGCATTTTCTCTCCCACAGAAGAGTTGCCCTTTGCCGGACATCCCACTCTTGGGACAGCTTTTGTGATTCGGGAGCAGCTCCGGGAGAAGATGCGATCGCAGGGTCTAGATTCAAACCCCGTCTCAAACCTCGTTTTGAACTTAGCGGTAGGACCTATCCCAGTGGAAATCTCCGCAGACGATGTGTTTTGGATGAAGCAAAATGCGGCGACGATCGGTCCGGTCCTAAATAATTCAATACAGGTCGCTGCCGCGTTAGGCTTGGATTTCAGCGATATTCACGAGACATGGCCCCTTCGGGAAGTTTCAACAGGATTGCCTTTTTTGATGGTGCCGCTGCGGGGATTGGGGGCGCTAGGCCAGAGTCGGATTGTCAACGATCGATTTTCAGCTCTAATGGCTCAAACCACGGCTAAGGGCGTCTTTTTATTTTGCGAAGAGACACGGGACAGGGCGCATCAGTTTGCCGCTCGAATGTTTGCGCCGGGGTTAGGGATTATGGAAGATCCGGCCACCGGAAGCGCCAACGGATGTTTTGCGGCATATTGGGGTGCTTTGGGGCGTGAGGTCGATGCGATCGTGGAGCAAGGCTATGAAATGGGTCGTCCGTCGCAGGTCCGGATTCGAGGACGTCTGGAAAATGGGGTCATTCAGGTATCAGTGGGCGGTGAAGTGGTTGCGATCGCCCAGGGCATTTGGGGATAGATTCAATTGTTATACAGCTCGATTCTGGGTGGGTATTGGTTTACAAGCTATCTGTGAGCATCCAAAATCTAGATGATATTGTTTCGTAGTATTTTGTAGTATGTTTAGCAAAGTTCACGGATTTTTGATGCGACACCAAAATGCAAATTGAAGCGTACGCACCCTGTCATCTTGATGCTGTCATTTGTCTTTCCCTTCGGGCATGGACTCCAGTCTTTGATTCACTTCAGAGCGTTATGAATGCTGATGTATATCAGGCGTTCTATCCCAATCAATGGCAAATGAGTCAGCAAAAATCTGTTGAGGATGTCTGTGCTGCGGAAGACACAAATGTATGGGTTGCGATCGATCAAGGTTCTACTGTGGGCTTTATAGCTATGAAACTGCACTCAGAGGACAGTATGGGTGAAATCTATATGGTTGCTGTCGATCCAGATTTTCAAGGTCACGGCATTGGCAGCGCTCTGATAGAGTTTGTTCTAGTTCAGATGAAAAATGTTGGGATGTCTGTTGCTATGGTTGAGACAGCAGGTGATCCGGGTCATGCTCCAGCACGTCACACTTACGAAAAGGCAGGCTTCGAGCTTTTCCCAGTAGCCAGGTACTTCAAGACTCTCTGAATATGGACTAGAGTCTCAAGGTTGTCTTTGTTGTGCGGATTGTCAATAGCGATCGCGATGGTAGCGATCGTAACTGATGCAAATTTTAAGGACTTAAACATAGGGAACTTCCAGAGGATATTTTTAGAACGATTTAATCTTTAGTATTAATTGTTTCACCATATTCATCACAAATCCGGTCAGTTCCGAATTTTTTAGGCGGCGGGGCTGTCAAAATCATAGCATTCTGAATTCTCAGATCCCGACTTCGCTCCGGTATAACCCGTAACAACCCAGACGATCGCTCTACCGCTATCCCGAAAGGCTTTGACAATAGGTTCAGGGGAACGATCGGCTGACAGATTCCGTATTTTTTCGTATAATTAAGGGAGAACGTAAGGATTCCTTAACTCTCGATCGTTAAGTAAAGAGATAAAGCAAGATGGATGCTATCACCACAAATCAAGCTAAGCGTAACTTGGATAACTTAGTTGACCAAGTTATTGCGAATGTGCAACCCACTATTCTTTGTAATGAGAATGGCAATAAAGCGGTTCTCATCTCTCTGGACGAGTTTTCAGCATGGCAAGAAACCCTATATCTACTCTCAAATCCTGTCAATGCAAATCGCCTAATTAGCTCCATCCGATCGTCAGAAGCGTCTTAATTCTCAGATCCCGATTTCGCTCCGGCATACCCTGTCACACGGCTGTTGATCCAGTTTTAATCCATCGCCCCAAACTCCAACACCGGATTTTGCGATCCGCCAAACCTCAACCGCATTCCAGCCTTCAGTTCCACCTCCTCATGATTAATCTTCCGCCATCCCCCAGCTTCCTCCACCCACGTTCCATACCGCGATAAATCCTTCAAGAAAAACCGACTCCCCACCTCTCCAAACCCACCCCGACAGAACAGATCTGCATGACGCCGCGATACCCCTGCCTCCCGCAGTACCACATCATTTTCCTCACTCAAGCCCACCTGCATCAACCCGCCTCTTAAAGCCCACATCACCCCCGAACCCTCCAGCCGTAACCCCATTACCCCGCCCCGCAAAATCCCAAACTGCGTCGGATTCATGGGAATTTGGGTCAATCCTGCCCTTAAAGGCTCCACTAACACCCCATCAAACTCCGGATGCATGTACAGCACCGGAAGGGTCCAAGCCTGCTGATTAAACTTAAACACTGACAGCAAACTCTGCCGCGCCAGCATCACCGATCGATCAATCGACAACCGTTCCGCCAACCCCTGGGCAAACACCTGTACAAACGCCAACGCCTCCTCATCCGCAATAGAATCCCGCATGGCCAACACCGCCGGGACCCCGTGATGAAGCAACACCTCGGCCAAACTGCTTCTCGGGATTGCCCGCCCCGATCGCTGATCCGGCAGCGCCCCCCAACAGGCATTAAACACCGCCAGTTTCACGGGCGATCGCACTAGCACCCCCGCCAGCTCCGTCCCACTCATTCCCCCATCTTCGCGCAGCAGCAGCATCCCCCCATCTGGAGCCGGAATCCCGTGCCCCGCATAGAAAAACACGTTATAGCGCCCCTCCTCCAGTTTTTGCACCAACTCTTTCGCCGTCGGCTGCACTAACGTATCCACAAAACATCCCGCCGTCGTCGCAAACCGCCCTACATTTTCCAGCACCCCCCGCAACGCCGCCGCCTCCTGCTCCAACTTCAGCACCCCACCGCCCGCCCCCAGACTTGCTATCGGAAGATCACCTGCGATCGTCGCCTCTCGCCCCAACACCACCAACACATTCACCATTTGGTCCGATCGCATTTCCCGCAGCGGACCCACATCACTCGTCGTCCGACTAAACAACACTTCCCGCCCCAACGAAATCGCCGGAACCCCCGCCTGCGCCTGCATAATCTCCCACGGCACCCCAATCAAATCCGGATCCCGCACATCCAGCCGCACCCGCAAAGGCACCCCTCGCCCCATCGCAATGCCCTGACACTGACTCAACCCTCGCAGCACCGCCCCCGAAAACAGCCATTCCCACAGCCCCATCCCCAGCGACTGCATCAACCGCACACTATAAGGCCCATCCCCGCCCCGTACGGGCGTCGCTTCCCGCGCCCCCTCTTCTTCTTTCTTCTCTTCCCGCGCCCCCTCTATCCTCCCCACTCCAAACCCCGCCACCCCCGCCAAAAACGGAACCATCGGCACCGATCGCACCGCAAACATCTCCTGCCAAGCCCCCCAGCACCTCGCCAACCCCTCATCCCAAAGCACATCCTCCAACACATACCCCGCCAAAAACGGCGCATCAATCACATGCACCGCAAAATGATTCGCCCCCACCAACCGGAGCCGATCGATCGCCAAATTCAAATCAGGAATCTCAGCCGCCATAATCCAATATCCTAAAAACGCCCTAAACCGATCGCCCCAACTCAACGCCTACTTCACCGAACAGCCCCCTGTACTATCCGCACTCACCGACTCCAACCGCTCCAGCACCGTCCGTTCCACATGCCATCCCTCCAACGGAGCCTTC
This sequence comes from Synechococcales cyanobacterium, assembly GCA_043764895.1. GTDB lineage: Bacteria > Cyanobacteriota > Cyanobacteriia > Leptolyngbyales > Leptolyngbyaceae > JAAFJU01. The sequence continues at coordinate 4,756 of JAYUJY010000185.1, read as the reverse complement.
ACCCCTGAAATCTTAGTCCCTGAAGGCTTCACCTCTGGAATCTTCACACTAGGAGAAGCCTTAGCCAGAGACTCCACTCCACCCACTGAACAGACCCGAAACTTCACCCAAATCCCCAAATCCCCTCCGACCACCCGTCGCTCCATCACCCGCATCACCGTCCCGACACTAACATCCCCCACCGTAGCCCCCGGAACCTCCTCCGTCTGACCCACCGGAACCAGCGGCTGAGGAAACAGCGTCAACCCCAGACCACTTACCCGCACAACATCTCCCTCCTTCAGGTTTAGCAGTCCTACCTTCGGAGTGACCACTTCCCCCAATCGCCCCTTCTCCGCAGTCCCAGTGCCCGATCTAATCGTTCCATCAGAACTCGGCCAAAACCGCATTCCCACAAAACCCGCCACAATGCCAATCACACCACACACCACAAACAACCCCGCCCATCGCCCCACTCCGCGCTTAGGCAAATCCACCGGAACCGTTCTCACCCGACGCCTAGCTGCCTTCAGTTGCCGAGTCCGATCGCCGATTAGCAACCGTCCCCCATTCAAAAACCGACCCACCGACGATCGCTCTCGCTTCAGATCACTCCCCACCCGACAATGAATCAGCCCCACCGTCACATTGTCATGACCATTCCGCGCATTCGCAATCTCCACCAACCCCTGACAAGCCACCGCCAAGCTCACCGAACCCTCTAACACGGGAAGCAGTTCATGAACCCAAGACTCATCTACCCGATCGAAATCACTCAGCCCATCAGAACATAAAAGAAAAATACAATCCTCATCCACAAACCACGATCGCACCGTCGGATGCAGCAACGAAGAAGTTACCATCCCCATGGCCTGCGTCAACGCACCCGCCCCAGACCGCCCCACCGCATCTCCATACAACGAATAACCCAATCTGACCTCTCGCGACGCCACATCATCATCACAGGTCAACTGATAACACCCCGACGCCGTAACCCGATAGACCCGACTGTCCCCCACATGCGCCACATGAACCCGTCGTCCATCGACCCGAGCCAGCACCACCGTTGTTCCCATCCGCTGTCGTTCCGTTCGCCCCTCCGCATCATTGCGATCGCAAATCGCATCATTTCCAGCCCGAATTCCCGACTTCAAGACCCCGACCACATCACCACTTTGACGCCCAGAACCCTCAGAATTGATTATCTGTTCCAAGGTCACGATCGCCAAATTCGACGCCACGTTTCCGCCCTCATGACCGCCAATGCCATCGCACACCATAACGAGTGGCTGCACCTCTTGAGTCCCCTCAAATCGAGCTGAAAATATTCCCTTCCCAGATGGAAAACAAGCATCTTCATTTCGGTTTCGATTCGGACCTTGGTCGGTCAATGTACAAATCTCAATGACCAATGATCCATCCGAGTAGTGGATCATTTCTTGATCCAGCCATTCGCAAACTAAATAACTATGATCATCACTTGGCTGCTGGATCAACCGAGTCACCATATCTTGCAATTGTTTTGTCAGCACCGATAGCTCAGCAGTCTCGTAGGCCATAAACATTTTTAGTAACTCTGTCACCGATCGCTTTTCTCCTCGTACAGACTCAATTTCCAAGATCTTCACGAGATCTCCATCTACGCGCACCAAGTCTGCTCGAAATAACGTCTTCTCCGCGTCAAACCGAAATAATGCCTCCCACAGCATCATGACCTGATAAATCCAGCTTAGGCGTCGAAAATCAGAGGCGCTAACCCACATCTGCTTAAGACTAGGCATAACCTTTCCAGCCTGCGACTCATCAGCAAAACTAGAAATAGCCGGAAAAACAGCGCCCTCCTCCAACAAAACCAACTCTCGTTCTTTCCAGTTCACCACGCCATAAACCTTTGGCATGGTGGGCGCAGAGCTACTCAGCTTCAAGTAAGCTTCTAATTCGAGCGAAATATCCTTTGGCATCGTCGAAAGGAGTCCTGGATAGCAATCCAAGAGAACACCATCTGCCGTTTTTGCATACCGATCGTTAATCAAGTCTCCGATCGCTAACTCCTCAAACTTCTCTCCCACTGCCCATAGAAAACGCCGAGGCAAAATAGTTTGACAGGCTCCGCAGTAGAGCGCCGTCAAAGCATTATTGTGTTTACAAAATGGATTTGGGCAAGAGAGAGAGAGAGCTTTCATAAAAAATCAACAATGGCCTTGGTTTTGACTTCACACATTACGCGCGAAAAATCCTCAAACCCATCATGAACCATATTGCAGAACATGCGTCCGAATTTTCCCTCATCCTTTCCGATCGTCCTGACTCCCGAGTAGAATAGACCGATAAGCGTAAATACTCATCCTATCGATCGACGCTAAATCCATGACTGACCGCGAACCTCGCCCGATCCGATCTCGATCCGTGCTGCTTTCAGACCGCGAATTACAAGTCCTCGAACTCGTTGCTTCAGGACTAACCAATCAAGATATTGCTGAAAATCTCGACATCAGTAAACGAACCGTCGATAACCACATCAGCAAAATCCTGACCAAAACCCAAACCGATAACCGTGTGTCCCTAGTCCGATGGGCACTCCAGTGGGGTAAAGTCTGTCTAGATCAAGTCAACTGCTGTACCCTCCCCCCCAGAATACCCCCCGTCAGTAAGGGCGCGTCTCCCGCGCCCCCGACCTCTCATCCATCTCCCTGATCTCTCCCCCAGTCTCATCTCCACTACTCCAAGGACCCACAAACCATCATGGCAACGATCCAAGCATCTCGTGGAACCCGAGACATCCTCCCCACCGAACTCTCCCACTGGCAGCAGATCGAAACTACCGCTCGTCACATCCTGCATCTTGCTCAAGTCCAAGAAATCCGCACCCCTCTCTTTGAGCAAACCGATCTCTTTGCCCGAGGCATTGGCGAAGCGACTGATGTCGTCAGCAAAGAAATGTACACTTTCATCGATCGCGGTGACCGATCCCTTACCCTTCGCCCTGAAGGAACCGCCGGAGTCGTCCGTTCCTACATCGAACACAATCTCCAAGCCCAAGGCAGTCTCCAGCGCCTCTGGTATACCGGACCCATGTTCCGCTACGAACGTCCCCAAGCCGGACGCCAACGCCAGTTTCATCAGCTTGGACTAGAATTCCTAGGGTGCGCTGATCCTCGCGCTGATGTAGAAGCGATCGCCATTGCCACCGATATCCTTCGTTCCATTGGTCTGACGGATCTAAAATTCGACCTCAACAGCATCGGCGACAAAACCGATCGCATGGCCTACCGTGAAGCCCTTATCACCTACCTTACGCCCTACAAAGCTGACCTAGACCCGGATTCCCAGGACCGTCTGACCCGCAATCCTCTCCGAATTCTCGACAGCAAAAACTCAAAAACTCAAGAGATCCTAAATAGCGCCCCCAGCATTCTGGATCACCTGAGTATTGAATCCAAGACCCGCTTCGATCGAGTCCAACAGCTTCTCACCGATCTCAGCATCGAAACGAAGATTAATCCCCGACTCGTTCGAGGACTCGACTACTACAGCCACACTGTTTTTGAAATCCACTCAGAAAACTTGGGCGCTCAAGCCACGGTCTGCGCAGGCGGACGCTACGACGGACTTGTGACTGAACTCGGTGGACCCGACACCCCCAGTTTTGGCTGGGCCATGGGCTTAGAACGCCTTGTGATTTTGTTGGAAAAACTCAATCCTGCACCGAGTCCCATGACCGACTTCTATCTCGTCTCTCGGGGCGAAAAAGCAGAAGGTCAAGCGTTGAAAATCGCCCAACAACTCCGCCAAGCTGGATTTAAAACCGAACTTGATCTCAGCGGTAGTGCCTTCGGTAAACAATTCAAACGTGCCGATCGATCGCTGGCTGCGGCTTGCCTGATTCTCGGTGACACCGAAGCCGACAACCACACCCTCCAAATCAAATGGCTCGCTGACGGTAGCCAATCGGAACTCACCCAAGCTGAGCTGTCCACACACTTCAGCACTTGGCAAAATCGCCTAGCCGCCCGAGTCTAATCTCCAGCCTTAAAACGTGCCAATAACTCTTCCCTCGACAGTTCCATAACGGTCCGCGCCCGATCGATCGCACTTAAATCCAAGAGACTCGGAATCACTTGCCGAATCTCTTGATCCAGCGTCCCAAATTTCACCATTAACATTCCCTCCACGTCTTCTTGACGTCCCTCTTGGCGCGTTCTTCGCTGCCATTCCTCATACAAGGCGTCAATGTTCTGTTCTAACTCTTGATCTTCCTTACTTGTATTCCGGCGACTTTTAAGCATGACGTTTAGCTTGGATAATTTTTCTAAAACAAAGGTCTTCATCGGTTGCTCTGGCAATTCTAGCAACTCATTGCTCGCCCTGAGCTGCACGGACCCTCTTCCTAACAATCTTAGCAGTAAGGTTTCTGGCGTTTCTGGTAATTGATGCACAACGACGATCGCCGTCCGAAACGTTTCACCTAGAAAGAAAAATCCCTTTTCCCAGCCCTTCTTCGGTAACGCACGACAGTCCTGCAAAGATTTCTCCGAAGCCGTCGGAACAATCAGCCATAGTCTAGGCAGTCCTTTCCGATCGACCTTTTTTCCCTCCCGTTTTGCAACTCGCTTCCAATCCGATCGCACCCGGCAGAGCTTCTCAAAGCAAGAAACGATTTCATCCTCGGGGATGGGATTCCTAAACACCTCAATTAGGGAGCTGCGGTTAAATAACATCCCATATTTCTGAACCTCTATTGAAGAGGCCCCCTAGCCCCCAATTCTGGGGGGACATG
>JAYUJY010000184.1:0-19124 GCA_043764895.1 Synechococcales cyanobacterium | reverse complement strand
GCGACCTCTCCCGCCTCTCTCTCGATCGCCTCCCGTACTCTTCGCCACGTCGATCGGCGAGGGTTTGGAGTTTGGTCTGGAGTTCGGGTGGGAGGGTCATGGTCATGGGGAGTAAGGAGAGGGTCGGCCCTCATATTTTAGCGGGTTCATGTTTCAAACCTAAAGGCCGATCGAATCACAGTATGATTTTAGACCCGATGTTTAGACCCTCATGCTTAGACCCCTCGCCTTAACCGCCCTTGCTCCCATGCAGGACGTGACTGACGTTTGCTTTATGAATGCGATCGCAGACTACGGCTGTCCCGACTACTTCTTTACCGAATATTTCCGGGTCCATGAAACCTCTCGTCTCGAAAAACACATCCTCAAATCCATCACCGAAAACACCACCGGAACGCCCGTCTTCGCCCAAATGATCGGCGAAAGCATTCCCGATCTCGTCCGCACCGCCAAAGCCCTGAGCCAATACCCCGTCGCCGGAATCGACCTCAACATGGGATGTCCGGCCCCCCGCATCTATCGCAAAAATGTCGGCGGTGGACTGCTGCGCGATCCGGGTAAAATCGATCGCATCTTAGGCGAACTCCGATCGGCCATCAGCGGACGGCTCACGGTCAAAATGCGCATTGGCTTTGAAGATACGGCACACTTTGACACCATCTTGGGCCTCATCGATCGACACGACATTGACCTTCTCAGCCTCCACGGTCGCACCGTCAAAGAGATGTATCACGGCGCAGTTCACTACGACCTAATCGCCCATGCGGTATCCCGACTGCGTTGCCCCGTCCTCGCCAATGGCAACGTCAGTTCAGCCGCCAGTGCTACCGCCGTTCTAGCCGAGACCCAAGCCGCCGGAGTGATGGTCGGACGTGCGGCCATTCGGAATCCTTGGATCTTTAAACAAATTCGTGAAGCCTTATCGGGCCATCCCGTTTCAGTTGTGACCTTAGAACAGGTGCGCGGCTACATCGATCGCATTCACCAGACGCCCAAGATGCAACGCGTCCCCGAAAAGTCCCGCATGAGCCACCTGAAAATGTATCTCAACTACATCGGTCAAGGTGTCGATCCAGACGGCGTATTTTTGCGCGATATGCGAAAATCCCAGACCGAAATCGAACTTTTTGGCATCTGCGATCGCGACCTCCTGACCCATCCCGATCGCCCCTTCTCCTCCGAACCCTATGCCGGACTTTTCGCCCGACCCAAAGCAGAAGCGGCGCGATCCTAGCGTGAAAATAGTCTAAAAAACAGTTCCGTCGATCGCCATACCGTTTTTGTATAATTGAAGCAGAAGCCGTTTATGCAAACGAACTTGTCCATGATCTTTCTCAATCCCAAATCCGACTTCGCCTTCAAAAAGATCTTTGGCTCTGAACAAAGCCACGACATTCTCATCAGCTTTCTGAACGGCATTCTTTATGACGGCGAAAGCACGATCGCATCCGTCCAAATCCTCAACCCCTACCAGCCGCCCAAAGTCCGAGGCATGAAGGACACTTTCCTAGATATCAAAGCCAAACTTGACGATGGAACCACCGTTATCATTGAAATGCAAGTTCTTAGCGTCGAAGGCTTCGAGAAACGAGTCCTTTACAACGCCGCCAAAGGCTACTCAACCCAGCTCAGCATTGGCGAAGACTATATGCAACTCGATCCTGTCATCGCACTCACCGTCACCGACTTCGAGATGTTCCCCGGTCTCAATACCGTTATCTCGCGCTTCGTCCTCAAAGAAAAAACCTTTCTCATCGACTACCCCATCGACGACATCGAACTGGTCTTTGTCGAACTGCCCAAGTTCCATAGCCCGATCGAAGAAATCCACAGTCTCAAGGAGCAATGGATCTACTTCCTCCAAAATGCCCGCACCCTAAACACCATCCCCTCCTCGCTCTCAGAGACCCCCGCCCTCCAACACGCCTTCACCGTCGCGAGTCAAGCCAATCTCACCCGAGAGGAACTCGAAGAATTTGAAGGCCGCGAAAGAGTCATACACGATCGACGCAACAGCATTCTCTATGAGAAAAATAAAGGACTTAAAGCCTTAGAAGAAGCTCGCCAGCAGGGACTGAAAGCCTTAGAAGACCTCCGACAGCAAGGACTCAAAGATCTAGAAGACCTGCGTCAGCAGGGACTCAAAGCGGCGGAAGAGGGTCTTGAGCAGGGCGATCGAACCGCACGGGAGCAGATTGCACGGCAGCTTCTCGCTTTGATGAACGATGAACAGATTGCGCTCACCACTGGACTCTCTGTTGAAATGGTTCAGCATCTTCGAGCCGAAACTTAAGCCGAACTTGAGCCGAACTTGGGCCGTCGTGTAATCCCTCTTTCGTTTTCTTGCTCTTAGGTCAAAAATTAAGTTAAATTAAGTTAACAATTGTTCTAATGAAGTCGGCAAGCCGTTCTCAGCTTTGAAAGGGCTAACCGACCTCTAGGCTATAAAATCTTGGTTAACACTGAGCTTTAACTGGGTTTTAGAAAACAAATGCGGTCGATCGGGATTATCCCTCAGCCGTTGCATCCCTATCCTTAAGAGGTACCTCGCTTTATGAAACCAACCTGGAAGACTGTCCTGCTTTGGACACTCCCAACGCTCGTAGTTGGATTTTTTATCTGGCAGAGTTCTGTGATGCCTAACATGGCGTCCAGTAACAACACAGCCCGAAACACTGCAAGCACCCGGATGACCTACGGTCGCTTCTTGGAGTATCTTGATGCCAATCGCGTTAAGAGTGTGGATTTGTATGATGGTGGCAGAACCGCGATCGTTGAAGCCATTGACCCTGAACTGGATAACCGAGTGCAGCGCCTGCGGGTTGATCTTCCTGGCAGTTCGCCTGAGTTGATTACACGTCTTCGCGACGGCAAGATTGAATTGGATTCTCACCCTGCGCGCAACGATGGCGCACTGCTGAACCTGCTCGGAAACTTGGTTTTCCCTGCGATTCTTCTTTCAGGTCTTTTCTTCCTGTTCCGCCGATCGAACAACATGCCCGGTGGCCCAGGACAGGCGATGAGCTTTGGTAAGTCCAAGGCGCGTTTTCAAATGGACGCTAAAACTGGCGTGATGTTTGACGATGTGGCTGGGATTGAAGAAGCCAAAGAAGAGCTTCAAGAAGTCGTTACATTCTTGAAAACTCCTGAGAAATTCAGCGCCATCGGAGCCAAGATTCCTAAAGGCGTCCTGCTCGTCGGTCCTCCTGGAACGGGTAAAACCTTGCTTGCCAAGGCGATCGCAGGCGAATCCGGCGTTCCGTTCTTCAGCATCTCGGGTTCTGAGTTTGTTGAAATGTTTGTCGGGGTTGGTGCATCTCGCGTTCGTGACTTGTTTAAGAAAGCCAAAGAAAACGCCCCTTGCATCATCTTTATTGATGAAATTGATGCCGTCGGTCGTCAGCGTGGGGCTGGTATTGGTGGCGGTAACGACGAGCGCGAGCAAACGCTCAACCAACTGCTGACCGAAATGGATGGCTTTGAAGGTAATTCCGGAATCATCATCGTCGCCGCAACAAACCGCGCCGATGTCTTGGATTCAGCATTGCTGCGTCCCGGTCGTTTCGATCGCCAAGTCCAAGTAGACGTGCCCGACATCAAAGGCCGTTTGGAAATCTTGCAGGTCCATGCCCGCAACAAAAAACTGGGTGATGATATCTCCCTTGATGCGATCGCTCGTCGGACTCCCGGATTCTCCGGTGCTGACTTATCGAACCTGTTGAACGAAGCCGCGATTCTTACCGCCCGTCGTCGCAAAGACGCCATCACCACTAGTGAAGTCGATGCTGCCGTCGATCGCGTGGTTGCTGGAATGGAAGGCACACCGCTGACCGACAGCAAGAGCAAGCGCTTAATTGCTTATCATGAAATCGGCCATGCGATCGTTGGTACCCTCGTTAAAGACCATGATCCCGTCCAGAAAGTCACCCTGATTCCACGCGGACAGGCCAAAGGCTTAACCTGGTTCATGCCCAACGAAGACTCCGGCCTCGTGTCGAGATCGCAGCTTATGGCCCGCATTGCAGGTGCCCTCGGCGGACGTGCGGCTGAACAAGTCGTCTTCGGTGATGCTGAAATCACTACAGGCGCAGGCGGAGACTTACAAATGGTGTCCGGCGTTGCTCGTCAGATGGTCACTCGCTACGGCATGTCGGATCTCGGTCCCGTATCCTTAGGCAGCCAACAAGGCGAAGTCTTCCTCGGTCGCGACTGGAACAACCGATCGGAGTGTTCTGAAGAGATTCAAGAGCGCATTGATGCCCAAGTTCGTCTGCTTGCTGAAAACGGCTACCAAGTCGCCCTGAAAATCGTCCGTGAAAACCGTGAAGTCATCGATCGCCTAGTTGATCTTCTGGTCGAACGCGAAACGATCGATGGTGACGAACTGCGTCAAATCGTTGCAGAGTATGCGGTTGTTCCTGAAAAAGAGCAAGTGATGGCCCGAATTTAATCATTCCTGCGATCACTCGAAACCCATAGGGGTTGATGAAATTAATCCGGTTCGCTGAGAACTAAAACCCCTAAGGGGATGAAGACTAAATTGCTTCATCCCCTTATTTTATGGAAAATATCCCAACTGAGGTACGATCGTTCCTGATCTAGTTCAACAAAAGAGGACTACAGCGTGGCAATCCGCGTCATTATCGTGCGACATGGTGAGAGCACTTACAATGTCGAAGGCCGAGTCCAGGGACACTGTGACAAGTCCCGGCTGACCCCCAAAGGCGAATCCATGGCCTCCAGCGTCGGCGTCGCGCTGAAGAATATTCCCATTGATGTCATCTACAGCAGCCCTCTGAACCGTGCCCACCGCACCGCCGAGCTTGCAACTGCCGAGCTTGGATTGTCGTTGCCGATTGTCCTTGATGATGATCTCAAGGAAGTCAATCTTAAACTTTGGGAAGAACAGCTTTTTTCAGACCTCGGTGAAAAATATCCCGACCAACTTCAGAACTGGAAAACTCAGCCCCACTTATTTCATCTCGTTGGCACCACGAATGATGGAGAAACGATCGACGTCTATCCCATGGTGGAACTCTACGAACAAGCCATTCGCTTTTGGAACGCAACCCTGCCCCGACATGACGGCAAAACTATCCTAATTTTTGCCCACAGCGCCATTAACCGAGCGTTGATCAATAGTGCGATCGGACTTACCCCGGCCCAGCACCAACGCATTGAGCAATCCAACTGCTGTATTAGCGTTCTGAACTTTAATGCAGGCTTCGGTAGCCCCGTCCAAATCGAGTCGCTGAACCTGACCGCTCACCTCGGCGCGCCCCTACCAAAACCTCGGCACGACGACGTGATTCGGCTACTTCTCGTCCGCCATGGCGAAACCCAATGGAACCGCGAAGGTCGCTTCCAAGGCCAAATTGATATTCCTCTCAATGAAAACGGTTATCGTCAAGCCGATCAAGCGGGTGAGTTTTTGAAAACTATTCCGATTCATGCAGCAGTGACGAGTTCGATGTCACGCCCGAGAGAAACCGCCGATCGAATTTTGAAACACCATCCCCACATCCAACTTGCCCTTCGGGACGATCTTTGGGAAATCAGTCATGGAACCTGGGAAGGAAAGCTAGAGTCTGAGATTCGTGCAACCGATGGTGCATTGCTAGACGCATGGCAAGCGAAGCCGGAAACCGTACAAATGCCAGAAGGCGAAAATCTTGACGACGTGTTTGCAAGGGCGATCGCGGGTTGGAATGATATCGTTAAAGCTGCAAAACCAGGAACTACAACGCTAGTCGTTGCCCACGATGCCATTAATAAATCCATTCTGTGTCATGTCGCAGGACTTGACCCATCTGCCTTCTGGAGTTTCAAACAAGGCAACGGAGCCGTCAGCGTAATCGATTATCCCAACGGTGCTGATGAGGCTCCGGTCTTGCGGGCTGCCAATATCACCGTCCATCTCGGTGGCGTCTTGGATAAAACGGCAGCAGGCGCCCTATAAATTAGCTATCAAACTCGTAGTCTGCGGCGTAAATAATCCAGCGATTCAATTTCTCGTTGGGTTTGGGGCACGGCGAGCCATGCCCCTACAAATCCGGGTTCCAGAGACTGTAGGGGCATGGCCATGCCGTGCCCTAAACCCAACGAGTTTTAGTACAGATTTTATTTACGCCGCAGATTACTAGTTGTTCTCTTTAATTCCCAATTCCTATGTCTGTTGAACTGCTGCAACATATTCGCTTAATCGATCCCACGTCTGGCACCGATCGCATCGTTGATGTTTTGTTTGATCAGGGCAAAGTCCGATCGATCGAACCCCACATCCCGCCGCCCTCGGAGGCCACGATCATCGAAGGTCAGGGCAAAATCCTAGGTCCAGGGCTAGTGGATTTGTATAGCACGGTCGGAGAACCGGGACATGAGGAACGGGAGACGCTAAAGTCGATTCTTCAAGCCGCTGCGGCAGGGGGATTTACGCAGCTCAATCTACTGCCCAATACAACGCCTGCTATCGATAATCCTGCGCAAGTGCAATGGATGAATGCACGGGTCCAGCAGTTGCGATCGGCTGAATCCTATGAACCTGTTCCAGCGCTAGAGTTCTGGGGTGCGCTGACGTTGGAAACGGCTGGGATGCAAATGTGCGCGTTTGCAGAATTGGCGACAGGCGTGGTGGGCTTTGGGGATGGGAAGGCGATCGCATTAGGATTGCTACGGCGAATACTGGAATACACTCAGCCTTTATCGAAACCGCTATTGCTATGGCTGTGGGACGCGGCACTGGCTGGAAAAGGCACCGTGCGAGATGGGGTGGAAGCGCTGACCTTTGGGTTGCCGGGGGTAAGCGCCATGGCAGAGACGGTTCCATTGGCCGCGCTGCTAGAACTCCTGCGGGATTCATCGGTGCCGTCGCCTCGGGTTCCCATTCATGTCATGCGGGTCTCTACAGCCCGATCGGTGGACCTAATAAATCAAGCCAAAGCTGAAGGATTGCCCATTACAGCCAGCACGACGTGGCTGCATCTCTTGTTGGATAGTCGGGACTTGTCTGGTTATCATCCTAGCCTAAGACTTCCAGCGCCATTAGGAAATCAAAGCGATCGCCTTGCATTGGTCGCTGGAATCAAATCCGGTGTCATCGATGCGATCGCTGTGGATCACATTGCGTACACCTACGAAGAAAAAACCGTTGCTTTTGGTGAAGCTCCGACGGGTGCGATCGGATTGGAATTTGCATTGCCGATGCTGTGGCAGGGACTCGTCGAAACAGACCAGCTATCTGCCGTCGAACTGTGGCGGAGTTTGAGCATTAATCCGATGCATTGCCTAGGAAAAGCATCGAGTGAGTCTTGGGTACTGTTTGATCCCAGCGAGACTTGGACTGTGACGGAACGCGCATTGAACGGGCGATCGCTCAACACGCATTTACTCGGTCAAACGGTGATCGGACGAGTGGTGAAGAGTTGGATTAATAAGGGTGCATAGACTGAGAGGAGCTATTTAACATTCGATATACGGCCTAACCCAGACTAGCTATGCAGTACAAGCGCCCCAACTTGCAGAACTAGTCCCGATCGCTCAACCGATCGTTTAAACACCATTATGATAAAACTATCGCTTACACACTAGAGAGGTTTGACATGACGATCGCCATTCCCATCCTCGAACCCAAGATTCAACCCGAAGTGCAATCTGAAATCCACCCTCAGAAAATGAACCGTTCTGAATCTCCCGTGATGCTGTTTAGCGGGATGACGTGGCGCGAATTTCGAGTAGTGGAAAAGCTGCTCGATCGACCGGGTTATCGATTGTCTTTTTTAGATGGTGTGTTGGAGATTTTAAAGATGCCCAGTGAATTGCACGAAACTACGAAAAAGCGGATTTCGGGACTGCTAGAAATTTATCTTCTTCTAGCTGGGTTTGATTTTAGCCCGACAGGTTCCCTATCATTGGAAAGTGAACCCGATCAAGTCAAACGGGAACCCGACGAATCCTATCGTCTCAAACCAGGGCGGGGGCGTCCTGATTTACTTATTGAAGTGATCGTTACTAGCGGCGGAATCGACAAGCTGGCGATTTATAAACGACTGAAAATCTCAGAGGTTTGGTTTTGGGAAGACGGCGTGCTAGATCTTTATCATCTGCGGGGAACGGGAAACAAAGCAAGGTACGAAAAAATTGCCCAAAGTGAGGAAGTCCTTGGAATTGACTTGGCTCTTTTAAAGCAATGTGTCCTGATGAATAGCCATGTAGAAGCTTTGAAAGTTTGGCAAAAGGCGATATAAGTTGTTATGCAGCAGCGCCACAATTCCTCACCTACTTGTGGTTAATTCAAAATCCGCGCATTGTGACGTACCGATTTCGGACATTGTGTAACAGCATTATGAAAGAAATGAGTTAAGATTATTTGCGAGTGGGCTGCAACGTTCGCTGACAACTCAATAGAAGAGAGTACAACAATGGCAACCTTGATTATTTTGTTAGGTACCTTTGTCTTCGCAATCCTGATTAGATTTGTCTTTTTTAGTCGTCAGCCGATTAACTATCGGTTCTGCGGGCGAATTGCGCTGGCCGCTATGTTCTTACTTACTGGAGTCAGTCACTTCTTGCAAGATGATGGTATGGTTCAAATGCTACCTGAATTTGTACCTTTGCGATACCTTATCATCTATGCAACTGGTATTCTTGAATTATTTTTCACGATCGGCTTGCTGACTCCTAAGTATTTTCAACTTACAGGAACACTCGTGATTGCATTTTTAGTTTGTGTTTTTCCGTCCAATGTTTATGCAGCGCTGAATTCAGTGGATTTTGGTGACAATAAAAACGGACCACTTTACCTACTATTCCGTGCACCATTGCAAGTCCTCTTCATTGGATGGACCTGGATCGTTGCAGTGCAGAAACAATCTCCAAAGGCAATTGAGTAACATCACTCAAACTGTTCCCACAATCTTTGAGTGAGGCGTACCATAAAGTATTGAACTGGATTAAACGGGACGGTGACTGCGAAAATCAACGTGGTTTGTCCCACATGTGAGGGCTTGTTTGTGAGGGCTTTGACAAAGCTTTTTCGTTTTAAGTGGGAAATTTTCCGTACCATAAGAGTTGGAAACTTCTGAGATCGTCCTCAATCGGAACGTTAGGGCACGCTGAATTTCTAACGTGGTACGGTTACCTGCGTTAACAACGATCGAATCACATCATCCATCATCAACCCATCTAGTTGTGCTTCAGGTCGTAACATCAGCCGATGTCTTAATAGCGGGACAGCGACGGTTTTGATGTCATCAGGATTGACGAAATCCCGATCGTCGAGCCATGCATGAGCTTTACTAGCCGCTAACCAAGCAACTGCCGATCGAGGGGATGCGCCTAGAGCAATGTCGGGATGTTTGCGGGATTTTTGGACAATGGCGAGAAGATACTCCAGCACGTTGTCTTGGATTTGGACTTTGCGGACGGCCTGACGCGCTTGGAGAATGTCATTGACGGTGGCGACGGGTTCTAGTTTTGTGAGATCTAATCGGCGCGATTGAAACCCGGCTTGGGCGTTGAGGAGCATTTGTTTTTCGGCGGCTTTGTCAGGGTAGCCCACGATTAGTTTGAAAAGAAAGCGATCGAGTTGGGCTTCGGGGAGGGGGTAGGTGCCTTCAAATTCAAGGGAGTTTTGGGTGGCGATGACCCAGAAGAGTTCGGGAAGGGCGCGGGTTTCGCCGTCGAGGGTGACTTGCTGCTCTTCCATGGCTTCGAGAAGGGCGGCTTGGGTTTTGGGTGGGGTGCGGTTGATTTCGTCGGCGAGGAGGAGTTCGGTGAAGACGGGTCCGCGTTTTAGGGTGAAGGCTTGGGTTTTGAGGTCGAAGATGTTGACGCCGAGGATGTCGGAGGGGAGGACGTCGGGGGTGAGCTGAATGCGTTTGAAGTCGGATTGAATGAGGCGGGCGAGGACTCGGGCGAGGAGGGTTTTTCCGGTGCCGGGGACGCCTTCAAGGATGACGTGGCCGCTGGAGAGGAGGGCGATGAGGAGTTGATCGATGAGGGCTTCTTGGCCGATGACGATTTGGCTGAGGGTTTTGCGCAGGCGATCGAATTTGGACATAGATTTTGGGGTGGGGGTTATTTCGTCATTGTTTGGATTTTGGTTAGCCATTGGGTTAATTCTGCCTCACTCGGTTTTTTGTGTCTATCTTTATGGCTTGATGACAATAAGAAGGCGTCGCGAAATTCACGGGCCGATCGTCCGGTTTGTTCGGTCCAGGTTTGGAGGATGGTTTCAGGGTCGATGGTGGAGGTGCCGAGGCCGAGGGTGCGTTGGAGTTTTTTGAGTTCGGCGTGGCTGAGGGTGCTAGTAACAAAGTCGGTGCTGTTGGCTTTTTGAAGGATTCCGGCGAGGGCTTGGATGTAGGCGCGGCTGTTGTTAATGGTGGGTGGGTTGAGCGATCGAACTGCGCCGAACCGCCAGTTTTTACCGTAGATCAGGACGCTGAGAATGATTAGGGTTTGGACAAACATCAGGGCGATCGGGGTCTTGGCAAAAAAAGTGCTGAGATCGCCTTTTCCTTCGATGGCAGCGGTTTCAGGGTCTCGGTAGCCGTGGATGTATTCGTCCATGAGGATGCGATCGCCTTGAGTTAGGTCTTGGAGGTAGGCGAAGTTTTGGGCTTCGTTTTGGTAGGCATTGGCGGCGAGGAAGGTGGGGAGGATGTGGAGGATTTCGCCACTGCCGATGGGGGTGCGCCAGACTAGGGTGCCATAGGAATCACTCACAAGGGTTTGGAGGGTGCTGGTCTGGCGGTGACGGCGGGTGGTGGCGATTTTGAGGGTTCCGGACTGGGAGGAGCTGCCAAATTTGACGGGGACTTCGGATTGGAAGTTGGCGTTGGTGAGTTGGGTTTTGTTTTTGGGGGTGCCGATGAGAATGACGCGGTTGCCTTGTTCGATCCAGCGGCGATCGAGGCGCGGGGCGTCGGGTTCGGAGCTGATTTGGATGAGGGTGGTGCGGATGCTGCTTTGGGGATTTGTAGTGAGGGCGGTATTTGAAATATCTTGAACGTCACTCTGAGGATAGTCTGATCCATTGTTGCCAAATAAAGCAGTGAGTGGTTTTTGCCATCGATCGATCGTTTGCCCCGATCGTTCGACATAGGCATACCAAGCGCCATATCCTTCGGGCGATCGGCTGTAGGTGCTGCCGTCACTGCGCGGATTGTTGGGTGCTGACAATAGGGTGAAGAGCAACAGTCCGGCGGCAAGAATGCCCAACGTAAACCATTGGCGGAGGCTCAAGGATTTGGGAAGGTGGGGCATTTAGGGCGTCTCCTGATCGATGTCGCGGTAGGCTCGATCGCATTCGGCGTAGCGATCTTGGGTGATGGGCCGATCGGTGTAGAGACTCTCGTCGTGGGCATTAATGAGGGTGCGGTAGGCGGGCGATCGGGTTTTGAGTAGATGGCGGTATTCACCGTTGGTGAGGCTGGGATCCTTGGAGAGGAGGGTTTGGTCTTGAAGTTTAGTAATCATGGCGAGATACAGGGCGCGGCAGGCTTGAGTGTAGTCACCTTGACTCTGGGCTTTTTTGGCCTGTTGGAGCCATTCGTTTTGGGTCCGATCGATGGGTTTTGGCGATGAGGTCAGCGGTCGTTCCGGCTGGGATTTTGTCAGCGCGCGATGGACGATTGGATAAAGATTCCAAACGATCGTAGTCACGAGGGCCAGGACGAGAAGCCAAAAAATAACAGTCCAAAGTTGGGCGGGAATCGTAGGAGGCCGAACGGGGTTTGGGGTGTCTGGGGAATCGCTCGGTTGCCAGCTTGATAAGATGCGCTCAAACCATTCGCTCGATCGTTGTTGCCAAAGACGAAGATCCCATGCGGGGTTAGTTTTTTCAAAGTTTGGCGGCGGCATGGGTGGGGTTGTGGGTGCGATCGGGTCTGTCTAATTTTACCCTATGCTTATAAATCGAAGCCCCAGAATTTAGGACGGCGATCGAGTCCATGAGTAAAAAAGTGACGGTAGTGCCATTACGTAAAGGATGAAGAAGAATAGAGTGACTTCGGAAGCGGCATGGTCAGTGCCTAGGATACGAGGGCTATTTTTCTCTGTCCTTTAGGAAAGGGCACTACCCCTGGTTTTTTCGCCTCCATAGTCGCTATTGAGATACAAGTCAGACAAGCGCTGTGCCAAATCGATCGGATTTGGCAACTAAATCTCGAAGGGAAATCAACACAAAATTAATCCGATTCGCATAATCATGCACCGCTCTCCAAGGGATAAACTCATCCACCTCGATCGCATTCTCCAACGCCCGTCGGAAAGTCGTAATATCCAATTCTTCACGATCCTGCGACGCCATTTTTAACAATAATTGCAACAGCAGCGTGATTAAGTTAAATACATCTACTATACTAAGCAAGTCGATCGGAAGTCTGTCTGCACCCTTGTTATGGCTGTTGATATGAACTTAAGACTCACCAAAACGTTTTTGAAAGTTCCTGAAGGCTATATTGCTTTTGTAGAGTAGCTTCCAGGAGCAAATACACAAGCAGAAACTCTAGATGAAGCGCGTCAGGACTTGGAGGAAGCGATCGAGTTAGTGTTAGAAGCCAACCGTCTTTTGTTTACATAAGCACCATAAATGAGAGATTTGATCCCTCCTCATTCTCTCACTTCAGCATTCTTCATTCTCAATTCCTCCGTGGGTAACAGTAGTGTTTTTTCGATCGACTCTCGATCGTTTTCACTCAACGCCTGTAACTCCCCAGAACGTAACCCAATCAATAACTCTGGATCTTGCTCCCGTTCCAGAAGCCCCAACACGACTTCCTGTCGCTCCGCTAATGACAATCGCCGTAGCAGAGCATCCAGAAACAACGCATCCGATCGCGCTTCGGCCCTCACCTGCGATCGGGACGGCCCACATGAACAGATATAAAGATGTGTGTAAAATCAACATTTGCCCCCATTTGGGACTAAGTTTACCCAAAGTCTATGCAAGCCAAGCTCGATCGAGATACGCTATCAATCAAGTTGGATATTTGAAAAATGAACGATAGTCCTGAACTCATTAATAATCGTTATCGGGTCGTGCGCGGGCTGGGGAAAGGCGGCTTTGGGGCGACGTTTTTGGTGGAGGATACGCAGCTTCCATCGGGAAAACGGTTTGTCTTAAAAGAACTAATGCCGATCGAGCACGATCCTCAGACTTACACCCTGGTGAAGCAACGGTTTGAACGTGAAGCGGTGATTTTGGAAGAGTTGGGCGGACTGACAACACAGATCCCGAGTCTCTATGCTTATTTCACAGAGGCAGGGAAGTTTTATCTGGTGCAGGAGTATGTGGAAGGGGAGACGATCGCTCAGAAGGTGATGGTTCAGGGTGTGATGAGCGATGCGGCGGTGCGGGATTGGTTAATTGGGCTTTTGCCTGTGCTGTCGGTGGTTCACGATCGGCAGATTATTCATCGGGACATTAAGCCTGAAAATATTATTCTTCAACAACGCGATCATACGCCTGTGTTGATTGATTTTGGGGCGGTGCGGGAGACGATGGGGATGAAGCTGACGCCCCAAGAACAAAGTACGCAGTCGATCGTCATTGGCACGCCGGGATATATGCCGAGTGAACAGGCGGCGGGTCGGGCGATGTTTTCGAGTGATCTGTATAGTCTGGGGATGACGGCGATTTATGCGTTGACGGGGAAGATTCCACAGGAGTTACCGACGGACCCCATGACGGGTGAGGTGCAGTGGCGATCGTATGCGCCGTCTGTGAGCAATGGGTTAGCGAGGATTTTGGACCGGGCGATCGCCTCCCACAGTCGCGATCGGTTTGCCACGGCGCAGGCGATGAGGTTGGCGTTGGATTCTGGATTTATATCGGGAACGGTGGTTTCGGGAGCATCTACGCCAATGCAGACCCCTATACCCACTCAGGTTTCGGGTGCATATCCCGTGAACCAAACGCCTGTTTATCCCGTAGCAAATTCTCAGATTAGGACGGTGGTGACGGCGCATCCTCAATCGGCGTATCCGGCTCAGACGGGGTATGTAAATCCGATGCAGGCTCCGCAATCGGCGGGTTCTGACCCTAAAACTTGGTTGATGGCGATCGGGGTAGGGGCGTTTGTGACGTTGGCTGGGGTCGGGATTTATGTGATGTTGCGCGAGAAAGATCCGGCGGCAACGGTAGCGAAGACTCCTGTGCCAGCCGTAGTTTCGCCGATCGCTTCACCCCCCGTTTCGATCGCACCCTCGGTCGCAGCTCCGGTGGTGGCGGCTCCGGTGGCAGTGGCTCCTGTTGCGACTCCTGTTGCGATCGCCCCTGCGTCTGTTGCGGCTCCTGTGGAGATTCAATCCAATCCACCCTCGCAGAGACCTTCGGTTCCGGTGAGCTATCCGGTTAAGACGACTCAGGTGAGTTTTGATGAAGGGAGTACGGGGAGTACGATTCGCAGCAGTGGACGATCGGGTGAAACACATCGATACACTTTGAACTGCGGGAGTGGGCAACAAATGAAGGTGTATCCGAGTAGTGGCGAGGTGCAAGTGATGATTAAAACTCCGGGCGGGGAAAGTCTGGGTTCGGCTTCGGCGGGGAGTCCTTGGAGGGGTCGGCTTCCGGCGACGGGTGATTATGCGATCGAGGTGACGACGACGACGGATTCGAGCTATGTAGTGAGTATTGAGGTGAATTGATTCAAAGTGGGTTTGGGCTGCAAGTGTAAATTTTCTCTGGTCGATCGGGCGTTAGATTATGAATTTACTCTAAATAGTTGGTTATTTCCGGGATTTCCCTCTTAAGACTAGTAGATATAGGAAAGAGTTTGTGTTGTGTTCCGTGTAAAGACTGTGAGATGGGTTCCTGCTTGCGGGAAAGCTACGCACAGATGGATGAGCGACATCCGAAATTTACACAAGGTTCGCACATTTAAACGTTTTTAAGATTTTATAGGGGAATCGGGGAATGACGACGACTTCAACGCTGATTAATAATCGATATCGGGTGGTGCGTGAGCTGGGGAAGGGTGGCTTTGGGGCGACGTTTCTGGTGGAGGATACGCAGCTTCCGTCGGGGAAACGCTGTGTGCTGAAGGAGTTGATGCCGATCGAGAACAATGAGGAGACCTACACTCTCATTAAGCAACGGTTTGAGCGTGAGGCGGTGATTTTGGAGGAGTTGGGGAATGTGAGTCTTCAGATTCCGACTTTGTATGCGTATTTTGGGGAGAATTCTAAGTTTTATCTGGTGCAGGAGTATGTGGAAGGGGAGACGATCGCTCAGCGGGTGATGTCTCAAGGGGTGATGACGGATGCGGCGGTGCGGGAGTGGCTGTCGAGGATTTTGCCTGTGTTGGCTTGTGTCCATGAGAAGCGGATTATTCATCGGGATATTAAGCCGGATAATGTGATTTTGCGGCTCCGGGATCACACGCCTGTGCTGATCGATTTTGGGGCGGTGCGGGAGACGATGGGGACGCAGATTAATGTGAATGGGAAGAGTACGCAGTCGATTGTGATTGGGACTCCGGGCTTTATGCCGAGTGAGCAGGCGGCGGGACGGGCTGTTTTTGGTAGTGATTTGTATAGTTTGGGGTTGACGGCGATTTATGCATTGACGGGGAAGATTCCGCAGGAGTTACCAACCGATCCGATGACGGGAGAGGTGCAGTGGCGATCGTATGCTTCGTCAGTCAGCGCGGGATTGGCGAGTGTTATTGATCGGGCGATCGCACCTGGAATTCATGCCCGGTTTCAGACGTCGGCGCAGATGTTGGATGCATTGTTGGTGACGGAAATGCCTGCGGGAATGCCGGGGACGGTACTGTCACAGCCGAGTGGAGCACAGACTCGTCCTCCGATGAGTGAGGCACAGCAAACGATCGTAGCGGCTCCCGGTAATTATCAGCAGCCGTACGCACAGCCGCAATATTCACAACAACCGCAGTACGGACAGCAACCCGTCTATGTCACTCAACAAGCACCTGCTCAAGATTCAAAAACTTGGATCATTGCTTTGGGTGTTGGTGCATTGGTTACACTTTCAGGGGTCGGTGTTATGGCGATCATGAAGGATAAGTCCGCACCCGTCGCCACTACTGCACCAGCTCAAATAACGCCTGCGAGTTCTGCTCCGGCTGCTGCGACATCAGTGACAGTCAATTCGGGAGGCACAGTGCCTGATAAGGTTGAGGTGCGATCGCCTGAACCTGCGCCAGCACCTCCAGTAAGAACAACAACAACGACGACAACAACGCCGCGTTCTTCAGATTCCAACGTTCCTAGCTTTTCAGAATCAGATGCTCGTGAACTATTAGTCAGATGGATGAGTGCAAAGAAAACAGTCTTTGCAGCCCCATTTGATTCACAAGTTGCATCGGTTTACACAACTGGCAAGCTCTACTCAGATATTACAAAACCTGAAGGATCAATAGATTGGCTGCGAGGAAATAGCAGCTATTACAACTTTGGTGCTCAGAAAGTTGGCTCGATTTCAAACTTTAGTAGCAGTGGCGCGAGTGCATCTGCGCTTGTGGATATGACTGAAGACATTACCTTGTACAAAAATGGTCGAGTTGACAATAGCCAAACTTCCTACAAAACTCGAACATCAACCTATCAGTTTGAATATATTGATGGGGCTTGGAAGATCGCAGATTACAAGAAGATTGAGTAGCTAATTTTACATTAGATTCCCGGCAAGAATAGAATCACTCCCTCTTATATAAATATCAGAGGGAGGGTATTTTTAGTGTTCCGAATAGACAATACTCGTACCCCTCAGGGTTATCCCACAAGCTTGTTATGACTTACCGCAACATAAAGAAAACGTTCCAAAACTTTAAGCCGATACACGTTGGCGCGATGATGATGATGCCTGCGATCGTCATTCCAATGCTCTATTTTGCAGATACACAGAAAGTACCTCTGTCCAGTGTTTCATCAAGTTC
Source organism: Synechococcales cyanobacterium (assembly GCA_043764895.1). Lineage (GTDB taxonomy): Bacteria > Cyanobacteriota > Cyanobacteriia > Leptolyngbyales > Leptolyngbyaceae > JAAFJU01. The sequence continues at coordinate 2,220 of JAYUJY010000184.1, read as the reverse complement.
AACGAAATCTCTAGCACTCACATCTAAACCCTCTTCACCTGAATTAGCCTCTTCAGCTCAAGAAACCGAACCTTCTATCTCACCCCAGAAACAAGAGAATCCTCAGAAAGCAATCGCGACCAGCGCAACAACCCTAGCCTACAACGTTGCTCAAGCTCCTGTACTCAAAAGTAGTCAGTCACTCCAGCAGATTGTTAATAACGCTGTTGGGGCATTTCAAGAAAAAGGCTTACCGACTGACAAGTTGTCCATTAGTCTAATCAATGTCAGAAATCCTCAGTGCCAAGTTACATCTCAATTTCAGGAGCGCCAACCTCGTTTTCCTGCCAGTATCAGCAAGCTGTTCTGGATGGTTGCACTTTATGGACAGATCAAAAATGATACTTTGCAAACACCGATTGGTCGAGAAACCGTTTGGAAGATGATCCAGAAATCTGACAACGAGTCTGCAAGTGATGTAGTCGATGCAATTACGGGAGCAGTATCAGGCGATCAGCTTACATCCGATCAACTCTCTCAATGGGATTCACAAAGGAAGTCGATCAATACATTTTTCAATAATGCAGGATATCAAAACGTTGATGTTAGTCAGAAGAACTTTCCGATTCCAAAGCTACAAATGTTAGATCCAAAAGGACGAGATTTGCAGATTCGAGGAGATGAACGATCGCCCATTCGTAATTCTTTGACAACCTATGATGTCACTCGATTGGCATATGAGATCCATTCTCGGAAAGCTATTTCAGTTGAGAAAAGTGAGATCATGGAAAGCTTAATGGTTCGCGATCTGCGTCCTGAAGTCTGGAAGAAGGAGGAATACAATTCCATTCGAGGTTTCCTTGCGGAGAAGCTACCTCTTGATACCTATGTTGCATCTAAAGTTGGCTGGACTGCTAGCTCTCGGCAAGATGTTGCGATCGTCCGAAGTGCAGATGATTCAGCACATTATATTTTGACAATCTTTGGCGACGATAAAAAGTACGCTGATGATTGGGATGTTTTTCCAGCCGTCTCACGTCAGATTTTTGATCAGCTAAAGCTTCAAGAATCTTCAAGTTGTGGGAATATTTCGTAAGGCGATCGGTACACTCATTGCCACCACGTTGGCTCTGCCTCCCGGAACGAGAATCGCCCTGTTCGGCTGATGAGTTTACGATCGGACTTCCGCTTGAAGAGGTGCGATTTTCTAAGGGAAAGGCTTTGCCAACGTCTTTGGTCGATCGGAGGTCAGTGGCGTTGTCGATCGGCTCAATTGTAAGGAAAGTGCAACCGATATTGCGCCTAAAAATCGGTAGAATGGAAATATCCTGTGTTGAGGTGATCGAGTCATGTCTACTCAGATTGATAAATCGGTGAATAACACCAAGAAGAAATGGCCAAAGACGAAGAATTTTTCGAGCTTTGATGTACCCAGCGCATTTAAACAATTGGGTATTAAGAACTTGCATCACTGGAAAATAGAAGCCCCTCCGATCGGACCCACTGATTTCTTTAAGCAACGGCTAGCAAAGCTAGAATCATTCTTTGACTTGCGAAACTATGAAGAATCAAAAAAGCTGATTATTGATGCACTTTGTGAAGAAGGAATGGAGACTTCTAAATACCTGAAAGTCTGGAAAGGTGCGCTACTCCGAAGCGATGTGACAGGTGGAAATGTTGACTATTTAATTGCGGAGAAAAAAGCTTACTTAGAAGCACCCATGCTGTGTATCGTAGAAGCCAAGAAAGATGATTTTGAGAAAGGACTAGCTCAATGCTTAGTGGAAATGCAAGCTTGCCAATGGAATAACCTGCAATTAGGGCATTCGATCGAAGTCTTGGGAATCATCACTAATGGTGAAACTTGGCGATTTTATAGACTGACAACTGATATAAAAGTTTATGAAACGCTTCCTTATTCAATGAATGACTTAGAGGCTATCATTGGCGCATTACGATTCATATTTGAACAATGTGAGCAATCTTTGCTGAGTGTCATAGATGAACAAGAATAGAAAGTAAGTCTGATCGCGATCGGTACACTCATTGCCACCACGTTGGCTCTGCCTCCCGGAACGAGAATCGCCCTGTTCGGCTGATGAGTTTACGATCGGACCTTCGCTCATTTGAAGAGGTGCGATTTTCGGCGTTGCTGAAAATAGGTATGAATCTATCAAACCAAGTTCTTAGAAAGTTCATCTAGCTTAAGTCCTAGTTTGGAAAATAAAATTATTCATACCT
>JAYUJY010000183.1:0-19149 GCA_043764895.1 Synechococcales cyanobacterium | reverse complement strand
TCTGTTCATCACCGCCCTTCCAAGAAGGAGCGGATACGAGTCCGAATAATGATTCACTCTACGGAAGAATTTGCAGTTCAGTTCTGGGGCGTACGCGGGAGCATCGCAACGCCAGGTCTCTCCACAGTACGCTACGGGGGCAATACGTCCTGCGTGGAAGTGCGTGCCGGAGGAAAACGCCTCATCTTTGATGGGGGAACAGGGTTACGGGTTTTGGGGCAGCATCTGCTGAAGGATAAGACCCCGATGGAAGGTCATATTTTCTTTAGTCATTCCCATTGGGATCACATCCAGGGCTTCCCCTTCTTTCGTCCCGCCTACGTTCCTGCTAATAGCTTCAATGTCTACGGCGGAGTTGCGCCCAATGGGGCTACCATGCGTCAGCGCCTGAGCGATCAGATGCTCCACCCCAATTTTCCTGTTCCAATGCAAATCATGCAGGCGAATCTTCAGTTTCATGACGTGCATCCTGGACAAATCTTGGATCTAGGCAATGGCGTAACCGTCGAAATCGCCTCTCTGAATCACCCCAATACCGCTCTTGGGTACCGCGTCAACTGGAAGGGTCATAGTGCGGTTTATGCGACCGACACCGAGCACTACCCCGATCGCTTAGACGAAAACCTCCTTCACCTCTGTCGGGATGCCGATGTGTTGGTGTATGACGCATGTTATACGGACGAAGAATATCATGACGAACAGTATTCCAAGCGCGGCTGGGGACATTCCACTTGGCAAGAAGCGTTGCGGTTGGCAAAAGCGGCCAATGTGAAGGTTCCGGTCATGTTCCATCATGACCCTGATCATCACGATGAGTTTCTTGACAAGATGGAACGCCAAGTTCAGGCGCTGTGTCCGAGTGCTTGTCTAGCCCGAGAAGGAATGATTATTGCGATCGATCACCATAAGCAAGCGGCTGAATCCCCAATCGTAAAAATGCCTATATCAGCTTGATTTAATAGGGAAACTAACGGATTGATAGCATTGCAAGTAACTTATTAAACAACGTAGGGCGCTCTTCTGAAATCATCGGAAGGGCGCTTTCTGAGCAGGGGACCAGTTGGACGGCGCAAGCTTTGAGTTCAGGCTGCTTAGAGTCTGGGCAGGCAGCGGAATGAGTCATGGCATTGGCCTCAGCATGGTCGGCCCACAGTGCGCCCCAGTGCATTGGGATAAAAGCGGTTCCCGGCACAATATTTTTGGTAATGACGACTGGAAACTTTGCGCGGCCTCGACGGGACTGAATTTCGAGCCATTCGCCTGCTTGGATGCCCAGTTTGGCAGCATCCCGAGGATGAACTTCAATGAACGGATCAGGATGCATCTTTTGGATTTTGGGGATGCGACCCGTGCGAGATTGGGTGTGCCAGTGACCGTAGAGTCGTCCGGTCGTCAGAATGAACGGATAGGCATCGTCAGGCGGCTCGAACAAACCCCGCGAATGTAGAGCGACGAAGCGGGCACGTCCGTCTGGCGTGTGAAACTTAAAATCGGTGTAGAGGCGCTGGGCGGACCGGGTGATCTCAGATTCGATCGCATCATTTTCGACAATAGGTTTTTGCTTCTGGAGGTTCGCGCGATCGAGGTTACAGGACGGTGCAGGATGAGGCCATTGGGTGGGACCGTGGTTGATTAAGTAGTCGTAGCTAAGGCCGGATTGATCGCAGGGACGCCCTTGGGTCAGCCGGACAAATTCCGCATAGACTTCATCCGAAGTATTGAACGCAAACTGTTTCCCAAACCCAAGCCGACGGCCCACTTCAGCAAAAATCTCCCAGTCACTGCGCGCCTCTCCCGGAGGCGATCGAAACTTTGGACAAAGGGTAATTCGGCGTTCGGAGTTGGTCATGACGCCCGTTTTTTCGGTCCACTGGGCCACCGGAAGGAGCACATGAGCGAAATCCACCATCTCAGTCGGCGAATAGGCGTCTTGGTAGATGGTGAAAGGCGATCGTCGGAGGGCAGCTTTGGTTCGGTCTAAATCCGGCATACTCACCACCGGATTGGTCGCAGCTACCCAGTAGACGCCGATTTCTCCCTGTTCAAGTCCCGTGATCATGTCCCAGGCCGTGCGACCCGGCTGTGTATTAATCCGTCCGTCCGGCAGATTCCAGAACCGCTCCACCTCAGCGCGATGCTCGGGATTGTTCACAACTCGGTAGCCCGGTAGCAAATGGGACAAGCCACCCGCCTCGCGGCCACCCATAGCGTTGGGCTGTCCGGTTAATGAAAATGGTCCCGCACCCGGTTTGCCGATTTGTCCGGTCATCAGGTGGAGATTAATAATGGTCCGGACTTTGGCTGTGCCTTCTTGGGACTGGTTAATGCCCATGGACCATAGGGAGAGGACGCGCTTCGATTGTGCCCAGTAACGAGCGGCGGTTTCGAGATCGGCTACCGTAATTCCGCAGCGTTTGGCCACGAGATCGGGTGAATACTGTTCTGCAACGGCGGCGTAGTCGGAAAATCCTGTGGTATGGTCGCGAATAAAGTCTGGGTTTGTTTTGCCCCACTTCATCAAGAGATAAGCCATGCCATTCAACAAATCGATATCGGTTCCTGGTTGGATACCGAGATAGAGATCGCAGCCCTCTGCCGTAGCGGTCCGACGAGGATCGACCACAATGACTTTGACGTTAGTATTCTTCTTCCGGTGCTTACGTAAGCGATTGAACAAAATGGGATGACAGTCGGCGGTGTTGGTGCCAATCAAGAAGGCGCAGTCGGTTTCGTCTAGGTCATCGTAACAACAGGGCGGACCGTCGGACCCAAAGCTTTGAATATAGCCGGAGACCGCAGAGGACATGCACAGGCGCGAGTTGGCATCAAAGTTGTTGGTCCCGAGACAGCCCTTCATCAGCTTCTGGGCAATGTAATAATCCCCGGTCTGAAGCTGCCCGGATCCATACATGCAGACGCCATCTGCGCCGATCGTATCCAGGGTTTCCTGAATTTTGCGCACAATGAGAGTAAGAGCCTCATCCCAGCTCACCCGGCGGAACGGCTCATCGAGGGTCTGTCTCATCATCGGGTAGCGCATCCGATCCTTCATCAAGGGTTCTGTCGCAGTAGCCCCTTTGATACAGACTTGGCCCAGACTAGACGGATGGGTGCGATCGCCGCGTACTTGCCACATTGGACGACCATTGCTGTCGCGGCTCACCGTCTTCCCCGGAATCGCGGGAGGGAGCGCTTCGAGTCCGCAGCCGACGCCACAGTAAGGACATTGAGTTTTGGCCGATGCATTCATAGTATGGCAATTAAAAGACTGCTAAGGGATATCCCTAAGAGAACGAACTCGTTTTTGAGGCTAACGAATATCCACCACAGTTTAGAGGTAAGAAGTTGCTTTTTACCTCTTCCAATCGATCGGTTTTTCCTATGGTAATGATGACTTTGTATTATGACGATGCAATTTTTACAGGTGATCGCCAAAAAACCGCGATCGATGTTCTGATAGCTTCAGATTGTTGATCGCAGTTTTTTGGTCGCCTAGTACTGCTGGGCGTAAATAAGATCTTGATCTTTTCTTCGTTGGATTTAGGACACGGCATAGCCATGTCCCTACATTCTCTTGAAAGATAGATTTGTAGGGGCATGGCTCGCCGTGCCCCAAACCGAACTATTTGATAAACAGCATCTCTTGGTACTTCGGCAAGGACCACAAGTCATCGGCGATTTCACCTTCGAGTTCATCGGCATATTCGCGAACCTTGTCCATCAGAGGACGGAGGATTTTTGCTGAATACTGCATATGATCGGTGATGTCCTTGGACTCATGCGCTAAGGCTGAGTCAAGCTTGCTCACCGTTTCCATCATGGATTCGGTGAGGCTGGCGACCTTTTTCGTGGTGGCGTCATCAAGGCTAATGCCGATTTCCTTAAGCCCTGCGATCGAGTTGCATAGCTCAGAAAGATAGCGCACTGAAGCCGGGTAGATGATGGTCTTCGCCATATTGATGACGAGGGTTGCTTCCATCTCAATGACTTTGACGTACTGCTCGGCGTACACCTCAAAGCGGCTTTCCAATTCAGCATTGGATAAGACGCCAGAGTCAGCAAACAGCGCCACGATCGCGGGATCTTTCAGGAACGGAAGCGCATCGGCGGTGGTGGGCAGGTTCAGCAGACCGCGCTCTTCGACAGCCATTTTGTGCCACTCTTCGGAGTAGCCGTTGCCGCCAAAGATGACTGCACTGTGCTGATCCATCACCGATTTGACGACGGCGTAGGTTGCGGTTTTTTGGTCTGAACCTTTTGCCAATTCGGCTTCCAACTGATCCGTGATCCAGTTCAAGGAGTCGCTCAAGATAGTGTTGAGGGCAACCAATGGGCCGGAGACCGACTGGTTAGAACCTACAGCCCGGAACTCAAAGCGGTTCCCTGTAAAGGCAAAGGGTGAGGTGCGGTTACGATCGCCGGGATCTTTTTCAAATTCAGGCAGGGTATCTACGCCGAGTTTCATCGTGCCGCCCTGAGACGACCCTTTTGCGGTGCCGTTTTTGATTTCCGTCAGCAAGTCTTCGATTTGGGATCCGAGGTAGACGGAGATGATCGCAGGTGGCGCTTCGTTGGCTCCTAGGCGATGATCGTTGCTGGCCGTGGCGATGACTGCACGCATCAGAGGACCAAACTTATGCGCACCCCGAATGACAGCGCTACAGAACAGCAAGAACTGAAGGTTGTCGTGGGGGTTGTCGCCGGGATCGAGCAAGTTGCCTTGGGTCGGGTTGCCGACGGACCAGTTGACGTGCTTGCCGGAGCCATTGATGCCTGCAAAAGGCTTCTCATGCAGCAAGCACATCAGGCCGTGTTTTTTGGCGGTGTTGCGTAGAATAGTCATGATCATTTGTTGATGATCGCTGGCCACGTTCGCCGCTTCAAACACAGGCGCAATTTCAAACTGTCCTGGAGCCACTTCGTTGTGACGGGTTTTGGCGGGGATGCCGAGACGATAGAGACGCTCTTCCACGTCCTGCATGAAGACTTGAACCCGCTCTGGAATTGCTCCAAAGTAGTGGTCTTCAAACTGCTGACCCTTCGCAGGCGATCGACCAAACAACGTGCGTCCGGTGAGAAGCAAGTCTGGGCGGCTATGGGCAAAGTGCGAATCGACGAGGAAGTATTCTTGCTCAGCGCCACAGCTTGAATTGACTGGGGCGACTTCTTTGTGGCCCATGGTTTTGAGCAGGCGGGTGGCGGACTTGTTCATCGCGGCGATCGATCGGAGCAAGGGCGTCTTTTTATCCAGCGCTTCGCCCGTCCAAGATACGAAAACCGTCGGAATGCAGAGGGTGACGCCGTTGTCGGTTTCCATGACGTAGGCGGGGCTGGTCACGTCCCACGCGGTGTACCCACGAGCAGCGGAGGTGTTACGGATGCCACCGTTCGGGAACGACGAGCCATCGGGTTCGCCTTGAACAAGGAGCTTTCCGGTAAATTCAGTAATGACCGAGCCGTCGCCTTGGGGCGAGATGAAGCCATCATGCTTCTCGGCAGTGATGTTGGTCATGGGGTAGAAGACGTGGGAGTAGTAGAGTGCTCCCTTAGAAATCGCCCAGTCTTTCATAGCAGCGGCGACGATTCCGGCCACTGAGAGGTCGAGCTTACTGCCCATTTGAATGGTTTTCTTGAGGGACTTGAAGACGTCCTTAGGCAAGCAAGCCTGCATTTTACCTAAGGTAAATACGTCTACCGCCCACAGTTCTTCGAGACGACTGGGAGAGTTGGTGAGGATTGCTTCACGCTCGGTGATTTGAGCAATTGCCTGAGTCCGTAGTTCATTTCCGCTCATAGTTTCCGTTTTTCCTTTAGATGATTAGCGATCGATTCTCTAAGAGTTTATGAGATTAGTTCCCAAAACTACATAGTTCTTTTCCGACAGGCTCAAAGATATATCCCTAGAGCAATACCCATTCAGGAGTAAAATTTTGAGCCTGAAAAAAAACCGGGTCTGAATCTTTTATGCCTATTTATATAGTAGAAACACTGAATGGCTTAGTTTTGTATTCTGTGATACGGAATGACGCAAGATTTGATTAAGAGTATCTATTTATACTCGATCGATCGCAAATTCTCGCAGATTTTTCTTTCGCCACACTGCGTCAAAGGTCCGATCGCAGGTCACCTCCAACACTCGAATCCCCGATCGGGGCAGCTTGCTTAACCGAGACGTGAGGGTTTTCCAGTCGAGGATGAGTTCATGGCTAACCTGATAGGTTTTGCACAGATCTGCGAAATTGATATGTTGAGGCGTCGAGAAAAATTCTTCAAAGGGCGGATCGAATTGGGCGACGGGCAGCATTCCAAAAATCCCGCCGCCGTCATTGTTCATAAGCACAATCGTCAGGCTTCCCTGAAAATGCGATCGAATGAGAAATCCATTGGTGTCATGCAATAAGGATAGATCTCCCGTTAGCATGACGGTCGGCTGGTTGTGATGTGCAATGCCCAACGCGGTCGATAAGGTTCCATCAATGCCATTGGCCCCGCGATTGGCGTAGGGTTGGATATGACGATCGCCCGGTTTCCAAAAGTATTCTAGGTCTCGGATGGGCATACTATTTGCGACGAAGAGTGGGGTTCGATCGGGAAGAACTTGAGACAAAAGCCACGCTGCTTTTCCTTCAAATAATTTGGACTCTTGATCGAGTGCGGTATCAATCGCCGATCGGGTAGTGTGTTCTGCTGCAAGCCAATGGTTGCAATAGGTGAGATCAGTTGCGGCGATTACGGTTTCTAATGCGTGTGCGATCGTTTCGATAGTGGCTAAAAGATTACGGGTTCTGCCGTGAAGCATATCCAGCGATCGATCGCACTCGTCAATGATCCAGGTCTCGGGTTGAACCTGTTCTAGAAATTGTCGAAGGACTTTGCTGGTCGGCATTTCACCGATTCGGATCACCACGCTGGGGGTGAGAAAATTGGCCCGTTCAGCATTTCGCAAAATGGTGTCGTAGGTGGAAATTACGGTTGGGTTGGCAGTGTTACGGACAGGCGAAAGGGCTTCAGCCAACACCGGAAAACCTAACGCCTTCGACAGTTGGGCGATCGCATTTGTATATGCCTGCGGATCGGACGGTTGCGCAACGCCTGCGATAATGATGCCGCGTTGGCCTCTAAGATTTGCGATCGTATTGGCCGTCGATCGGTCTAGAGTTTTGACTATCTCGGCGGGTTGATGATCCAGGTGATCAAAGAAGTCGATCGGGATTCTGTTTGAAAACTCTAGCGTTGTAGAATCTTCGATCGGCACGAGTGGATCACGTAATGGAATATTAATATGAACCGCACCTCTTGCTGGATACGTACAGTGCTGATAGCATTGCAAAACTCGTTGTCGCAAGTATTGTAAGAGTCTAACATCCAGTTCAGGAATCGCCAGTTCACAGTAGTAGTTTGGGAAATCGCCGTAGAGTTTCTGTTGATCAATAGCTTGTCCAGCGTTGCAGTCGCGCAGTTCGGGAGGCCGATCGGCAGTCAACATGAGCAAGGGCACCCGGCTTTCGCGCGCTTCGATTACAGCCGGATAAAAGTTTGCGCCTGCGGTGCCGGAAGTACAGACAAGTGCGACGGGGCGATCGGTTTGTTTGGCAAGACCGAGGGCAAAAAAGCTAGCCGATCGTTCATCCAGGACGGGGATGGCTTCGATGTGAGGATGCTGGGCAAAGGCGATCGTCAGCGGTGCGGATCGGGATCCGGGACAGACGATCGCGTATTTTAAGCCGCAGCGGTAGAGCGTTTCGACCAGGACGGAGGCCCACAGGGTATTGAGGTTGCGGAAGTCTAGTGTCATTTAAGTCAAACCTCCATCCGTCGAGTACAGGAGTTCTCCATTTTCCATCACATACTTTAACGGGATCTTAGGGTTGTTAATATCCTTATTTCCACTGTCATGCCACTTCTGTTCCCATCGTTGATAGAAGTATTCCAACATTGATGGCGTTAGTTTATAAATAGATTTAAGATTAATCCCTTGGTACACAGCAAAAATCCAATCAACTTTGCGATATTTCTCAATGATACGAGGATTGATATGGTGATGCGTTGAAAAGCTTTTTGTTAATGTAATATTTAAAGACTTCAACTCAAACTCGTTGCCATCCGCGTCCCTTGCATCATTGCCAACTCGACCCGGCATGTTCTCTAGGCCCATAATTAATAAGACTTGTAGAATCTTGCCTCCATTATCCTGAAAAATGTCATGAATCCCATGTTTAGATGCAAGGTCTTGATACTGCTGAACATAAGGGAAGAGTTCATCAAGGAGTAATTTGTCAGGATGAGATTTCATTCGCGATCGCTCCGTAGAAGTTCAGTAATGTCAACCTCTAGTGCTCTAGCAATGCGCTCCATATTATCAATCGAAACGTTCCGTTCTGCCCGCTCCACTGAACCGATGTAAGTTCGGTGTAAGCCAGCACAATCGGCGAGTCCTTCCTGAGAGAGTCCCCTAGATTGGCGAATTTCTTTCAAGCGCGTTGCAAATAGGGTTCGAGCGTTAGACAAAACAAGTTTCAGAATTGGACATACCCTTCTATAATTAAAAAATGATGACTATAGGTCTACAGACGATAAGTAGCATTTTGGGATAACCATGCCGACTCAGACGCGTTCCGCACAGATTGATTTCCCTATTAATGACGACCAGATGGGCGCGGTGCCGAATTATCAGACTCATTATGGCGCGGCGTTTCTAGGTGATTCGCTTGAGTTGTTGAGGCGGCTTCCAGATGAAAGTATCAATCTTGTGTTGACCAGTCCTCCTTTTGCACTTCAACGAGAAAAGGAATATGGGAATCCAAGTCAGGAAAATTATGTGTTGTGGCTCAGTGAGTTTGCCCAAGTTGTCTATCAGAAACTTAAGCCAGACGGAAGTTTTGTGTTGGATTTAGGGGGTGCTTATGAGAGAGGAAAGCCTGTCCGTAGTTTATACAATTTTCGGATCCCGATTCACTTTTGTGATGAGTTAGACTTCTTTTTAGCAGAAGATTTTTATTGGTTTAATCCGTCTAAGTTACCGAGTCCGATCGAGTGGGTAAATAAGCGTAAAATCCGAGCGAAAGATTCTGTTAATACGGTGTGGTGGTTTAGTAAGTCTGAGTTTCCAAAGTCTGATGTGACTCAAGTCTTAACTGAATATAGTGATCGAATGAAGAAGCTTCTTCAAGATCCAGAGAAATTTTACGATCCGAAAAAACGCCCCTCGGGTCATGACATCAGTGCTAACTTTAGTAAGAATAATGGCGGTGCGATTCCTTCTAACCTCCTACAAATACCCAATTCTGAATCAAATAGTTTATATCTTCGCGCATGTAAAGCGTTAGAAATTAAGGCTCATCCGGCTCGCTTTCCTAGTAAATTACCTGAATTTTTCATTCGATTTCTGACAGAGCCAGGAGATATTGTGTTAGATATTTTCTCCGGGTCTAACACGACCGGAGCCGTTGCGGAAGCTGAAAACCGACGCTGGCTATCGTTTGAACGCGATCGACAATATTTAGCCGCATCCTCTTTTCGCTTTATGTCCGATCGAAGTTCAAAAGAAGAATGGCTATCAATGTACCAAGATATTTTAATTGACCAGCCCGTAACGATTCATTCAACTAATCGACAACTTCAACTGTTTGAGAAATCAGGAAAATAGAAACTCTGAATGGTCACTAGCCGCAGCGGTAGAGCGTTTCGACCAGGACGGAGGCCCACAGGGTATTGAGGTTGCGGAAGTCTAGTGTCATTCTTTGTCCCGATCGTTCATCACTCTAAATTCAGCCCACGCGTTTATCATAGCCCCCAGAATTACGGGTTGATAGGCCAAAGAATGAGATTCCCAACGAGTGATTTTGGCGGGTCATAGTCCATTACCAATCAGAATAAAGGGTGCCCAGTGATAAGGATGACGATGAGGAGCATCGATCGCCCTTGCTTCTTGCGATGAGTCTGTTTCGATGAATTCCACCTTGATGCTCGATCGGGTGTTTGTTGTCTTTGTGGCGGTGCCTGCAATGAGAGCGAGTTGGGCGGCTTGGAGGGCTTGGTTTTTGGTTTTCCCGGCTTTGAGGGCACTGTAAAATTCGGTCATCAGTTGCTGGGTGCTGTTGTCTTCTACTTTCCACAGTGAGGCGATCGTTGCTTTTGCGCCTCGGCTTTGGAATTGATAACCGAGTCCTAAAATCTCTTCGCCATTCGTTCCAAAATTTCCAGCCAATCCGGTTTCACAGGCACTTAAAACCACTAAATCAAAATTATTCAAGGTCCAATTTTCGATTTCTTTTAGTGTTGCTGTAGTGTTGCCGCCGAAGAGGATGAAGGAGTCTTCGGGATTTCCAGGGATAATAGCGGCGTGGGTAGCGAGGTGGAGGATGTTGTAATCTGCGAGTTTGGGTTTGACGTTGGGGAGGATGAATTGGGCGGATTTGAGTCGGTTGGTAGAGGGTTGGAGGGCTTGGATAGAATCAATTTCAGTCTCTGTGGCAGGTAATCCAGTAAAGGTAAACGATCGCGTACCCACGGTGACGCTGGTTAATTCGGATCGTTCTCCACCGATCGCTCCGGCGAGAATTTTCGGTTGTTGTTTCGGTTGTTGCGTTAGGTTCGTGAGGGATTTGGCCGTAATGTGATTGATGGCGTAGCGTTCGATCAGCCATTGTTTTCCGTCGTGGAGGGCGGCGATCGGAATGTAGCGCAATTGCCCATCGGGTGCGTAGATTAGAGTTTTTGGATTGCTAGCTTTTAAGTCAGCTTCGAGGGGCTTGATGAGCCAATTGTAGAGCTTTTGAGCGTGGCGGCTGACGTCATTGTCGTTGCTTTGGAGTGCATTTCGGAATTCTAGAATGGTTCTGTTGAGATCTTCTCGTTTGACATTTACCGTGCGACGTAAGGGGGCGGAGTCGGCGGTTGTGATAATGAGTTCTAGCCGATCTTCCAAAATCAAGGGATAGATCATCACGGCATTCAGTTGTTTTAAATTAGTGCGTAATGCATTAAGGTCGGCAGTTTTGATGGTTTGATCATAAGCGTCAATATTACGGCGAGCAAGCGCTTGGACTAAGGCTTTGATATCGGGACGTTTCGTGAATTGATTAAATTGTTCGTTGAGTTCATCTTGTAGTTTACTGAGTTGGGCAATACGATCGGTTTGCTGTCGAGTCCGCGATGGTTCTGGTGTTTGTCGAAGGATGGTGAGTTCTTGTCCTAGTGCGATCGCACTGGTTTGAATTTCGTTGTATTTATTAAGAATCTCAGTTTCGGGCGGAAGGTTTTCAAGGGGTTGCTTAGCACTGCGAACATTTTTCAAATAGGTGTTGAGTTCTTGGACTTTGAGCAGATCGAGGACTTGTTGGGCTTCGAGAATTCGATCGCGTTTTAGTAGTATATCTGCAAGATTTCGATAGGTTCGCTCTACAGTTTTTAGATAGGAAAATTGTTGTTCTTTTGGAAGTTGGCGCAGGTCAATCCGAATGCTTTCATAACGATTAACGGATTCTTTATAGAACAAAATGGCTAAGTCAAAGTCCTTGTTTTCCTGCAATGAATTACCAATGTGATTAAGGACGCTGGCTTCACCTTCCCGATCTCCAATGCTGCGACGAAGTGATAGCGATCGATTATAAAATCCAATCGCTTGATTGTAATCTTGGCGTTTTTGATAGGTTAATCCAATATGCTCTAGAGACTGGCCTTGCCGCCGTCGATCGCCATATTCGGTCGCGATTATGAGGGCTTGTTGAAAATTTTTTAGTGCTTTTTCAGACTGATTCAGGCGATTATGAACTTTGCCTATTTCATTGAGGGCTTGCGACCAACCGGAGGGATATTTGCTGGATTCAAAAAAAGAAAGGGCACGACGATAGAAGATCAATGCTTTTAAATAGTCGCCTTGGTCTTCGTAGACGGTTCCCATATTAAGCAAAGTTGCCGCTGCGGCTGCGAAAAGTTTGTTTTTGGTTCGTATTTCTAGGGACTGCTCATAAAATTTGAGTGCGGTTTTGCTTTCTCCCAAGTAAGCATGGGCAAGACCTAATCCATTGAGCGCACCGCTGGATTCTGGGAAGATTTTTAATGCACTTTGAAAGCTTTCGATCGCCTGGGAATATTTTCCAGTTCTCACGAAGATGATGCCGATGCCGCTCAAAGAGCCGGAGCGTTCGATCGGACGATCGAGTTCTGAGAAGATGTTCAATGCCTGTTGATAACTTTCCATTGCCTGATCATACTGCCCCAGCACTTCATCAACCTGCGCAAGTTTTAAATACAAACTGCCTTGAAGAGGCTTACGATCGAGTTTGACCCAAATGTTAAGCGCATTTCTATAAGCCGTTCTAGCACTTTCAAATTGATTGGCTTGAAATTGTTTTTCCCCGACTTCAAATTGCTGAAGGGCGTCCTGTTGGGGTGTTATGGCTTGAGCGATTGATTGTTGGGCGGTAGCGGTGCGGCTTAGTTCTGCGCACCCTAGAAGTATGATAATGCTGGCGGCAAAAACCATCGATCGCATAGCACAACTCTCAGAAAACCACTCCTCTAATCTATCACCCGATAGAAACTATTTGCATAGTGGTGGGAAATTTATGCGATCGGGCTTGAGGAAGTGGCGATCGCAAGGGTTCTATCCAGTCACGATCGCGATCGATTGCAAGTCATCTGCCACCACATCTGTTCCATTACGCCAAAGCTCATACTCACTCAAATCCATATCATCATTCCAAATAATCCCATAACCACCCCCATCAATCTTGAAACTTCTAAAAAAAGATGGATTCCGCAATGGCGAGAACATAGGCTTATCCAATAGAGGCTTAGTGCAATATTGCTTACGATCGTGATTGCTAAACTCAATCAGTAACATCGTGTTATCGATCGCAGTAGCAGAGACGATTTTAGGGGGATTCATAGACGATACCTCTCATTACTTCAACGGTGGCAGCTTACAGAACTCTTGACTTTGTTCTCCGGGGGCTACATGTATGTACGTCTAGTCTATACCCGGAGAACTTTTTACCCAAATCTCGACTTCTCCAACACCCTCTAAACGAATAAAGAGTGCGATCGGTTATGACATCCAACAGCGACTGCGCTAAAATCAGACTGTAGTTTCAACGGCAGGTTTCATCCATGGCATCCCGTTCATCATCGACCTCGATCGAATTGATGCTTCATGAAATTGAAGCCACTCCTAAGGAATATTGGACAGAGTTACTAGATACCTTACGCCAGTTTCGACAGAACGCTTCGCGAGCCGGGGTATCAGTGATTAATGCCGAACAAGCCGAGAAGAATCAGGCGGCGATCGACTTATTAGACTCTTGGATGGGCGACAGCGAAGATGCTTCAGAGATCGATCGAAAAAACCCTCTAATCAATGGGCAAAAATTCAATGCATAAAATATCTTCAATATCATAGGGACAAGTTCTAGGGAATGTTGCAATCACAAGTCCCGTCTCTTCCGAAGCTTTCACTGTTGCATCGTCGTAGCATTCATTTACAGACGCTTCAAAAAACGATCGTAAACTTGGGCTTTCTTTCAGCAGTTTTGCAACGCGAATCCGCTGCTCGGCCAATGTTCCGCGCCAGCTTCCCGAACGCATATCCGATTGAAACTGCCACTTTAATAAATGCATTAACAACACCGTCAGCCGACTTTGCAATTCCCGACGATCGCTCCGTCCCAAACTTCCCACCTCTTCTGCTAAATTTTCCAAATCCAATTGGGAAAGATTTCCTGACTTTAATGCCTCAGCCATCGCCTGAGTCCACAGCCAAAAATCCTGCTCATAAAGCCGTTCAGAGGGCGGATCGAGAATGGCTCGCTGAAGCATGGGGCACCTAAAACAATCGGACAGTATTTATGATAATCGAAAATCTTTAACCTCTTACTGTATTAAAATGCTATAAAGGTCTCGCACATTACATTTAAAAAGCTAGTACTGATGAGAAGCTGGTATAGAAATAGACATTGAGCTTCCATACCTTTATGCCATTAGATACAGCCGGAAACACGCTCAGTACTGCACGCGCGATCGCCCTCACGGCCACCGCCCAACCCTTAAGTGAATGGGTCGGAGCCGCCGATTCTCAAGACTTCTATCGATTTTCCCTCACGGGCCGCAGTAGCCTCTCCCTCAGCGTCAGTGGCCTTGCGAACAATGCCGACGTTCAACTGATTCGTGATGCGAATAATAATGGCGTCATTGATACCAGTGATGTGCTGTCAACTTCGGGTAAGACTGGGATTCTTGATGAAGCGATCGATACCTACCTCGACGCCGGAACCTACTTTATTCGGGTATACGCACGATCGGGTGATACAAATTATACCCTTAACGCCACCAGTAAACTGTTGCCCCAGGATCTCGCAGGCAACACCCTAGGCACCGCGCGATCGATTGTCCTCTCTAGCACCGCCCAAACCTGGACGGATTCGGTCAATGGCGGCGATACCCAGGATTTCTATACCTTTAGCATCGGGGCACGGAGTGCGGTTAATCTAACCGTTACCGGACTGACCAATAACGCCGATCTCCAACTCATTCGAGATGTGAATACTAACGGCATCATTGATTCTGGAGACACCATTGCAACGTCTGAGCAAGCCGGAATCACGAATGAATCGCTACTTTCTTATCTGGATGCTGGGAAGTATTTCGCACGGATTTACCAACGATCGGGCGATACAAACTATGCTTTCCAAGCCTCTGCCACCGTCCTACCCAATGACTACGCAGGCAACACCACCGCCACCGCCAAGCTCCTCACCTTCAGCCCCACCGCTCAAGTCTCGAACGATTGGGTCGGGAATGATGACACGAGTGATTACTATAAATTCACAACGTCTGTCCTCAGCGATGTCAGTATCAACCTCAATGGGATGATTGCTAACGCGAACATTAGGCTCCTTAATATTAACAACGTTGTCTTAAAGACATCAAATAATGCTGGAACGCTAGCGGATACCATCACATCTCAACTTGCGATCGGCACCTACTACATCCAGGTGTACCGCGACGGAAGCGCCCAAACCAACTACAGTCTCACCACATTAGCAACACCCGTCGATACGGACAACACGATTTCCACAGCCCGCACCGCCACGATCGGCTTTGCCCAAACCGACACCCTCGCCAGCTATGACCTCAGTGACGTTTATCGCTTTGCCCTAACGGGAGGCGCGATCGATTCCTATCGGGTGAATCTGGGTCTCACTGGACTGACCGGGGACGCAAACCTGGATCTTCTCGATAGCACTGGACTCTTGCTGAATCGATCGGCCCTAACCGGAAGCTCTAGCGAGACGATTGACCGCTTGCTGGGAACCGGAACCTACTACCTCAAGGTCTGGAACGGCGGCCTCAGCACGATGAACTACACGGTCAACCTGGCCGTCAACCTAACCCCGCCCACGGTGGACTGGTACAGCGCCAGTCTTCAGGATGCCGGACTCGTCAACGCCATACGCATTGCCGGATCGGACGGTGATTTGTCCCGGTCTGATCTGATCAGCATCTTCCGCAATAGCCAAGATGACGGAACCGTGAGCGCCATAGAACTCACGGACCTCAATACCCTGCTGAACAACACCAGCCGCTGGACCATCACCGATGATGTTAAAACATTGTCCAAAAAACTACTCAGCACTGATTCCTCCAACCTGATCTACCAAAGCGCAACTTTGGGCGTATTGACCGCAGACAGTAGTGCGCTGCAAATGGACAATCTGATCAACAAGTGGTTCTTGGGACTCGATCGCCCAACCCTCACGTCCACGAGTTATGGCTACCGTTCCATCAGCGGTTCGCTCTTCCAAAATGGCATCAGCGCCACGGATATCAAGCAGGGCCAAGTTGGGGACTGCTATTTCCTCTGTACCTTAAGTTCAATAGCCAACGAGCAGCCTGCCTTTATCCAAAACATGTTCACCGACAACGGCGACAACACCTGGACGGTCCGGTTTAAAAATGGCGCGGTCTGGGACTACGTGACGGTCGATCGATTCTTGCCAACCGACAGCAACGGCAATTTGGTCTACGCCAGCATAGCCAGCAATGCCACTAGCGTAACCAATGAGCTGTGGGTCGCGCTTGCAGAAAAAGCCTACGCCCAAATCGGCGCATCCGGCTGGACTCGCGGCACCGATCGCACGAACTCCTACGCCTCTATTGAAGCAGGCTGGATGAGCTATGTAATCCGTCAGGTGACTGGACTCGACAACGTGTGGAATTCCAGTTCCGCAATCACGGCCCAAACGGCGATCGATGTGGTGAATACCAACAAGGTGATCACCGTCGCTTTTGGGAGCACTGTCAACTTTGGAGTCGTTGGCAATCACGCCTATGCCGTCACGCAGTACAACGCAGCCACTGGCACCTTCCATCTCGAAAACCCTTGGGGCAAAGAGCATGTTGACTTAACCTGGGCACAGCTCACTAGTCTGAACGCTGAGTTTATTTACTCGGTCTAGCTCCCCCCCCTATTCCCAGTTTCCGATCAGAGTAAAGGCGGCCCAGAGCGCGGGATGCTGGGTTTGGGGGTCGGCGAGGAGCTTGAGTTGGGCTTGGCGGAGGGCTTCGGCTTTGCTGGTGCTGGGGTTTTGGCGCTGGCGGTAGAACTCGGTAATGAGCGGGACGGTTTCAGCATCGTTGATGAACCAGAGGCTGGCAAGGGTGCTCTGGACTCCCGTACGGATGGCGACTCCCGCAATGCCGAGGGCAGCTCGATCGTTTCCGGTGGCGGTTTCGCAGGCGCTGAGGACTAGGAGCGACAGGGTTCGGTTGTTTTGGCGAAGGATGGCTTCGATTTGGTCGAGGGTGATACGTCCGTCGTGGGTGACGAGAAACGTGGTCTTGGCGTCGCTGCCGAATCTGCCGTGGGTGGCGAGGTGGAGCGTGTCGTAGTCTTTGTTCTGGAGTTCACGCTTGAGTCGGCTGAGGGTGAAGTCTGCATTGAGGAAGCGGGTGCCTTGGGTAAGGGCTTGGACGTTGGCGGTTTCCTCGGCGACTTGGGGCAAGGGGCTGAAGGGGTGGTCGGGGGTGGTGAGGCCGAAGATGAGGGTACGTTGGGGGGTGGAAGGACCGTTGGCGCTGTGGTTACGGGCGTTGGTGAGGTAGAGGCTGAGGGTGGTGGCGATCGCTTTGTCTTCGATAAGGAATTTTTTGCCATCGGTCAGTGCGCCCATGGGAATATTCCGCAGAACGCCGTCGTTGACGAAGATGAGGGTTTTGATTTGGGGGTCTTTGAGTGCGGGGGCGATCGGGCGAATCAGGAGATCGTAGGCGCGGGCGGATTCGGTACGGTAGCGTTCGGTGGAGATATCTTCAAGCGCATAGCGGAGGCGTTGCATTTGGGTTTGGAGCTGGCTTTCGGCTATTGCAATCCGATGGAGCTGGAGCGTTCCGGCGGCGGTTTGGGTCAGCAGCAGGGTTTCGGTTTTGAGGATAATGGTGTAGACGGCGAGGGTGCCCGGTTTGAGCGGGGGGAGGGAGGGTGCGGTGGTGCGGCGCGATTGAAGCAGCTCAGCAGGGAGGGTTTCTTGAAGAATTTGGATGCAGTCGTCGCCATAGAAGTTTTGCAGCTCGGTGAGCTTGAGGCGTTCGAGGGTGTCTATTGTTTCTGTCAGGTTGGCTTGGGTGGGTGTCGCGACCAGCAAAGCAATGAGTTCGCGGTATAGCGGTTCGACGGCATCGCGCAAATCGAGCTGGGAGTCTCTTGGGGTAGTGAGCAAGTCGGCGCGGAGGGTCTGGAGGGTGGCTATTGCGTCGCGGTACTGGAGCTTGGCGCTTTGGGCGTCGGGTAGGAGGCGTCCGAGTTGCCATTGCCAGCGGTAGAGGCTGTCGAGGGCGCGGATTTGTTGGGCGGTGTTGAGGGCTTGGCGGGTGGTGGCTAGGGCGCGGGTTCGATCGCCTTGGTTTTCGTAGAGATGGCCGAGGGTGCCGAGGGCGTAGGACAAGCTGTGCAAATCTCCAAGCTGTTGGGCGTCGTCAATGGCCTGGAGCAGGCGCTGTTCGGCAGCTCTAGCGGGGGTGGGCGTGAGGTTAGTGTTAGGCGTGAGGGCAAGGAGTGCGTAGATTTTGGCGCGGGAGGGCCGTTGGGCGGCGAGGGTTTGGATGGCGGCATCCGGAAGGCGTTGCGGACTGGATTGCAAACTAGATTGCGCATTGGATTGCGCGTTGACTTGAGGCGTCAGACGAGCGATCGGATTTTGGGCCAGAAGGCTCGATCGGTCGTAGGCTTGCGTGGCGAGTTTTTGGTCGAGGATGGCACTTTGGCGAAGTCGCTTGGCCTCGGGGATATTGCCGTCTTGGGTCTCGACCAGCGCACGATTGGTGTCTCGATCTCGGCGGCGGGTGTGGGCATTGCCGAGGTTGTTCCAGAGGGCAGCGGCGATCGTTTTGGCTTGGGTGACTTGGGTGACGGCTTGGGTGACTTGGGTGACGGCTTGGGTGAGGAGGTCGATCGCTGAGTCCAGTTCACCGAGTGCCATCAGCGATTGGGCTTGAGTGCCTTGAGCGGCGGCGCTGAGAAGGGCATTTGGGTGGGTGTTGAGCAGGGCTTGGGCGGCGGTGGTGCGCGCTAAGGCTTGGCGCGGTTGGCCAAGACGATCGTAGCTTTGAGCTTCTTCGAGCAGGAGCGAAATCGTCGTTTGGGGATTGGGAGTCTCGCGGGATAGCGCCACTGCTTTTTTCCAATGATCAATCGCCCGATCGAACTGTCCAAGCTGATGATGAGCTTTGGCGAGGTTGGTGTGAAGTTGGATTTGGGTCGGGCGATCGGTTGTGACGGTCAGAAGACGTTGCCACTGATCGATCGCCGTTCGATAAGAGCCGTTGGCATAGGCTGCTAAAGCCGAATCGGTTTCTAGACCATGGCAAAACGAGGGCCACAGCAGCAAACTGCCCACGCTCAAAACATGAATGATGTAAGGTAACGTGCGAGGTAATATCCAGCGCAAAAGTCGGGAATGATAGAGCATGGTGACGATCGAATCTTTGGAAATGGAACTCTTTACCAGATGACGGGGTGACAACGCACTCTCTAACCTAAGCAAGGTGAGAGTTCTAGTAAATTAAGGTAAAAAAGATGGGTCCAAATTTCTCAAAAAGACCCATTTATTAAAATGATTCCACAATTCTATCAGGATCACCTCCAAAGTCAAT
>JAYUJY010000182.1:0-19174 GCA_043764895.1 Synechococcales cyanobacterium | reverse complement strand
GGACTCGACTTTGATTAAATTAAATCCAAACTACCAAAAGCTCCTAGAATACGGCTCTCTCAGAGCTTGACCCACCTCAAATCTGTCCGGACTGTTGGTGGCAGGAGTTTGTCAGTCCCTTTTTAATTGTGGAATTGTTGTCACCGGGGACGGAAAAGGACGACTTGGGTCAGAAGCTGCGGGAACTCGGGAAGCCGCCTACTAAATGGGAAGTCTATGAGCGCATTTTGCGGGTGCCATTTTATGTGGTCTACGACCGCTACGAAAATCAGCTCCGTGTGTTTACTTTGGCAGGCGGCCAATATCGGCAGGTTGATATTATTGGGCCAGAGCAAAAGTTCTGGTTTGAGGAATTGCAGCTAGGGCTAGGGATTTGGCAAGGGATCCACCACGGATTTGAGGGCAAATGGTTGCGTTGGTATGAGGCTTCTGGCCACTGGGTTGAGACCGATTATGAGGCCCGCGAATCTGCCGAAGCCACGATCGAAACCGAACGCTCGGCCCGAGAATCTGCCGAAGCGATGGCTGAGACCGAACGATCGGCCCGAGAATCTGCCGAAGCAATGGCTGAAACTGAACGATCGGCCCGACGATCAGCCATTCCACGATTGGCGAGTTTGGGATTGACGGCTGAACAAATTGCTGAGGCGATCGGGTTTTCGACAGCAGAAGTGAAGCGGCTTCTAGCTTAGATGGTTAAGTTCAGTGCCGTAGAGGTACCGCAGAAACCCTGATAAAACCCCATGACCGCGATCGAAGCATTAAGTAGCTTCGATCGCGCACAACGATCGAAGCATTAAGAGCATTCCTCGCACCGGATCCAGAAAATGAGCTTTCATCCATCAAGCGGCGATTATCTGACGTTGAGAGGCAGCTAGAGGGACTTCGATCGCCCAACTAACCCTATATTTACTCACTCAAAGTGCCGAAAGTCAGTGACAGGTGGGGTTCGATCGGCTTTGAGTGAAGTAGGTGGCCTGTGTCCTGTAGAACAAGTTCAAGGTGTCCTACAGGATAGGTAATTTTGTAAAATTGAAGCCGATCACCCCAACGGCTTTGGCTTCAGCGATGGCAAGTTTTTTTGAGTCGCTACCAGAGTATTGAGACTATCCGCTGCAAGCCCTGGTTGGACAAGCTTTGACCAGGCAAGTATTGCATGAGAAGGCTTTATCCTCCTACACTTACTAAAAACATCCCTATGGAGGTATTTCCCGTGCTTTCGGTTCCCATCGGTACTAAAATCCCATCCTCAAGCTCATATTGCGTATCTGTCCCATCGTCATAGGTCAGATATTCCTTAAGTGTCATTCGCCGTTGGTCTCTAATGTAACGGAGATCATCGGTTGCAACTGTCATAGGGCGATCGCTCCTAATTACTTCTGAACTGGATTTACTTCTTCTGCATCGCATAGGCGGTGAACGATCGAATCGCTTCGCCGACATTGGTCTCACCCATCATAATGTGCCGCTTTAAGAGGCTTACATCAAGATCTTTCAGTTCCTCAAGTTCACTCTTTTCAATGCGTTCATAGTTATCACTACGCAGGTGATAGAGCGTGAGTGTTCCATCTTCCCAGAACCAAACCTCAGGGACACCGATCGATCGATAACGCTGAAGCTTTTCAACCCCCCCACTTGTGAAAACAACTTCGATCGACAAATCAGGAATCGGTTTGACAGTGCCAAAGCAGTAAGACTGATCCGGTTGAGAGGCTGCAATGCCTTCTCTTTCTTGGTCAGCCGTACCGAACGGGAAAAAATAAATCCCTTGATAGGCAAGAAAACAGGTCAACAGATGTCCGATGATGTGAGAAAAAAGTTCATGCGATCGTCCTGTCATGAGAATTTCGATCGTCCCGTCAAAGTAAAATAGTCGTGTCCCTGAATTCTGTTCACAGCCTTTTTGAATCAATTTAAAATGCGCCCAATCACCCTTAATAGTGATGAAACGATCAGATGAGGTCTGGACAGCGATTGATGCAATTTTGCTGGGTCGGTCATCGGTTGCAAGGGTCATCGATTCGATCGCTCCTGACTTGGCTCTAGCAGGTTCGTCAACATATTCATCATAAGGCTTCTCGATCGTCGATCGTATGAGCCTTATCTGGCAGGGATTACTGTCCAACCTGCACCTCAAAAATGTAGGCATTGAACGATCGAACTGCGGCACCGAGATCAGTTTCAGCCATCAACATATGGCGCTTTAAGACGTCTAAATCAAGATTTCGTAGACCTTCAAGTTGACTCTGTTGAATCTTCTCGTAACCATTTTCCCCCAGACGGTAAAGCCTCAATACGCCATCCTCCCAAAACCAAACTTCAGAAACACCGATCGCACGATACCGCTGAAGCTTCTTCGCACCGCCGCTGGTAAAGACTATTTCAATCGACAGGTCAGGAATTTTCTTTTGTTTGCCAATGCAATAGGACTGATCGGGTTGAGCTGAGGCAATGCCTTCTTTTTCTTGGTCAGCCGTCCCCATCCCTAAAAACAGAATCCCTTGGTAAGCAAGAAAATTGGTGAGTAAGACGCCTAAGACATGAGAAAAGATTTCATGGAGCTTACTGGGCATGAGGATTTCTATCTCGCCATCAAAATAAAACAGTCGGATTCCTTGGGTTTCATCAAAAGCACTTTGAATGAGCCGAAATTTATCCCATCCACCCTGAATTGTGCGGGTACGATCGGCTGTCTGTTGGGGATATTCTATTGCGATGGTCATCGGTTCGATCGCTCCTGACTTGGCTCTAGCAGGTTCGTCAACAGATTCATTATAAGGCTTCTCGATCGTAGGGCGTATGAGCCTCATCTGGCAAGGATTACAGGCTGACTTTATCAATCAAGCGGTGATTATCTGATGTTGAGAAGCCGCTAGAGGGAATTCGATCGCCTGAGTAACCCTATAATTTACTCGCACAAAGTTCCAAAAGCTTGTGACAGAAGGGGTTCGATCGGCTTTGGGTGGGTGTCCTGTGTCCTGTAAGACAAGTTTAAGGTGTCCTACAGGACAGAGGGACTGGTTCCGTAGCTTGGGAGATAGGAAAGCTTGCGGAGAGAGGCATACAGGAATTAGGCGATCGGTCCGAATACCCGAGAAGTTTAACGGAAAAGACTAGAAGCCTGATTCTCTCGTTCAAGCCCTCGTAATGCCTTAATTATACTGAAATTCCAAAGTCCTTGAACCATCAGGGTTCTGACATCCCAAGCTACGGAACCAGTCCCCAGGACAGATGAGCTTCTAAAAATTGAAGTTGCATAATGTTCATATTCATGTTCATCGGTGGTGAATATAGCCATTCCCTGCCGAGTGAGGTACACTTAAAGCCCCGTCAGGCATGACTTTCGAGAATCAAACTGTACCTTACCAGATTCGTAATGGCTATAACCCTTTCATCCACACTGAAATCTTGATACCATCCGCTGCAACACGTTTGTTAGACCGCGCCGCGCCGATCATCTTTATCTAAAATCCAAATCCTCAAACTTATCTGTGGGCGTAATCACTACAGTAACTGATGACATTACATCATATGGCCTAGTGATTTCCTGGTAATCGCCATCATGAAATCTTATGTGTGTAATATCTGGAAATGATTCTGGCTCTATAGGATGCAAAGCATTTGGATTATGAAACATGACTATACTTTCTGACCACACTTCTTGATAGGATGGATGATCAATATCAACTGAGAAAGGGATTGGTTCAACTGCTTTTGGATCTGGATTAAAAAGATTTCCAACTCTCATCATTTTTATATTTTGGCTGCCAAGACCAGCAAGCTTCCCCATTCTATTGAATTTTGTAATAGTTGCACTATTTGTAAATAAAACTGCACTAATGTTTTCAGATTCTGGAAGTTTAAAAAAGCCTGATGGGATTTTTTTACCCTCATACTCATGAAAATCAATGTCTTCTTCAACTATGCTTTTATTGCCATTACTATCTTTTATAAATTCAACGCGTTTAGCATAAAGATATGTGAACAAGGCAGTTCTTGACCAAACCATTGAGCCAGTCTGGTGGTAATCATGTATTGCAATTACTAGTGGCTTACCAGCGACGTGTTCTTTTTCCCAGTATTTCTTACTTAGCTTTGAGTAAAGAGGGCTTCCAAACTTGATAGGCATGTAATCTCTCAGCCGTTCGTCTATTTCTGCTTGATTCGTCGGCTCTGGCAGCTCTTCTTTGTGTTTGCTTGGATTTACGGTAACAGCCTCAATACAGATTATCTGCTCGAATCGCTCTACAATATAATCAGGCGCATTGAAAGAACGATCTATGTTAAAACCTGACTCATGAAGATAAACATATAAGAAAACTTCCCAGAGTCTTGCATTAAAACCACTCGTTTGAAAGTCTCGAATAAAATTACCATCAGGATCAATGAATGTATAGATAATCTGTTCAATCAGGTTCCGAGCTGCTTCAAACCTAGGTTCTTCAACTAAGCAACGGAAATTAGGATGTAATTTTTCTGGCGCAACTATTTGTTTGTAAATATAGTGTGGCGGGCTTTTTTCATCTCCTTGAGGATATTCTTCTTGTTCTTCTTGGCTGAACTCAGTCAACTTTTCTTTAAGTTTCTTACGTGCATCTTCAATAGAGTCAAAGCTGACTTCACCATAGATATAGCGGTAAATTTTGCGTATGTCTCGACCGAAAATTATAAAATTCCAATCGTTGTCAAACTTATCGATAAATATATTTGCAATAAGAATTCTTCGTTCGTCAGTGTACCACTCGACCTCCTTATTAATAGTAAAAGGCTGTGTTTCCGGCTTAATTCCTCTAACAAGAGGATCACGGACATAGCATAAAGCATTAAAGTATTCTTGAGAGATTGGGTGCATTTCAGAAACTCCAGAGGCTTAGATCGCAATAAGTTGGCTGACACGTAGCTTTTCGTGGCAACCAAATTCCATTCTATATTTTGAACTCTGAATTGCGCGGTCTAGCAATTATATGGGTAGAAATTTTCTGAATATTCACCCAAATTGGTGTGATGGGCGGAATCTTTCTTCCTAAACATCTTTAATTATACGTAGAAACACTGAACTTGTCAGCCAAATCTATCTTAAAAAGGATTGAACCTGAACGTCTCACCATCCGATCGCCTCACCCGCCAGGACGATCGCCCCCAACCCTAGCCACACGCTCACAGTACTAAAAATTGAAGCCGTATAATTCAAATTAAGGAATAGAAAAAGCACAAAACCGATCGCGTCCGGCTTCTTTGGCTTGGTAAAGGGCGCGATCGGCAGCAGTAATCAGCATTTCCGGCGCGATGATATTGTGGGGAACGGTCGTCGCAATCCCCATACTGAGGCTAAGCGTCTCTTTTATTTTGGATCCTTGGTGGGGAATCGCTTTGTTGTTCATGGCCGTTTGAATTCCCTTTGCCACTCGTTGCGCCCCCTCTTGGTCGGTATTGGGTAATATGATCGCAAACTCTTCACCCCCATAGCGAGCGGCTAGGTCGATCGATCGTTTGGCTGCTCGATCGAGAATCTTCGCGACCTGTTTCAGACAGTCATCCCCGTCTTGGTGGCCGTAGGTGTCGTTGTACAATTTAAAAAAGTCGATATCGCAAAGAATCAGGGACATGGGCGATCGATCGCGCATCATCCGCTGCCACTCTTGCTGAAGATACTGATCAAACCGACGACGGTTCGCCACTTGGGTGAGGCCATCGGACGTCGCAAGGCGCGTTAACTCCTCGTTGGCGTCTTGGAGCTGTTCATAAAGCTTTACCTGTTGCAACAAATGCTTGACTCGACGACGCAAGACTGCCCAGTGAATCGGCTTTGTAACAAAATCGATCGCGCCCGACGCAAAAGCCTGCTCAACCGATTCTTCATCGTCTAGTCCCGTAATCATCAGAATGGGCGTCTGGATACCGCCTTGGCGATGTTCAAGAATTTGGATTTGTTGACAACAGGTGAAGCCGTCCATGTGAGGCATGACAGCATCCACCAGGACGACATCGGGATTCAGTTTGTTGAACAAGGCAAGACAGTTTTCACCATCCACGGCTTCAACCACCTGATAGCCTTCCTGCTCCATCGCTTGGCGCAGGCAGATGCGCATTACCTTGTCATCATCTGCCACTAAGACCAGCGGCGGGTTGTGGGTCGAGAAGGTCATGGTATGAGCTGAGGAATACAACAATGGCGAATCTGATAGCAGACCGATTGAAGTCAACCGGGCTGAAGTCAAATAAGACGGCATTTACCCTGCTAGAGTGCCCTCTTTTACGCCATTATTCGCAATCTTTTCCGTCAGTCCGCCTAAAGTTAGAGATGGCTTATGCTTGAGGCACTTGCAAGTTTTCACGACCTTTGATCACCTTAACGCTAGAAATCGTGTCCGTGGCTTTGAGTTCGCGCAGGATTTTTTGTCCGCCCGTGACGTACCCGAAAATTGAATAGCGGCCATCAAGGAGATTCAGTCCCGCTGGGGTCAGCTCAGGTTCAAACAGGAAAAAGAAGAACTGAGAGGATCCGCCATTGGCTTCATCGTTAGGACGGGCCATGCCGAGGGCACCGTAAGCGTTGAAGGGCAGGACAGGCTGGTCTAGATATCGTCCAGCATCTTCTAAGGTGACGCCGTAGGTCGGAACTTTATCGCCTTTGACTAGGATTTCTAGAGGAACGGCGCGATATTCGTTAGTCTTTGGGTCAATGAATCCTTCAGCAGGACCGTCGGGGTCGCCCGTCTGAAGCACATAGAAGTCTTCGGCGCGGGTGAAGGGCAGGCCATCGTAGAAGCCTCGATCGACGAGATCGATGAAGTTACCACCCGTAACAGGAGCGCTATAGCCATCAATGACGGCAGTCACCGGACCCAGGGGCGTGTTGAATTCGACCGTGGCTCTACCTTTGAGTTGAGGCATTTTGCTGTATTCGGCAGGCACTTCAAAGGGGAAATCGCCCACCATGAGTTCTTCGATTTGAGTCACCCGATCGAGCAGAATCGCCCGATGTTCGAGGATTTCTTCTTTTTTCTTCCCATCTGCGTCTGCATGAAGGAGTTCGAGGTCGCCCTTAATGCCTTCTAGCAACGCGTCCGCCTGAGGCTTAAGGCTGTCCGGGATGCTGGCCAAAATCGCCTCTCGTTTGTCCGTTACCACGCGATCGGCTCGGGATAAGTCAGCGCCGATCGCTCCCCATCGACGGTTGGCGCGAATTTGTTGGGCAATGTCTTCGATGGCTCCTTGAAGTTTACGAACCTCAGGATTGTCTATTGGCAGTGAATATCTCAAAATAGCCTTAGGATCCGTAACGGCATTGCCTTGAGGAAGTGCCGTCGCACTATCCTGGAACCCGAGTAGCAGCATCAAAACCCAGCTCACGGCAAGAGCAGCGATCGCCCGGTTCATCCGGAATGTCGGGAATGTCATAGATATTGTCACAGGTAACTTCACAGATAACTTCACAAAGAGACTCCCTTCGGCACAAAAATAACCCATTCCTTGATTTTGCCATGAGTTCAGAGATCTCTGCGACGAAAGATCCCAGCAACGGTACAATGAGGTGCCGAAAGTTCTGCCGAATCGATTTAGAAAGCCATGATTTCCAGTAATGATTTTCGTCCCGGTGTCAGTATTGAACTCGATGGCGCTGTATGGCGCGTTATCGAATCTTTACACGTCAAACCCGGTAAAGGTGCTGCTTTTGTTCGCACCAAGTTGAAGAATGCTCAAACGGGAAGCCAGATTGAAAAGACCTTCCGTGCGGCTGAGTCAGTACCTCAAGCGGTGCTGGAGAAAAGTGTGATGCAATATACCTATAAAGATGGAAATAACTACATCTTTATGGATATGCAAACCTTCGAGGAAAGTCGCTTAAGCGCTGCACAGATTGGCGATCGAGTGAAATATTTGAAGGAAAACATGGAGGCCACTGTGGTGATGTGGGGAGAGCGGGTTCTAGAAGTAGAACTGCCCAACTCCGTCGTCCTAGAAGTGACTCAGACGGATCCGGGTGTCAAAGGCGATACCGCAACGGGCGGCACTAAGCCTGCGATCGTTGAGACGGGTGCCCAGATTATGGTGCCGTTGTTTGTGACGATCGGTGAAAAGATTAAGATTGATACGCGCGATGACAAGTATCTCGGTCGTGAAAACTAGAGCCGATAGGCTTTAGAGTTGCGAATATTCATTTGGAGTAGAGAGGAGTCATCGCCGTGTCAGTCAACTTCAGCGAATTGCGAGAATTGCTGCTTGCGATTAATCAAACCGACATTTCAGAATTCACGCTCAAAAGTGATGATTTTGAAGTTGTTGTTCGCAAGGGGAGTTCTCTTGCGAATCATACGGGGGTGGTCTCGTCTGCTGCCATTGCTCCGGTCCCTGATACGCCCGCACTCAGTAGTCCTTTGATTGCTTTGCCGCTGGCGAACCAGAAGCTCTTGGAGGTGAAGTCGCCTATCGTGGGTACTTTTTACCGTGCGCCGGGACCGGATGACCCATCCTTTGTGGAGGTGGGCGATCGGATTAAAATTGGTCAAGGCATTTGTATCGTAGAAGCCATGAAGGTCATGAATGAAATCGAGGCGGAGGTCTCGGGAGAGATTGTTGAAATCTTGGTTCACAATTTTCAACCCGTAGAATTTGACCAGGTTTTGATGCGGGTTAAGCCCGTTTAATCTGGGTTGAGGCGAGCCGCGAAAAAGCCGAGGGTCATGGAAAATGCTCTCGGCTTTTTCAGCTTTAATCATTGTCTTTCATCGTCCTTGATCGTCGATCGTTTTCATCGGAGTTCCTATGGAAGAAGAATTGCTAGAGCCATCCTCAGAGTCATGCTTAGATGCGTTAACTGAGCCGATCTCACCGATGGCACCAGAATTGAATTCAAACGATCAAGCGGTGGTCGATCAAGTGGCGAA
The DNA here is from genome assembly GCA_043764895.1 of Synechococcales cyanobacterium. GTDB lineage: Bacteria > Cyanobacteriota > Cyanobacteriia > Leptolyngbyales > Leptolyngbyaceae > JAAFJU01. Next base: position 10,286 of record JAYUJY010000182.1, on the reverse strand, counting down.
CTATTTCCGAGTTTTAGGTGAACCGATGCGGTTGAAGTTGCTTAATGTGCTTCGCGAGGGGGAACGATGTGTTCAGGACTTAGTGGATGAGAGCGAGACTAGCCAAGCCAATGTCTCAAAGCATTTAAAAGTCATGCTCCAAGCCGGAATCCTAGCTAAACGTAACCAAGGAACTCAAGCCTTCTACCGCGTTACGGATGATTTGATTTTTGAGCTATGCAACCTAGTCTGCGATCGCCTTGCTACCCGCATCGAGCAACAAGCCTTACATTTCCGCACCTTCAGCCTCGCCACCAAGCCCAGCATTGAGGAGTAAGGGGACAAGGCTGTTCTAGATTCATACTTCACTCTTTTCTCTTCACTCTTTTCTCTTCACTCTTTTCTTCTTTGGTCCCTGTATATCCTGTAAACGTCCAAACCACAGCCCGCGCGCTGTCTCGAATGCTCTTGACGATCGGTTCTTCGGGCAGATCCGTCGGAATCGGAACGCTCTTAAAAACAATGCCACGACTGCCGCCTACCACTTCGCTAATCCATTGGGCACGACGCATGTGATAGTCGGAGGTGACGAGGTATAGACTGGTAATGCCTTCCGCACGCAGGTCGTCCATCAGGGTTGTGAAATTAGTCAAGGTATCCACGGCCCGATAATCTAAATGGATCCGATCGGGACTGATCCCCGCTTGCTCAAACACCCACTCGCTATACTCTTTATTGCTCCCCGACGAAACCCAAATCGGAAGATCGGGGTAGTCCTGAGCCAGACGGGCCGCAAATTGTTCTCGCTCGGGAGAGCCGCCCAAGACAAAAATGGCTTGAGGTTTGGCAAAGTGATTTGCAAAGGTGCGATAGCTTCCCCATAGCAGACCCGGAATCAGCAAAGTCCACCAGGGAAACCGCCTAGGCCGATGGCGTTTACGGATATTTTTGGGCGATCGGAGCGCTGGAATTTGGGGTGGGACAGATCGACGTAAGGACGACGACGATCGGGTTGAACGAGTGCGGCGAGTCGATTGGGGCATGAGACAAAACGCCGTTCCTAGCGAGGGGAACGAGGTTGAGATTCATCGTTCTTAGAGTTATCAATCTTAGATTGAGTCAGAGCGGTCTTGATGCGAGGCTGAGTCAGAAACTTTTGAGTGTCTTCAATGAGCTTATCGCCCCAAAGATTTTCCTTAAGAAATTTCACATCGGCGTAGCGGTTGTCTAGCTTAAGCGCGGCTTCTCCTAGCTTCAGCCCTTCCTCTTCGCGGCCTTGTTTGTGTAGGGCAACGGCAAGGGCTAGCTTGGGTTCAGATGCTTTGCTATCGACAGACAGCGACGATCGCCATAGTTCGATAGCTTGTTCGGTTTCGCCCGCTTCATAGCGAATTAGGGCAATATTGTTTAGCGGGAACCAAAACTTCTTGTCCTTATCCTGTTCATAGGATTTTTGGTAGGACGCGATCGCATCTTTTGGCTTCCCGAGCATCAGATAAGCGTTGCCCACATCAAAGAGCGCAGACGGAATGGCTTTCGGTTGAGGATTGAGCTTCAGTCCGGCTTGCAAGGAGTCAATGGACTTTTGGTAATCTTTCTTCATGAAATAGGCATTCCCCAGACGCAACATAATCGCTGGTTCACGAGGGGCCAAGTTCTGCGCCCGTTGGAGGGCCGTGACGCTCTTGTCGGCTTGATTGTCGGCTAAGTACAGCCCACCCAAAATCGACCAGGCATCGGGGTTCTGAGGGATAAGCTGAGTCGCAAACTTCGCTCGGGTGATGGCGAGATCGACCTGCTGAAGCTGAGCCAGTTGGAGAGATTCACCCAAAAGATCGCGCCCCTCTTTTTCGAGGCTATTGCCGTCGAGGTAGGGCAGGCGTGGCAAAAACTGAGCGATCGCAGGTTGTTTTGCGATGCCCGAGTTGAGGAGAAGAATGGTGCCGAGAAGCGCGATCCGTTTGTACACAGTGATTCTCTGGATAATCTTAACGAGCAAGTGAAAAACAATATTTATATAGTAGTCTAAATTTTAATTTCTTCTCTATGGATTTTGGTAAGAAATCGTGTATGGAATCTTGTAAAGCCTGTTCTTAAGCTCAATTCTTCCTGATTTCAACTATTCTAATGACGATTACTGAAAAATCCTGTCCTAAATTTCCCTCGCACAAGTCTATGTCCATGGATCCTCTTTTTAAGGTCGAAGTCCTCTCCTGTACGCCCAACCCTCAGCAGGTCATCTATGCGGCCATGCATCAAGATTACGCTGAAGGCTTTGTGTGGGACGATCGCCATAGTCTCCCGGACGAAGCAAAAGCGGGCGACCTCGTTATTCGCAATCTCCTCGGCGGCAATCGCGGCCACTTCGGTCCTCTAGAGCACCCCCAAATCGTGCTGAACTGCGGCTGGTTTCCCCACAGCACCATGCAACAAATCCGGACTCATCGCGTTGGAATTTCTTTCGATGTTCAGAGTTTCCGTTATACGGGGAATAAAATTGTTGAGGTAGCAGAGGGGGCGAAAAGCGTTGAAGAAGTCTTCTACATGCGGCCTTTGGGATTTTACACCGATCGCAATGGCAAAAAGTATGAGTACACCGAAGCCATTCGCCAAGAAGATCTGGCTTGGTGCTTGGAAGGCGCAAAAATTTATGCCCGACGGATTGCTCAGGGCTTTAGCGAGGAACATGCGCGAAGTTTGATTCCCTTTGATGTGCGGCAGCATTGGGTGATGTCGGCTAATGTCCGATCGCTCATGCATCTGATGGACTTGCGGGCTAAGGACGATGCTCAACTAGAATGTCAGCACCTGTGTGAGCTAATTTTCCCGCATTTTGAAGCGTGGGTGCCATCGGTTGCGGCCTGGTACCAGAAAAATCGCTGGGGGAAAGCGCGGTTATCACCGTAAAATTACGAAGACGAAATATTCTGTAGACGAATTATTGTGCAAAGCATTGTGCAAACGAATTTGAGACCGATCGGAGAATTTTAGGAGACGTTTGGGATGGATTTGGGAAGCTTGTTTCAGAAAGGTGGGGTAACGATGTACCCCTTGATGATCCTATCGATCCTCACCTTGACCGTGGCCTTCGAGCGAATTCGCTTTTGGTTCAATGTTTTGAACAAAGAGAAAGAAATCATGAATCGGATTTTGGATGCCTCGCGCCGAGACTGGAGCGTGGCTGCCGAAATTGCGCGTCAAGCCTACGATCAACCTGTGGGACGATTTTTGCTTACCGCCCTTCAGCTTCAAGCCCCCGAACCCGATCTGTTCCGCCTTGCCCTAGAGTCCAGCGCCGATGACGAAATCGCAGGAATGCGTCGGGGAGAAAAATTACTCGAAGTGGTGATTGCCATGGCTCCGTTGTTGGGTTTGCTCGGAACCGTGCTGGGACTGATCAAAACCCTGGGCAGCATTACCTTCACCGCGTTAGGTACCGATGTTGGTAAAGACGCAGCAGGGGGCATTGGCGAGTCGCTGATCAGTACGGCAGCCGGGTTGATCGTGGCGCTGCTGGCGCTGGCGTTTTACCGCGTGTTTCAACTGCTAGTGTTTAACCAAGCCAAAGATTTTCGCCGCGCTGGGAATGAGCTGGAATTGCTCTACCGTCAAAAATGGCAGTACGACAAAGTGGCCTTAGCCGCACCAAACTCGTCTTACGAGGATGAATATTCCAGCAGTGAGGCATAGGCGATGAAAATTGATCTTGATAACTCAACTGATGACGCTCAGATTCAGATTTTGCCGTTGATTGATGTCATTTTTTGCATCTTAACGTTCTTCATCATGGCTGTAGTTCAGCTTCAGCGCCCTCAAGGCGTCAATGTTGATATTCCCAAAGCCGAGACAGGCACCGTCCAGCCCCCCGATCGATTGATCGTCACGCTGTCCCCCACGGGCCAGACTTTTGTGGGCCAAGAGGAAGTCGATCGAAACACGCTGGCGGACAAAGCGCGTAAGTATCTCGACAGCAAGCCCGACGGTCTAGTCGTGCTTAATGCATCTCAAAATGCCTTCTACAGCGACGTGATCGGCATTCTAGACCTCATGCGAAAAATCGGCGGCAACCGCGTCGCCCTCGCCACCAACCCAGCGACGACCCCCACCCCAAACCCCACTCTTCCATCTCCTGGCCTAGGGTTGCCCGGTTACAGCAATCCCTATGGGAATCCTGGATTCAATCCCTCTAATCCCCTCAATCCCGGATTCAATCCCCTCAATCCCAATCCCCTCAATCCTGGTCTTAATAACCCTGGTCTTAATAATCCCAGCTTGCTCAATCCCGGCGCGGCCACTCCAGGAAATCCAGGACTGTCTCCGTCTGGCATTCAGGTCAATCCGATCGCTCCCACTCCTTTAGTTCCTGGAACGCCTGAGACTCCCCCTCCCGCGCAGTCTGGAACGGGTCCGATCGACGGTTCTCCCTCGCAACAACCTCCGCAACAGTAAGTTTCTTAGCCGATGCTTCAAAATACTTAACCATTTCCTGAACTAAATTCCCAGAACCCCTCTCTTAGGTTGGATGCCTAGAAGAGGGGTTCTGTCTAAAGTCCTATGAGAAAACAAAATTTATTTTGGGAAAAATCAAGGTTTCTCTAAATATTCGCAATTTTGGTAGCAATCCTAGCTTTGAGCTGAGTCGCTATCGGGGCTAAGATGATTTTTGGAAATCTGTTCCCTAGGAGTGATGAATCATGGATTTGATGATGAACAATTGGATCGCAACACTAATGCTATCCGACCATCCCGCAGCGCTGCTCGCCCAAACTGCTGTCCGAACAGGTGGAAAGATCGCTCAAACCAAACCCAATTTTCTGGTATTCGCACTGTTAACGCTATTGACAAGCGCGATCGCTTTCTATCTCCTTTCCTTTCTGCCGATCGTCGAAATTGATACTCCCGTGATAGCAATTCTTTGTGCGGTCGTATTTGGCGCACTGAATATTGTCTCTCAACCGATTGAAAACGCTTTGGGATGGACCCTTGTTCTTTCCCCGATCTCATTTTTGATTAATGCTCTGATGTTTTGGATAACCGATCTGGTCATTGACGGCTTCAGAATAAAAAATGGAGTGATCGGCATTCTGCTGGGATCACTGGCTTTGACGATCGTTCAATCAGTCCTTCGTAAAGTCCTTAACGTGGCTTAGAGACTCCACTGAATCTGTCGTCTCAGGTAAAACTGACTTAACAATACGGTTTTCCGATCCTGATTCCTTTTAGCACTCCCCGACCCGGAGTGCTAAAGTTTTATACGGAATCTCAGACGCGTGAATAACCAGAGATATAGTTATGGCTAAAATTGTTGTCTTTAATGAAGTGGCTCGTCAAGCCCTTGAACGCGGCGTAAATGCGCTGGCTGATGCGGTCAAGGTGACGCTCGGACCCAAAGGACGTAACGTCCTCCTCGAAAAAAAATACGGCTCTCCCCAAATCGTCAATGATGGGGTCAGCATCGCCAAAGAAATCGAACTCGAAGATCCCCTCGAAAATACGGGTGCTGCCCTGATTCGGGAAGTCGCCTCGAAAACCAACGACATCGCTGGAGATGGGACCACCACTGCGACGGTCCTAGCTCAAGCTCTGATCCGCGAAGGCATGAAGAACGTGGCTGCTGGGTCCAACCCGATCGCCCTAAAACGCGGAATCGAGAAGGCCGTCGCTGCGATCGTCACCGAAATCCAAGCCATTGCAAAGCCCGTTGAAGGTAATGCGATCGGACAAGTTGCGACCATTTCTGCTGGAAACGACGAAGAAATCGGCGGCATGATTGCCCGTGCGATGGAAAAAGTCGGTAAAGATGGCGTCATCACGGTTGAAGAGTCGAAGTCCTTGGACACCGACCTTGAAATCGTTGAAGGGATGCAAATTGATCGCGGATACATGTCGCCTTATTTTGTGACCGACACCGAACGGTTGGTGGCTGAGTTTGAAAACATGTCGCTATTGTTAACCGATCGGAAAATCAGCTCCATCCAGGACTTAGTTCCCATCCTCGAAAAAGTTGCCCGTGCAGGCCAATCTCTCCTAGTGATTGCAGAAGACATCGAAGGCGAAGCGCTGACGACTCTCGTTGTTAACCGTTTGCGCGGCGTCTTGAACATCGCGGCTATTAAGGCTCCTGGTTTTGGCGAACGTCGTAAATCGATGCTCCAAGATATCGCAGTCCTTACCGACGGCCAGGTCATCTCTGAAGACATGGGCTTGACCCTAGATGCGGTCACCTTGGACATGCTCGGTAAAGCACGCAAAATCACCATTACCAAAGACACCACAACGATCGTTGCGGATTCTAACAACGCCGCCAACGTGCAGAAACGGGTGGAACAACTCCGCCGGGAACTGGCTAACACCGACTCCGATTACGACAAGGAAAAGATTTCTGAGCGAATCGCGAAGTTAGCAGGTGGCGTCGCTGTCATCAAAGTGGGCGCGGCAACCGAAACCGAACTCAAGGATCGCAAACTCCGCATTGAAGATGCTCTGAATGCAACCAAGGCCGCTGTGGCTGAAGGAACCGTTGCAGGCGGTGGCGCGACGTTGGCTCACTTGGTGTCTAAGCTAGATGCGGTTAAGGCGAGTCTGACCGATGTCGATCAACAAATCGGCGTAGACATCGTAGCTCGATCGTTGACGGCTCCCCTGAAGCAAATTGCTGACAATGCTGGGGTTGAAGGTTCGGTTGTAGTCGAAAAGGTCCGCGAATCTGCGTATCCTATGGGCTACAACGCGCTGACGGATGTGTACGAAGATCTGATCGCGTCGGGCGTTATTGATCCGGCGAAAGTCGTCCGATCGGCTCTGCAAGATGCGGCCTCGATCGCTTCCATGGTCCTCACAACTGAAGCGCTTGTTGTCGAAAAACCTGAACCGAAGTCTGCTGGTGGCGGAGACATGGGCGGTATGGGTGGCATGGGCGGTATGGGCGGCATGGGCGGCATGATGTAATCCAGATTGGCCCTCAGAAATGAATTAAAAACCGATCGAGTCTCTAGGGATTCGATCGGTTTTTAGTTGTTACTTCAATAACGCTAAGGCGATTTCTGATCTAGCGGTTTTCTAAGGCTTTTGCAACGCGATCGAGGGATGCAATCATCTGTTCTTGAAGGACGATCGTAGGCTCAGGCGCAGTCGTTGCGTCTTCTAATGCCTTTTGACGTGCCATCTTGGTCTTCATGGCTTCAAAAGAACGAATGAGAAGAAAAATACAGAATGCGACAACAATAAAATTTAAAATTGAGGCGAGAAAGATACCTAGCTTCATGCCATTGGGTGCCCATTCTGCGAGGTTTTTAGCGCCTGCTGCGGACATTACAGGATTTAAGATTACGGGTGTAATCAAATCTTCAACTAGGGAAGTAACAATTTTTCCGAAGGCTCCACCAATGATGACGGCAGTGGCTAAACCAACAACATCACCCTGGATCAAAAACTTCTTAAAGTCATCCACAAAACTCGAACGCGCCATAATAATCTTTCTTCCAAAACTATTTACATTCGTTATTCCACGCATTATAAAGTCATAGACCAACCCTGATGACATACCTCTATCGGTATATGTTCAGCCTTTTGGCGTAAATTCATGAAATCTGAACCTTCCGAAGGGTTGTAAATCCTATTGTGTCCGTTTTGTGGTCTAGAGCAATTGACACTCGTGAGATTTCTACGATCGATCTCTAGACTGACGTTCACAAAAAACAGCCCGATCGATAGTTCGATCGGGCTGTTTAGGCTTTAACTTAATTTAGCTTTTCACTCGATTAAGTTAACCCTTGTCTAAATCAACACCTGCCCCTACTAACTCGCGGGTTTCTTCAGGTGGGGGCGTAGTGCCGCTCAAGATCTTGACGGTCCCTGTTTCGTCCACATCTACCGTTGCAGTATCGCCATCTCGAACTCGACCAGAGAGGATTTCCTCTGCCAGCGAATCTTCCAGAAGACGCATGATTGCGCGGCGCAATGGACGCGCTCCGTAGCTGGGGTTGTACCCTTCTTCGATCAGGCGATCCTTGAACTTGTCGGTGACTTTCAAGGTAATCCCTTGCTCCGTCAAGCGCTTGAAGATGTCCTTCAGCAGGATTTCCGAGATTTCCTTCACCTCGTCCTTCGTCAATTGACGGAAGACAATAATCTCATCGAGACGGTTGAGGAATTCTGGGCGGAAGTACTGCTTGAGTTCTTCGTTAACCAGCGACTTGATTCGGTTGTACTGAGACTCGTTGGGGTCGTCGGTCGTGAAATCAAAGCCTATTTTGCTGGCTCCTTTCTCAATCACCTTGGACCCGATGTTCGAGGTCATGATGATGAGCGTGTTCTTGAAGTCCACCGTGCGGCCCTTGGAGTCGGTCAAGCGACCGTCTTCTAGGATTTGCAGCAGTAGGTTAAAGACATCCGGATGCGCCTTCTCGATTTCATCGAAAAGGATAACGGTGTAAGGCTTACGACGAACGGCTTCTGTTAGTTGACCGCCTTCGTTGTAGCCGACATATCCTGGGGGCGAACCGACCAATTTGGATACGGTGTGACGCTCCATGTATTCCGACATATCAAGTCGGACCATGGACTCTTCGGACCCGAAGAAGTACGCCGCCAAGGCTTTTGTTAGCTCCGTTTTACCGACCCCGGTTGGACCGGAGAAGATGAATGAGGCGATCGGACGGTTGGGGTTCTTGAGACCCACTCGTGCCCGACGAATTGCACGGGAGACGGCACGCACGGCTTCGTCTTGACCGATTAGGCGCGTGTGTAACGTATCTTCCATGTGCAGAAGCTTCTCAGACTCACTTTCCGTCAGCTTACTAACGGGAACGCCCGTCCAAGATGCGACGATGTGAGCGATATCTTCTTCAGTCACTTGAGGCTTCTCACCATTCTCAGCAGCAGAGGCCGCTTTTCGAGCTTGGGCAAGAACTTTCATGGATTCACGCACTTCGGCTTCCCGATCGCGCAGTGCTCCAGCCTTGTCGAAGTCTTGGTTGCGAACGGCATCGTCTTTCTCACGAAGGACACGCTTGAGTTCTTCATCCATTTTCTTCTCTTCAGGCGATCGCTGGTAGCGCATCAACCGCACCCGAGATCCGGCTTCATCAATCAAATCGATCGCCTTGTCGGGCAGGAATCGATCACTAATGTACCGATCGGCCAGCTTCGCCGCCGCAAACACCGCTTCATCCGTGATGGTGAGCTTGTGGTGTTGCTCATAGCGTTCACGCAATCCAATCAGGATTTCGATCGTTTCATCGACCGACGGTTCACCCACCATGACGGGCTGGAAACGACGCTCTAGCGCAGCATCCCGCTCAATATGTTTGCGGTACTCGTCAAGAGTGGTTGCACCAATACATTGCAGTTCACCCCGAGCCAAAGCGGGCTTCAGGATGTTGGCTGCATCAATTGCACCCTCGGCAGCTCCCGCTCCAATCAGCGTGTGAACTTCATCAATCACTAAGATGACGTTTCCGGCAGTCCGGATTTCATCCATGATTTTCTTGAGGCGCTCTTCAAATTCCCCGCGATACTTGGTGCCTGCAACCAGCAGACCCACATCCAGCGTGACCACGCGCTTTTCTTCCAAAATGTCCGGGACATCTTGATTGGCAATGCGCTGGGCCAGACCTTCGGCGATCGCAGTCTTACCGACTCCAGGTTCTCCAATGAGAACAGGATTATTTTTGGTGCGGCGACCGAGAATTTGAATCACGCGCTCGACTTCTTTGCTGCGACCCACCACTGGATCGAGCTTTCCATCCATCGCGGATTGGGTTAGATTAACCCCAAACTCGTCCAAAGTCGGAGTCTTCGTCCGGCCACCAGAGCCAGAGCCAGCACCCACTTCAGCCGTCTCGCCTAGCATCCGAATCACTTGGGTACGAACCTTCGAGAGGTCTACGCCAAGATTTTCTAACACTCGTGCAGCAACGCCTTCACCTTCACGGATCAGACCCAAGAGCAGGTGCTCAGTACCGATGTAGTTGTGCCCGAGTTGCCGAGCCTCTTCAAGAGACAATTCCAACACTCGTTTGGCGCGGGGGGTGAACGGAATCTCGACGGCGACGAATCCTGATCCCCGACCAATAATCTTTTCCACTTCGATGCGAGCATCCTTGAGGTTGACCCCCATGGACTTCAGGACCTTGGCAGCAACGCCTGTTCCCTCACCGATTAGACCCAGTAGGATCTGTTCGGTGCCTACAAAGTTGTGTCCCAAGCGGCGAGCTTCCTCTTGGGCGAGCATGATCACCTTAATGGCTTTTTCTGTGAAGCGTTCAAACATGGCTTTTTGCAATACCTGCTACGTTGCTGGTACC
>JAYUJY010000181.1:0-19215 GCA_043764895.1 Synechococcales cyanobacterium | reverse complement strand
TGGATTACCTGCTGACCTGGAATTGTAAACACATTGCCAATGCTCAAATTCAGAGAAAGTTGGCAGAGATCAGTCTTGGTTTTGGATATGAGTTGCCGATTCTTTGTACACCCTATGAACTTCTCGGAGGTTAATCATGTTTCAGGATGAGATTGTTGAAGGCATCCACAAAATTCGTGAAGAGTACTCTCGGTCATTTAATCATGACTTAAAAGCTATCTTTGCTGATTTGCAAAAACAACAAGCGGAAAGCGGAAGGGAAGTTGTGAGCCTATCGCGAAAGCCCAGTCTAACCACACGTTGGAGCGAACAGGCGAGAGATGCTGATGAGAGTGAAAAGCAGACTAGCCAACACTCAACTTAGCTGTGATGCCGAAATTATTACACCCGCCGAAAATGAACGGTTATCAACGGTGAGCGATCGGATTGAAGAATTAGCCGCCGATCGGGCGATCGCATTGGTTGAGTTAGCCAATGTGCGTCAGGTGTCGTTGATGAAAGTAATGCATGACTTAGGAATTGTCGGGGCAGGTGTACGCTAGTCATGGCAAAGTCTTATATCTCAGTTGAATTACGTCGTTTGGTAAGCGATCGCTCCTCCAAGCTAAAATAAGTTTGTCAAGTCGCAGCGAGGTCAAACCTATGGCAGTCCGACAACCCCGATATAGCAAAGAAGAGTTTACCAAACGGGGGAATGCGCTCTATGAGTCCAAAATCCGGTCTCAGGTTGAGCAAACCCATCAGAGCAAGATTGTCGCGATCGATATCGAGACAGGTGAATTTGAGATTGGCGATGATAGCTTGAGTGCAGCCGATCGACTTTTCCAGCGCCTTCCGGATGCTCAACCTTGGTGCGTTCGGATTGGTACAGGTCCAGTTCATCGTTTAGGCTTTCATGCCCCGGTAGAAGCTCAATGATGTTTGGTTTTGGACACAATTGGGAAGCCATTGTGCAATTTGCAGTCATTGGTAATCAGCAAAAGAAACAAGCGATTCGCGCCGTCATTGACACGGGTTTTACGGGAAGTTTGACGCTGCCGCTAACCCTGATTGCGGATCTAGAGTTAACGTGGTTTACACAGCAAGAAGGGTTTCTCGGTGATGGGAGTCGTAGAACATTTGATGTCTATCGTGGAACAGTCATCTGGGACGGTCAGCTTCGGGTAATTGAGATCAATGCGTCTGATACGGCACCTTTAGTCGGAATGGCTCTGCTGGAAGGATTTGAACTTAGAGTGCAAGCCTATGAAGGTGGCTCTGTAGCAATTCTGCCGATCGCGTAGTGGGTGGAAATTCGTTGGGGCACGGTCTAACAACCCCAATGCACAGCGATCGTCCTCACATCACCATCGTCTGAACGATCGCCCCAATCCGTTTCAACACTCGCAATAACTCTGGCAAATCCCCCACATTTCGCAATGAGAACTCTTTAGATTGTGCGTAGGTTTTACCTTCTAGCTTAAGGAGTAAAGAGTTTGCACCATTGCTAATCAGTCCAAAGGTGGGATACTCCGGATGTGGACTCCCACACATATACGTTAACGCTTGAGGCAACGCAGGTTCCAATGAAAACGTATTGCGTTTGGATTCTACAAGTAATGCCCAAAGTTTGTCATGGAGCACCAAAATATCAATGACGCCGCGCAATGTTTTACCATCATCAATCGCCTGAATTTTCACCGTATATTCCGTAGTCATCGTGAAGGGCGATCGATAAAACCCCGCCAATGACAACAACCGCGACAGCACCACCATTTTCACCGCCCCTTCTGCCATGGGCTGCTGACTTAGATAAAAATACTCCGCTTCAATCTCTGCTAATGCCGTCTCATCGGATGGTGCCAAGGTTGGTAACGCTTGCTGCCACTCCGAAAAGAAGGTCCGATCCTGCGATGCGACTAATCCAAATTTTTGGATGACGTCCCGGAGCGTTAAATTTTTAATTTGAGTCGCAGTCATGGTGGAACCTTAATCAGGTAAGGAGTTCTCTATGTAAATATTGTAATGTACTGCATAGGTCGATCGGCCCTACTATTTCGGTCATACTAGTAGAGCTGACGTTCTAACGTGATTCTTATGACTGAAGTTTCTATCGGTTCAGTTAATAACTCTATTGATAAAAGTCTGACCCGTCCGATCGTTTTCTTTGATGGCGAATGTGTGATGTGTAATGGGTTTCTGGATTGGATGATGACGATCGATCGATCGGCATTGCTTCGGGTTTCACCGCTTCAAGGGGAGACCGCTAAAAAGTTATTGCCGCCGCTGCCGCACAATCCTGAAGAATGGTCGATTTATTTTCTAGATGAGACGAGATTGTATTCACAGTCGGAAGCCGTGATCCAAATCTTGCGCCGATTGGGTGGTTTTTGGGCGATGTTGAGTGTGGCGGGTGTGGTGCCTGTGGTCGTGCGCGATGCGGTTTATCGCAGTGTGGCTAGTAATCGCTATCGCATTTTAGGAAAGCGTGATGCGTGTCGTTTGCCGAATGAACAGGAGCGATCGAGGTTCTTGCCTTAGCTAATGATCACGCCAAACTTATTCAACGTTTATGCCAAGTCGCACGCACTAATATGGTCAGCATTAATACACAAAGGAAAATGCCCAGGAGACAAAAGATTGCAAACACCCCAAAGGGAATCAATCGATCGATCGTGGTCGCCCGCTGAAATTCATAGATCAACATTTTAACCGTCGAACCCAACGCCAAAAAGCTGCCTCCTCCAAAGAAAACCCAACTCGTCAGCAGAACCCACCGAGGCGTCCGCCCCTTAGCAAGGTTTCTAAATGCTTGTCCTTCGGTTTCAATATTACCGATCGGGTCGAAGGGATTAGGTTGGATTAGAGGACGGTGAAGCTGAGGATCGATCGGTTGTTCGGTCGTGTAGCGATCGTGATGATTTGGAAATTGATAGTCAGATTTCTGTTTAGACATGACAATGACCTGCTAGATTCAGAATAAATACTGATACAAGAGACAAAGCAATCTTTCCTTAACTCTAATCCAAGAATTTCAGACCGTCAGGTTCTATCCGAATTATTAGTGCCCGACCCATTACTCGCCAAGAGCGCAAAACCTATGAGCAACGAAGCCTTTGAGCCGATCGTATTTATCTTCCCCAATATTCCTTATTTTATCCTGACTGGTTTCAAGTCAATGCGTATAAGTTTTCTATAAGTCCCCTATGTTAAGAACATCGCTATGAAACTCTTGCAAATCCTATTCGGCATTCTCTCAGTTTTAGGAACCATCGGAAATGGAGTTTTATTTCTCTACGTTGAATGGATGTTTCTCCGGCAAAGCTTTATACAAATACTCAATCCATTCTTACACTTCCAGGTTTTGGGAATAGTACTTATAAACCCATTTTTCTGGTTATTTCTGACTATGAGCATAGTGGGTTCCTATGCTGTAAGCAGGATTGAAAAGTCTGTTAAACAAAGTCATAGAAAAGTTGAGATTAGTCGAGAACAAGTCAAATCTAAATACCCCCAATTATTTCCAACAACACCTTCTCGTCCCGAACAAGTCAAACCCTCCAAGTCTGACATAGATCCGGAAGTAACGACTAACGTTCAAACTCAGAAACGTCCATATATCGCATACAGAACTGATAAGCTAGAAATGCTCGCTATGTCCAATTGGGAAGATCGGAGAATTTTGGAAATTATTCATTATGAATTAGAGTTTCGAGCACGAAAAAAAGCTGCTAAATTGCATCAGAAGATCACAGGCAGACTTGCTCAGTTCCCAATATCACATCCATGGCCGAATACAAGCGCTAATGGAGGATTTCAGAATCCATTGGGTAAATCTTTCGGTTATGAGGAAGGAATACTCAGGCATTATGGGTACAAAGTTGGCATAAATGGTTTATCAGAAAAAGAACGGTGGAAAATTCTCGACAGAATCTTCTTAAATCCATTATTAAAAATAAATAATACTGTTTATTTAAATGAGTGGGGTGAACCCAACAGTGCGGAGAGGCTGAAAAAATTAGCTGACTGCATTGCTGCATTCACTCGCAATGCAAAACGACGTAAAACAGAAAACTTCGGGCAAGCAATTCAACATTGGGAAGCTGATTTAGCCTATTTAAAGAGGACGTATTACAACAACTGTTTTTCATTTCAGTATCCTCATCCGCACTCGTAGCCCTCTCTCCAATCCAAATTCTCTACGATCGCCTTTGTCCGAAAGCCGATCGCCCCTAAAACGACCAATCTTCGATCGTTAACCCAGGAATTTGTTCAAAATCTTTTCGATTGCGGGTCAACACCGTTCCACCATGCGCGATCGAGATCGAAGCAATTCGTAAATCCTGCGTCCCAATCCGAACTCGCTGCGATTGGAATTGTCGAAAATAGTCATCAGCCGCACGGCTATAGTCCAGAATTTGATGAAACCCTTTCAGTTTCATCAACCTCGCTGCGGTAACTTTTCACTTCATTTAAAAAGTCATCAAACGTTGGGTCATCTTGAAAAATCCCAATATTACTAAGCCAAGGATCAGTTTCCTTCTTCACACTGTCGCCGGGTGCGTCCACATCTATCGTCACAAACTTCCCAGACTTAAACTGATCCGTCAACAGCCCTTTCAAGATCACGATCGCCTCTTCCTCCGTCGTCCCGTTGGATTTCACATTCGGTAATCCAACAACAGAAGCTGTGAATAGGCGATCGGCAGGATTTTGAATAAAGACCTGATACTGCATCATCAAGACCTAGATTTAAGAATTGAACAATCAACGAGAATTCTAGTTTAACCGAATTGGAAAGCGACGATCGGCCTAACTCGCCTCATCGATCGATAAATACGTATCCCGATCGTCCAAAGTCGCACTCGCCATTACCCATAGCCGTAATCTAAAGTTTATAGTGATTAACATGAAGTTCAAGTGAAATCTAGTGAAAGCCGCAGCTATGAACAAAAGCACTTCTGAGCCGATCGATAATCTGAACGACGACCTCCGACCGGAATATCATTTTAAGAGCAACGACGCAAGAGTTAGACTCGATCGTGGGTTTGTAGTGCGATCGCCCTTCTCAAAACAGCGTCAGAACTCCTAACGATCGCACTCGCAAAAACGCATGAACCTCGATCGCCTACGATCGCACTGGTAGAGCAATGACCGCAACAAATCCAAATCACCTTAGGCGGAAAGAGTTAATGTTTTTTGTTCGCGATCGGCAGTATAGCTAAGACAAGCCAAAATATCAGTCGCCGTCAAATAAGGGAAATCTTTTAGAATCTCATCCTGCGTCATTCCAGAAGCCAAATAAGACAACACATCGTAAACCGTAATTCGCATTCCTCTAATACAGGGTTTCCCACTGCGCTTACCAGGCTCAAGCGTAATGATGTCTTGATAGTTCATAGGAAGAGGGCGAAAGAAGAATGCCCTAATTCTATCCCAAAATCCGTAGGGGCATGGCTCGCCGTGCCCCACCCCCCGAAAATTCTCCTAAACCTCTTCCCCATCTTCCCCAATCTTCCCAAACTACGATCGCACCTGCACAGGCATCACCAAATACGTCATCTTTAGACTCCCCAATGGAGAAACAATAGCCGGACTCGTCGCCGTATTGAGCTGAATCTGTACCTCAGTCGTATTCATCACCTTCAGCCCATCCACCAGATACTTCACATTAAACGCCACTTCAAGCCCCTCGCCTGTAATCTGCGCCGGAATCATTTCCTCACCATTTCCCACATCCTGCGCATCCACCGACAGCTTCACCGCCTGAGTTTCCGCATCAATCCCCATTTTCACAATGTTGTTTCGCTGATCCGCAATCACCGAAATCCGCTCCAACGCACTGAGCAACCCCCGACGATCGATCGTCACCTGATGCATGAACTGACGCGGGATGAGCTGACGGTAGTTCGGATACTGCGCCTCTAAAAGCCGACTCGTCAGCCGCTGATCCGCCCACTCAAACACAATCTGCCCCGGATCAAACTTCACCGACACCGCCGCCGTACTCGCCCGATCGAGCATCTTAATCACCTCCTGCAACGCCTTCGACGGAACCGTCACCGAAATCTTCGGCAACTCCGACGCCTCATCATCTGCCTGAGCACTAGTCTCCACCACCGCCAACCGATGACCATCCGTCGCCGCAAACTCCAGCCCACCATCCTGGGTACTCAAATGCACCCCCGTCAACACCTGCTTCGTCTCATCCCCACTCGACGAAAACAACGTACTCCGCAGCCCCTCAATCAACGACTCCACCGACAACTGCGCCGCCTCCCCGCCTTCGATCACAGGCAGCTCCGGAAACTCCTCCGCCCCCAAGCCCCGCATTTGATACTTACCCGACGCATACTTCAGCGTCACCAAAATGCCCCCTTCCCCTGCCTCCTCACCACCATCGTCTAGGGCAACCTCACCCTCCGGCAACCGCGACACAATATCGCCTAGCAGCTTCGACGGAATCGTCAACGTCCCGCCCGTCACCACCTGCGCCCCAAAACTCGTCTGAATCCCCAAACTCAGGTCAAACGCTGACAGACTCACGCGCTGAGTCTTCACATCCGCCGTCACCAACACATTCGCCAAAATCGGATGGGTCGGTCGAGACGACACCGCACGGCTGACGATCGAAAGGTGGCTGCTCAGATCAGATTGGCTACAGACAAGTTTCATAATGATGTTGGGCGCTTTAAATGAGGATTCAAGGTCAATCAGACTAAAACTGTATCGGATCAGCCGCGATCGTAGTTGTGGAAAACCGGATCTTTCTGACCGCTCTAGCAAACCCGTCGTTCAGAGCTGTGGAAAACAGGTTGAAAGAGAGACGCTATATAGGGTTTAAGATTAACATCACTACGCTACACCTGTCCATTTCATCCTTATTCCTACAAGTTATCCACAGACTCAACCCACTTGTCCACAGCTTTGGTCACAATTTCACCCTTTCGCTCAAGCTGACCATCCAATCATCAGGAAAAATCATCATAAACCAATTGTACTAACTGATTTGATAATCAATAATCTTGTACTATCGATTTCGGCCCTGGCTCGCCGCTTGAATTCGATCGTTGAGCTGCCGCAACACCAACGCTAGATCCCGATCGGTTGCCTTAAGTTTTTCGATTTTGTCACAGCTATACATCACTGTCGTATGATCCTTCCCGCCAAATTCATCGCCGATCTTCGGTAAGCTCAACGCCGTATGTTGGCGCATGAGATACATCCCAACCTGGCGCGCCATACTGATTTCACGACGGCGAGAATTGCCTTTAAGATCAGTAATAGGAACACCAAAGTGATTAACAATCACATCCAGAATGATGCCCGGTGACGCTTCGATTTTCTCCATGGGCGGATTCAGCACGGGCGAAATATTTTCCACGGTTAACGGTAAGCCTGCGATCGACGTATAGGTCAACGCACGAGTCAGTGCCCCTTCAAGTTCGCGAATGTTAGACGTGTAGGTCGAAGCAATGTATTCAATTACGGTTCGGGGTAAACGAATATTCTCGTACTCGGCCTTACGGTGAAGAATCGCCATGCGAGTTTCGAGATCGGGCGGCTGGATATCGGCGATGAGTCCCATGGAAAACCGAGAACACAATCGTTCTTGCAGGCGAGGAATCTGGTGCGGGAGCCGATCGCTTGCCAGCACCACCTGTTTTCCCATTTCGTGAAGCGTGTTAAACGTGTGGAAAAACTCTTCTTGAGTGTATTCCTTGCCTTCAATGAATTGAATATCATCCACAAGCAGAACATCGACTTCCCGGTATTGCTCCCGAAAGGTCTGCATGT
The DNA here is from genome assembly GCA_043764895.1 of Synechococcales cyanobacterium. Classification (GTDB taxonomy): domain Bacteria; phylum Cyanobacteriota; class Cyanobacteriia; order Leptolyngbyales; family Leptolyngbyaceae; genus JAAFJU01. The sequence goes on along the minus strand of JAYUJY010000181.1, from coordinate 11,439 downwards.
TATCTTTCCGAATCGCTGTCACGAGATCGTTTGTGAAGCGCTCGGTCGAGACGTAGTGGATTCGAGATTCAGGATTAATTTCTAACCGATAGTTTCCGATCGCCTGCATCAGGTGCGTCTTACCCAAACCCACTCCGCCACACAAAAACAACGGATTGAACTCTTGTCCCGGAGATTCAGCCACAGCCAAAGACGCCGCGTGAGCCATCTGGTTATTCGGACCCACCACCAGCCGAGAAAAAACGTAGCGTTGGTTGAGATCCGATCGACGGGCCGCAGGGGATTGAAGGGGCTGCCAAGCGGTAGCCGCAGGTTTTGCAAGCGGCGGTGAACCTGGAAGTGGATCGGCGATCGTTTCATTCATCCCCGCTACGCTGACGAGATGGATTTCGATCGGGCGGCCTGCCACTTCTCGAACCACTTGAAGAATCGTCGGCAAATAATAACGGGTCAACCACTTCTGTGCAAAGGGATGAGGGGTGCGGATCGTTAGACAATCCGACTCGAATGTTTCAACAATCGTTTTTGCGACCCAAGTCTCAAACGTCGGAGGACTCATCTTCAGCTTTAGTTGCTCAAGAACCTGTAACCATAAATTGGATCCAGTCGTATCATCAGGTGTCATGATCCAGGGGCCAAGAAAAGTCTTATAGAACAATCTATCGTGCTTTTGCTGGATCATTTGAAATGATTCCCGGTAATCCTCTCAGGTCAATTCAGAGTCCAATCCAGCCATTCCGCTGTGAGAAGGCGTAAACTAAGGCCAGTCGAGGACTATCTACGCATACTTTCAACCCTCACCTCTCCGCCCTAGTGACGCAACCTCTCCCCATTTTTGGCGTTAACCCCTCTGAAATCTTCCCTTTTAAGTTGGATGATTTCCAGCTTGATGCGATCGTCGCTCTTGATAACAACAAATCCGTCGTAGTGTGCGCACCCACAGGTTCAGGAAAAACCCTCGTCGGCGAATATGCGATTTACCGCGCGCTGGCCCGGAAGAAACGAGTTTTCTACACCACTCCACTAAAAGCACTCTCAAATCAGAAGTTTCGGGATTTTCGAGAAACCTTTGGTGCGGAAGAGGTGGGGCTTCTCACGGGTGATGTGTCGATTAATCGAGAAGCGTCTATTGTGGTGATGACGACGGAGATCTTCCGAAACATGCTCTACGGAACAGTGATTGGTGAAGTGGGTGATGCGATGGCCCATGTCGAAGCGGTGATTCTAGACGAGTGTCACTACATGAACGATCGTCAGCGCGGGACGGTGTGGGAAGAGTCAATCATCTACTGTCCGCCTCAGGTTCAGCTCGTGGGCTTGTCTGCAACGGTGGCGAATAGTGACCAACTGACCGATTGGATTAGCCAAATCCATGGACCGACGGAACTCATCCATTCAGATTTTCGTCCGGTACCGCTGCAATTTTCCTTTGCGAATCCTAAGGGCTTGTTTCCGCTCTTCGACAATTCTGGAACCAAGCTCAACCCTCATCTTCGCCCTGACGGCGGGAAAGTCCGTCCACGCGGCGCAAACCCACGTGGTGCCAAACGCCCTGAAGCCCCGTCCATATCCAATGTGGTGTCTCAGCTCAGCAAATACAAAATGCTCCCGGCGATTTATTTTATCTTCAGTCGGCGGGGGTGCGATAAAGCCATGGAGGATGTGGCGAGTCTGAGCTTAGTGACGCCTGAGGAAACTGAAACCCTTCGATCGAAAGTCGATGATTTCATTGAACGAAATCCTGATATTGCCCGTACTAGCCAAGTCGATGCGATGCTGCGCGGGATTGCGTCTCACCATGCGGGGGTGCTTCCGGCTTGGAAAGGTTTCGTCGAAGAACTCTTCCAACAGGGTTTAGTCAAAGTGGTCTTTGCAACTGAGACTTTGGCAGCGGGAATTAATATGCCTGCGCGATCGACCGTGATTGCTAATCTTTCTAAACGTACTGATGCCGGACACCGTTTGCTCAATGCATCTGAGTTCTTGCAAATGTCCGGGCGAGCGGGTCGTCGTGGGATGGATGAGGTGGGTTATGTCGTGACGGTCCAGTCGCCCTACGAAGGCTCGAAGGAAGCGTTCAGGCTTGCCACAAGTCCGCCCGATCCCTTGGTGAGCCAGTTTACGCCGAGCTATGGCATGGTGCTGAATCTGTTGCAGGTGCATACGCTAGAGCAGGCGAAGGAGCTGATCGAACGAAGTTTTTCACAGTATCTCGCCACGTTTTATTTGCGGCCCCAAAAGGAAGACATCGAAGCGATCGAAGCCGAATTGCATGATCTCCAGGGCCGCGTCGCATCGGTGGATTGGAAGCTGATGGCGCAATACGAAAAAATCCAAGATCGGCTTCGCGAAGAAAAACGACTGCTCAAAACCTTGCAGCAACAAGCGGGCGAATCTCAGGCTCAAGAAATGGCCATGATGATCCCCTATGCGCTCTCTGGAACGGTCCTCGTGCTCAAGGGCAACAATGTCCCTGTTCCAGTCCCGGTGTCGGCAGTGCTGGTGACGAAGGTAACGGGATCGGGTCAGTTTCCGTATCTCGTGTGCTTGAGCCGGGACAACCGTTGGTACATTGCGAGTGTGGCCGACGTGGTGCAGATGCGCCCAGATATTCCCCGCATGGAAATTGTCGATCGACTGCCGATTCCCGATGAACTGGTGCCGAAGCTGGGCCAATACCGTAAGGGCAATGAAGAGTCTCAAACCGTTGCGTCCAGAATCCCGCAGTTTGACTACGAAACCTCAGACACCATCGCGCCCGAAGTCTATGCCCAAGTCCAGCGCACCCACGGCATCCAGACGCAGCTAGACACCCACCCCGTCCACCAAATGGGCGATCGCACCAAAATCTTTAAGTTCCAGCGGCGCATTGAACTGCTTGAAAGTGAACTGCACGATCGCACCAAGAAAATCGGCACCCAGGCCCAACGTCACTGGAACGACTTTCTCGGGCTAGTCGAGCTGTTGCAGGAGTTTGATGCGCTGGACGATTTGCAGCCGACTCATCTCGGACAGGCGATCGCGGCGATTCGGGGCGATAACGAGCTGTGGCTAGGGTTAGCGGTGATGTCTGGCGAAATGGATGACCTGGACCCGCATCATTTGGCAGCGGTGTGTGCGTCCTTGGTGACGGAAGTGTCGCGTCCGGATAGCTGGACCCGATATCCGCTGTCCGAGAGCGTGATTGAATGCCTTGAAGGCTTACGACCGATTCGCCGCACCTTGTTCCAACGACAACGGCGGCAGGATGTGACGATTCCCATTTGGATGGAGGATGAGCTGGTGGGCATTGTTGAGCAGTGGGCACTGGAGACGGAATGGGCGGACCTCTGTAGCAATACCAGTTTGGATGAAGGCGATCTGGTGCGAATCTTACGGAGAACCCTCGATTTTCTGTCCCAAATTCCGTACATTCCCCATGCAGCTCGATCGCTGAAAGACAATGCAGTTCGGGCCATTGGGCTGCTCGATCGATTCCCCATTAATGAAACGGTGGAGTAGCGGCTGAGTAACGGCGGCGGCGAATTTCAAAGTAAGGCCAAAATCTAGGAAATAATACGTTTGCAACCCTTTAAATCCGTGAAAAGCCTGATGAATCGTCTATCTGGACTGTCCATACTAAAATCGTAGCGCCGTAATCATAGCGCCGTTATTTCATTTTAGATGCTTAGGTTTTGGTACCGTGGATCACTCTGAACTCGATCGCGCAAAAGTACTGGTCGTCGATGACCATCCCTCTAGTCGCATGGCGGCGAGTGCTCTCTTGGCTGTAGAAGGCTATCGAGTTCTTGAAGCTGACAACGGGACGACGGCTATTCACACGGTGTTGACCGATGATCCAGATTTAATTCTGCTGGATGTGATGATGCCAGGGATGGATGGCTACGAAGTGTGTCGTCGGCTCAAAGCAGATGATTATACTCGGCTGATTCCCATTGTTTTTGTCACGGCGCTAGACGATCGAAAAGCGCGATTGCTGGGCATTGAAGCAGGCGGCGATGACTTCTTAACCAAACCCTTTGATCAGCTTGAACTATCCGCTCGGGTGAAGTCATTGATTCGCCAAAAACGGTTGAATCAAGACCTCGATCATGCTGAAAAAGTGTTGTTTTCGATCGCCCGTACCGTCGAGAGCCGCGATCCCAATACGGGTGATCATTGCGAACGTCTGGTGGCACGAGGCAAAGCTTTTGGTGAATTTTTAGGATTGAGCCGGAATGAAGTGCGCGATTTGATGTGGGGCGGGTATTTGCATGACATTGGCAAGGTGGGAATTCCGGATGCAATTTTGCTCAAACCGGGCAAATTTACACCCGAAGAATTTAGTGCAATGAAGTCTCATGTAACGATCGGTGAAACCATTTGTCAGCCGCTCCGAACGATGCGCGGAGTCACGCCGATTATCCGCCATCACCATGAGCGATGGGATGGGTCTGGATATCCGGACAACCTGAAGGGCAATAGCATTCCATATTTGGCCCAAGTCTTTCAGCTTATTGATATCTACGATGCTCTGTCCAGTGAACGCCCCTACAAAAATGCGTTTACGCCCCGTGAGTCGTTGGGCATCATGCTAGAGGAAGCCAATAAAGGGTGGCGCAATCCAGAGCTGTTTCAGCGATTTTCTGAATTTATTCACGTCACCGAAATTAAGCGCCCGAGCCGAGACAAATGGATGGATCGCTACGTCAAACGATCGCCCCAGCGCACGGCGTCTTAGATGGGGTCTTCTGTGTTTAGTATTCATGCAGTCTAGGAACGCGCACTAGGAGCGGGGTATACTCCCATAAAACCAATTTAGTCTTTAAATTTAGGCTCAGGAGTTAGAGAATAGGCATGGTCGCTATCGTAATTTTGGCAGCCGGAAAAGGCACTCGAATGAAGTCCACTCTTCCCAAGGTGGTTCACACGCTCGGGCATAAGACGCTGGTGGAGCGAGTGCTAGATACGGCGCAAGATTTGCAGCCTCAGCGCGAGATTGTGATCGTGGGTTATCAGGCGGATACCGTGCGCAAGGCGTTGGCACACCGCACAGTTGAGTTTGTGGAACAGACAGAGCAGCTTGGAACCGGACACGCGGCTCAGCAGCTATTGCCGATTCTAAAAGATTTCGACGGGGACTTAATCATTCTGAATGGAGACGCGCCGCTGATGCGCCCGAGCACGCTGGAGTTGCTGCTCAAAATCCATCAGGACAATGGCAATTCGGCCACGATCGTCACCGCCCAATTGTCTAACCCCAAAGGCTATGGTCGAGTCTTCTCGGACGAAAAAGGTTACCTAACCGAAATCATCGAAGACCGAGACTGCACGCCCACGCAGCGCGAAAACAGCCGGGTGAATGCAGGCATCTACTGCTTCCGCTGGAAAGAATTGCAGCAAGTCTTGCCCAATCTCAAAGCCGAGAATAATCAGAACGAGTACTACATCACCGATGCAGTAAATCTCCTCAAGTCCGTGATGGTCATGGACGTCGCCGACGAAGCCGAAATCATGGGCATCAACGATCGCAAACAGCTTGCGGATGCCTACGGCTTGCTCCAAGACCGCATCAAAACCGAATGGCTCCTAAAAGGCGTGACGATCGTCGATCCCACCAGCGTGACCATTGACGACACCGTGACGATCGCCCCGAATGCCATCATCGAGCCGCAAACTCATCTGCGCGGAACGACCACGATCGGTGCAGGGAGCCGCATTGGACCCGGTAGCCTCATCGAAAACAGTGCGATCGGCGAAAACGTGACGGTCCTGTATTCCGTGGTGACAGACAGCACCGTAAAGTCAAATAGCACCATTGGACCCTATGCCCATCTGCGGGCGGCGGCAGTGGTGGGCGAAGGCTGTCGGATCGGGAACTTTGTGGAACTCAAAAATTCTGACCTCGGTCCGGGCACGAATGCGGCACACCTGAGTTACCTCGGCGATGCAACGCTAGGCGAACAGGTCAACATCGGTGCGGGCACCATCACCGTCAACTACGATGGCCGCAACAAGCACCGGACTATTATCGGCGATCGCACCAAAATCGGAGCCAATAACTCGCTTGTGGCACCGCTCACCATTGGTTCAAATTCGACGACTGCCGCAGGGTCCACCATTGTCGAAGATCTCCCGGATTCGTGTTTGGCGATCGCCCGTGCGCGTCAGGTGGTGAAGGAAGACTGGCAGCCAAAGGCAGAAAATATAGACAGGCAGTAGCATAGAAAAGATGAAGACGAAGCTTGACGTGAAGAACAGACCCAGTTAGGAGCGATCGACCTATGACCGTTGCAACCGTTGGCAAAGCCTCTTCTATGGAGGATCGACCCGTTAAAATACGAATGCAGGTTTTTCAGAAGCCTGTCACCTTTGACGAATTTGTTGAGTGGTATCCAGAAAATTCAGAGTTTCGCTACGAACTAAGAAGAGGAGTCATCTTCCAGATGCCACAACCGAGAGGAGACCATTCTAGAATCGCAGGGTTTAACCATGACGAACTGGCCTTTGAGATCCGTCAAAAAAAGCTTCCCTATTTCATCCCACAAGGGTGCGTCATCAAGCGTTTTGACGATACAGGTTACGATCCTGATGTGGTTGTTTTAGACTCGGCAGCGTTGGAAACTGAACCTCGTTGGAAAAAGGCATCTACTATTGAAAATGGTCCATCTGTCAAACTTGTAATTGAAGTGGTTTCAACCAACTGGCAGGATGATTACGAGACAAAGTTGACTGACTATGAAGCCCTGGGTATTCCCGAATATTGGATTATCGATTATGCCGGATTGGGCGGGGTCAGACATATTGGATCGCCCAAACAACCTACGTTGACGATTTGCATTCTCGTGGATGGTGAATATGAGACAAGACAATTTAGAGGGGATGAGGCGATCGTTTCTCCGATGTTTCCAGAATTGAATCTAAAGGCGGCGCAAGTGTTGGGTTCTATGGATTAATCGCAATTAGACCCTACGCATCCAATACGATCGCTGCTGTTAGCTTTAGCTCTGGAAAGGTAGGAGAGACGATCGTCTTTCCCGATCGATTCCAAGCTCCTCTTCCGCAAGTAAAACCTGCGGAAAACGGCGATCGAATTAGTTTTGGGCCTGAGCAAATTGACAAACCTGCTCGATCGTAAGCTTTAAGCGATCGACACTAGGTTTTGCCTTCTTCTGGGGGTAGAAGAGGCTGTACAAACTCTAACAATGCGGGAATGCTAGATTGGGTTACTTCCCACGTCAAATCAAGATCAACTTTATTGTAGTCATGAACGAGCTTGTCACGCATTCCAGCGATTTGTTTCCACGGGATTTCTGGGTGGTCTTGCCGAAATTCTTGGGATAGTCGTTTGACGATTTCTCCTGTAACGATAATTTCGTACAAAACGGCAAGATGTGTTCGCTTATCTGTCAAAAATGACACTTCATTCATGTCTTCGAGGAGTTCAACGATCGTGCTACAAGTATTAGCAATATCAAGCAAGTAGCCTAGATCTCGATTCATAAATAATTTTTGCTGTGTTGAGAATTTCTTTGCGGCGAATCCAGTTAGCGCTATTGATGACTGATTTTTTGGTCAGGAGGTCTACACTTCGGTGAGATAGCTCTTCTAGCTCATATTGCATATCCACGAGATCGAGAAGACTTATTTTGACGTTGGGGGTGAATGTGATCAGAATATCGATGTCGCTGTCGGGACGAAAGTCGTCGCGGAGAACTGATCCAAAGAGGGCAAGCTCAATAATATGCCGCCGTTGGCAAAATTCTTCTAGCTGGTCTGTATTAATGGTGAGCCGATCGTATGTTTCTGGCTTAACTGATAAGCGTTCCATTACTCGTCTTCTCCCTTGTCACAACCCATCCAATGTTTAATATCATAGTTGATGATGAGGCCAGTGTTCTTTATCGGTGAAGCCATAGTGTTGGTCAAGAAAAGCGATCGACCCAGCCCAGAAATTATGATAGCCTCCTGCTCACCTCAAAAAACACCACTTCGCTTCAATACCGCCGCAAGTAAAACCTGCGGAAAACGGCGATCGAATTAGTTTTGGGCCTGAGCAAATTGACAAACCTGCTCGGTCGTGAAGCCTTAAGCGATCGGCAATTTCCTCGATCGAAAATCCACTCTGAAGCAGCATGGGAACTGTTTTCGTGAAAGCTTCTTCTTTACCCTCTTCTTTGACGCATATCAAGCGGTGTTCATCGTTGAGAACGAGCGCCCTACCCCCGCCATTGCAATAGTGGTGCTGAACTAGGCGGCAACCACGCATGGAGTAATCATGTATTCAATCGCTTGAGGGTTGTCGATACGCTGAGAGGCTTGAAGAATTTCGATGCTGACGACGTTGCCTGCTGCATCGAAGTCTAGGATGATTCCAGGAATTTCTTCGCCGCTTTCTTCGATTTCAGTGTCTTTGAGTGTGATGCGAATTGCGTCAACTTCGGGATCGTATTTAATTTTCATAGTTGGCTCCAATATTTTTGAATTTGGCTGGTGCGATAGGCGGTGACGATGATGGCAGGATCGAGCGTAGTGTTGATGAAGACGCGGATTAGATAAAGTTTATCGGTGTCAAAATCAAGTTGAGATTGATAAATTGTGATGTCTTTGCTTTGTTCTAGGATTTGCTGTGGATCTTTCAGGACGGCTTCTACGATCGAGATCGGGATTTTGCGTCTCTGCATTTCTTCCATAGCATGATTTGAAAACTTGAAATTCACGACTTATCTCCTCCTCCCTTGTCACGACCCATTCGATATTTAATATCGTAGTTGATGATGAGGTCGAGTTCTTCATCGATGAAGCCATACTGTTGGTCAAGAACACGATCGACCCAGCCCAGAAACTATGATAGCCTCCTGCTCACGTCAAAAAACACCACTTCGCTTCAATGGAGCCGCAAGAAAAACCTGCGGAAAACAAAAGAAAGTGCAGTATTTTGAAACGGTTCTTCGCTTCAATGGAGCCGCAAGTAAAACCTGCGGAAAACATCGCCGCCACTCTAAAGTCCCGAGGGTTCAAGCCCTGCTTCAATGGAGCCGCAAGTAAAACCTGCGGAAAACGTAAATCCTATGGTTTTACTGGAAGTACTTCCTAATGCTTCAATGGAGCCGCAAGTAAAACCTGCGGAAAACGTCGGGAGGCTGAAACCCTTGCAGTATGTAGTTTTCAAGGTCCGATCGCGCGGCTCACACGTATTCGTAATTATATACCGTAAAAGCATCTCGATCGACCTCCGCTTAAAACATCCAAACCCTTGCCCCATAAGGCTCCGAACGATCGCGCCGAACGCAAACCCAAACTCAAAGCTCGAAACGCCCATCCCATCAGTCTTTCACCCCCTTTTTTCCACCCGACTTAGAAAAACACCTACCCATCCGCGCAAGGCACCAAACCCCCCAACCCAAAATGTGCCCCATACCCCAACGCGATCGGACCCACCACCACCACCGCAAACCGCACCTCAACCCAAACCCCCATCCCCAACGACTTCACCCCCCGCCCATGCGATCGCACCCGCCGAAACCGAGCCGCCGGATACCGCTGTGCCTCCCGCCCCTCATCCAGTACTCCACAGCCCACAACCCGCACCCGCACAAGTTCTTCGCCATCTCCACTAGACCACACCAACCACTCCCCCTCCGCACTCCGCACCCCATCTACGCACCCCCACTCCGATCGTAACTGCCGCAACAACCGCAACGCCTGATCCTCCGCCCCATCCGCCTGAAACCCCGTCCCCGCAATCAACTTCGCATTTCCCCGCCTGTCTATCTTCGGAAAACGCGGCAACACAAACGGCGTCAAACTTCGCCATACCGCACTCTTCCCCGTCACCCCTCGCCCATCACCCCCTCCATCCACCGCCCCCAACGACACCAAATCCGTCCGAATATCAAACCCCTCACTGCCCCACACCTTCTCCAACTGCCGCAACGCCCGCAGCGCACCCATTCCAAACCCACCCGGCGCATACACCACCAGACTCACAATCTCACCGCGATCGTTACACTCCGGCAAATACCACGCATGATCGTGATCCGCCTTCATCGGATCTCCCGCCTCATCCCGCCCCGCAAACACCCGATCCGATCGCCCCTCACCATCCCGGCTCCACACCATCAACGCCTGATGAAACCGCTCCCCCACCGACAACGCCGCCGTCACCCGAGGCAACACCTTTGCCGACAACGCAAACCGCGCCATCACAGGCTTCTCTTGCCTAGGCTCCCCCGACCCACTCACCGATCGCCCCAGCTTCGACATCCCATACAACGCCCACCGACTCCCCGGAATCCCATGCCACCCCTCCCCATGGAGTACCCCCACATCCAACTCCAACATCTCCAACACATCCCTCGGAGCCGTCCACCGTCCGCGCCCCTTACTCACATTCGGCACCATCGCCATCGCCGCCAAAAACACCGATCGATCGGCCTCATTCAACGGCACCAACACCTTCACGATCGGATCATCGCACCGAGTCCCCGCCGGAATCTCAATCGCATTGGGCTTAAGAGACCTCGCCTCGATCGCGCTCACCCGCATCTCCACCCAAGACTCCGCGCGCCCTAGATAGCTCACCGACTCGCATAACCCCTCCAGCAACCCCAACAAACCGGGATCCAAATCCAGCGTTTCCCACACCACCTGCACAACAGCCCGATCGGACAACGCCCCACCCGGCAACGCAAAAAACGTATCCAACACCTTCGTCGTCACCGACTTCCCCTCCTTCCACAACGGCATAAAATGTCGGGTATGAGCCGCCGTCACCTCCGGCAACACATAGCTCGGCGGACACTCCACCAGTGCGGTCATCAACGCCAACATCTCACGACGATCGGCCCGAGCAACCGATCGATAATACGCCGCCACCAGCGATCGCAAAATCCGCCAAGGCGACGGCGGCCACTCCACCGCACCCTCATTCACCTGCTTATCCCACGGCGTCCCATGATAACGCCCCGTCAAAAACTGAATCGAAATCACAACACTCATACGTCCTTCGCTCCTTTCTTCTTATCAACCTTGTACTCCACCACCGTCACCGCCGGATCAGCAAACGCACCTTTCGCCGCCAACACCATTCCCGGCAACGCTTTCGTCAACTCCTCTAGCGTTGGCAACTTGTAATCAATCGGTTTCTGAACTGTCACCCCGAGCATTTCCAGATCACATGCCGTTCGCAATCGCAATCCTCTACTGAGAAACGCCTGAACCTTATACAACGCGATCGCAATCAACAAATCCTCAACCGCAGATCCCAACCGATAACTCCGAATCTGCACCAAATCCACACTAAAATACGCCGTAATCGACTCCGCCGCAAACTCTTCACGGTAATAAGGCACATTCCCAGGCGTTGCATAATTAGTGTATGAGTTAAGGTGAATCCTGATGAAATGCCCTGAATGTGAATCGAGTCATATCCGTAAGAACGGGATCAAAAAAGGTAAA
>JAYUJY010000180.1:0-19221 GCA_043764895.1 Synechococcales cyanobacterium | reverse complement strand
TTCAGAACTCAGAGGAGGTTGAAAAAGCAGGCGTTGCTGAAAATAGGTATGAATCTATCAAACCAAGTTCTTAGAAAGTTCATCTAGCTTAAGTCCTATTTTGGAAAATAAAATTATTCATACCTATTTTCAGCAACGCCAAAAAGCATTACATATTGCGTTTGGCCCAAGTCGGGTAAATCCAAAACGTGAGTTTTTTAGCATTGCACCTGAACAAGCTATTGCCATTCTCAAACTGTTACACACAGAAGACGCAACAGAAACGGTATCAAATCAACCCACCGAACTTGACCAGCAGTCAATTACTGCGGGTGAGAAGTTAACATCGCGTCGTCCTAACCTCAATTTCCACGAAATGGCTATCCCGGACGGTTCCCTTCTGCAATCAACGCACGATGAAACAACGGTTACGGTTATCGATCCCAAGCATGTGAGGCTTGGAGAGGAAGAGCTTTCACTTACAGCAGCAACTCGTATTGTTCTTGGCATTGATTACAGTGTTTCCCCAGCACAGCACTGGACGTTTAGCGGTAAGTTACTTAGCGAAATCTACAACGAGACATACAATGCAGTTGAGTAGTTTTATGCCCAACAGAGTGCTTTAAACAAATTGCCATTTCCATAAATCTAACCCCGCACAAGTTCGATCGCATTCCAATGACTTCAATCTAAAAAAGTCCTTCAATCCTCAACCATCCTTAGCAACAGATAACTCAATCACCCTATAGACTGCGCCATAAACTTCCTCCAGCCGATCGATCGTCGATCGTTTTTTTTGCTGTTGCGATCGGGAAGATTACACCAGACTCCTTACTTTCCGCCTGTGACGTATGACAAAATACGGTTTTGTTTTAAAATAAAGTGGTTGAGTAAAAGAGGTCCACCTACTCCTAAAACACTCAAAACAAACAAATAGCCTAACGGTAGAATTTGGCCCGGTAACTTGGCAAGAACGATTGAGCTGAACCGAGTGAAATAGCCGTGGAATAGATAGACAACGAGACTCATTGCGCCAATATAGTGGATTGCCGCATGAGCACTTTTTTGAAGGATTCGTTGAGAGAGATGACACGTAATATAAAACAGTAGAAATCCTGGAATCCCATTGATTAGGCGAGGGAGATTATAATAAATTCTTGTCGGCAGTAGTTGACTTACGATCGCCACGATGATCAAACAAACGATCGCCGATAGGAGAAGAATGCTAGTCTTCTTATTCTGGAGAAATGCCTCAAGCTGATAAATCCATCCAACCGACACGACACCTAGCGCAAAGAAACCATTCCAATACAAATAAACATCAAAGGGTTGAAAACTTTCGTGCATAGACAAGAGTGTTAGGACAGCCGAAAATCCTAAATAAAGTGCATTCGACAACCGAAACTTCTCAAAGAGGTAGCGAAGGGTAACAGCAAATATTAATGCATGTAAAAACCAAAAAATCTCATAGGGACGAACCACTGAATTCACGACTGAAAGCAAATCGATGGGGCGTCCCTTGACTAGAGATTGGAAGATAAAAAAGGGAGGTGCCCAGCAAACGATCGGCACAAGAAGGCGAAGAAGCTTGCCCGTAAAAAATTTCTGATAACTACTGACCGGGCGGCTGAAAATAGCAGTTGCAATGCCCGACACCATGAAGAATGTCGTCATGTGAATCGTGTTGACTGCATCCCCGATCGCCCCGATTAACCCCAAGTCTGAATCATACAGTTTGCGCATTCCATAATTCTGGTCATATCCAATGACGTGACCGACGACGACCAGGGAAATCGCAACCCCTCGAATCCAATACAAGGATTCAGAGATTTCTTTTTGAAGAGTTTTGAGATTAGATAGTTCATTCATCGCGATTGTGTTGAAGTAATGCACGTTAGCGTTATCCTAAAAGTCGGGGCATTTTAGGTTTATCTTTTGAGTTCTTGCATCTTAGCTAAATTGTTTGCGGCAAAACTCTAGCATTGGCTTTTCAATAAATCGGTAAATTCCATAACAAAGACCTAGGGAAACGATCGCTAAACCTACGCCACTCACATTCAGAAGCCAAAAGTTTTGTGGAATAGCGCTGCTAATCTTAGGCAAAAACTTAGACATATTATTAATAAAGAATCCATGCACCAGATAAATAGAGTAAGACGCATTTCCTATTTCACTCAAAATGGGTGAAACGCTGACGGTTCGCTCGGATTCTAACGTGACCGCTCCAATAATCAAGACCCAACAGGGAATACCATAGCTGATCACCGATGATAAATTCACGATCGGAGGCAATCTATGAGTCGTGGCATAGATTTCTAAAACGACTGAAACTGAAAGTAAAAACAGCCCCACACCGATGATGCCTTGCCCATTAGAAAAGCGGTATCGTCGAAGGAGATAAGCAGAGAAACAGCCTAGCGCAAATTCTAAATTCAATGGACTCAACCAAAAGATCCGTACCATGGAGTCTGGCTGCAACGGAAGGAGGCCCATGAGATTGGTAAAGCTGCCCAATAGCCACGTACCAATAAGGGGGACCATTAGGCGTTTAGGAAACAGAATTGCTAACCCAAAGACGCAGTAGAAGAACACTTCAAAGCTTAATGTCCAACTGACACCTAGAAAGCTACTGGCTAAGACAGTGCGATCTTGAGGAAAGAGAACGATCGCCTGGAAAATCTCCAAAAAAGTTCTGGACTCCACATCAGAGTCATAGCCCAACACTAAGGATGTGCCTATTTTTAGACCAAGGACCAGCCAATACAGAGGATAGACTCGAATCAGCCGTTTGATAAAGAACAGCTTGGCCTTGGCGGGGTGGGCAATATCTTTTTGGTGGATGTAGAAAATGATGAAGCCACTGAGCACGAAGAAAAAATCCACCCCTGCCCCGCCAAAATCAAAAAAACCATTAAAAAAGGGCTGAGAGAAATTCTGACGAAAAATTAGCCCGCAGTGGGTCAGTAAGACTCCAACAGAGGCCAATCCTCGAAATACTTGGATGAGTTCTAGTTTCTTGGGCGCGGTTGTGATCGGCCTAGAAATTGGGATTGCACTGTCCATAATTGAAAGAAAAGGGTAAAGAAAACTGAACGCTAGCAAAGAAGTACAACAGACCTAAAAGGCCTCTTAATTAAAGTTGCCCCAGTAATCGAGGTTTACGATCGCCCCCAACGATCGTCCTAGAACCCTCAGACTCCTCAGACCAATCCCATCCTGCGATCGCCAACAGAGCATACCAGTAGAAGAAAAACATTGTGTGACTCCAAATATTTTCAGTGAGCATTCCAACGGGAAGCCCTAAGAAAAGGGCTAGTAGCATTAGGCAGAAATTATATTGAGTTAGGTTGTGTCGGGAGTTTTTAATCAGTTGTACGAGGCGACCTACTTGAAGAATGAGAAATCCAACATAGATAGAGAAACCTATGGCTCCACCTTCGGCGTAGGCCCGAACATAGTCGTTGTGAGGCAATAGTGAGTTGGTGCTAATTTTTGTGCTCGTCCCAAGACCATAACCAAATAAAGGATAGAGATTTGCTTGATTCATAACTTGATCCCACTGAGCAATGCGCCAATTAAAGCTATTGCCATCTCCTTGAGATAGGATAATCGCGCGGGAAATGTCCATGTCAGGGTTTAACAAAGGAGTCTTTGCGATCGAGACAAGACGACCTTGACCAAATTCGCTGCTACTAAAGAGAAATAAAATCAGGGCGAAAAATACGATTCCCCCGATCAGTTTGATCATGCTCAACCGAGGGGCGATCAAGACCGTAATAAATACAGCAAGCATCATCAAGCTATAGAGCGCCTTTGTACTCACATAGAAAAAAGCAAGAATGCCTAAGACCAAGGCCCAGAGAAGCTTTTCCTTAGCTTGTCCAAGTCGCCATTGGGTCAGACCAATAAACATAAACAGATAAGTTACAAATCCGTTAGAGTGGCCCAGCGTGCCCCGAATTCGGGATTCTCCAACAGTAGGACCTTGAGCATTAAGGGCGTCTCCACCATTAAGATTCAGATCTCCAGGAAGGATATTTGGGGCGACGATTTGCAACACAGCAACGGCGATCGGGGCGACGAGAGACCAGAAAAAATAGTGGATGAGCTTGATCGGATGAATTTTACCCTTCAGTTGCATGATCAGAAGGTACACCAGCACCCACGACATCAGTCGAACCCATTCTCGCAGACTATCGGCGAATAATTCCATGCCAAATCCCAAGCCATTCAAAGGCATCAAAATAAGCCACACGCCTTGAATCAGCCACCAAGTGAACAAAGCCCAAAAAAACCAATCGGTCTGAATGGTCTTTTTCTGGAAGGCTTGAACGATGAGATAGAGAACCGTTAAGGCATTGACGCTGAGTGCAAAAAAAGTGGGGAGCTGTAAACTGGCATAGCAGTCGATGGCAACGCGCAAGCAAAGCAGGGAGATGACGACGGTCTCAAATTTAAGGAAAAACGTGGTGATGAACAAAATGGAGACAACAAGAACACCAACGACGATCGGGGCAGCGCCACTTAGTAATCCGATGAAGGCTCCAACGGTGAGTCCCATGAGTCCTATGAGCCATGGCAGCCGAGAGGATGAGGGTGTAGTTGATTTCTCGGTATACATAATAGATAGGGGTGGCCAGCGGCAGCGTTGGAGTATTTAGCGGATAAATTGCAATAGTGGCGCAATAGGATTCATGAGACGACCGAGGAAATCTAACACCTTACTGCTTCCTCTTTCGCCCACGACGATGACATCGCCATCTCGAAGCGCAATCGATTCTTTCCCAAAGCTAAATTTTTGGGCTTCGACTCGACCGTCCGGTAAGTTACGGTAAAGAACGATGTCGTTGCTCTTTGCATAGCGGGTCGGGCCACCCGCAGCGGCGATCGCAATGCTCACCGTTGAACTCGGCGCGATTTCGACTTGGCCTGCTTTTTGGACTTCTCCGGCGACTTGGACTCGGATGCGGGTGGGCGCGAATGTGGATTTCAGGAGTGCCTGTTGGTCGGGGTTCGTGAGGGTTGCGGTGGGAATGATGATTTCATCGCCATAGTTAAGACGCGGATCGCCGCTGAGATCGCCGTTTTGAAGGACTTGCCAAAGGTCTACCTTGACCTCCGATCGGGTGGCGACTAGACCCGTACCAGATCGAGGCGATCGAAGCGTGGTGCGACGAATGGTGACGTTACGTAGGTCCGCGTTTGGCGTGATGCCCCCTGCTGTACTGACCGCATCACTAAGGGTAATCGGCGAAATCGTGGGGATCCCAAAAGAATTGGTTTGGTTTTTACTGGGTTCTAGGGTGCGAGGTCCAGGCTGAAGAACTTCACCAATGACGTTGATCCGGAGGGGGCTGAGTGCAAGCAGGACGATGCTGATCTGCGGACGGCGAACATAGGGAGTGAGTGCGGTGGTAATGGCTTCGCTGGCACTGCCTGGGGAAAGTCCAGTAATGCTGATGGGACCGACCATGGGCAGTTGAATCGTGCCGTCAGAAAGAATAATCTGCTCTCCAGACATGTCGGGGAAGCCCACTACTGTTAGGCGGATGCGATCGCCGGACTTAAGGGGAATGATATCGCTGAGTTCGGAGGGTGGGGCAACGATCGTTAGAGTGCTAGTTGGAACTCTGGTTGGAACGCTTATTGGAACCCCAGTTGGAGCACTATATGGAATGCTGGATGGAACGCTAGGAAGTGCGCTCGGCTGGGTTGCGGGATTGGGAGGAGGAAGGGTTGCGTTTGCGGCAGAATTAGCCAATACATGGGCAAACAAGCAGAGGGCGCTTGCTGTGGTCATTGTCATCCAAGGTTGCATGATGAGTTTGGGTTTTAGGGATTAGATTGAGTGAGCGGATAGGCGTGGGAGGCCGAGGTGAACTGAGATGAGGCGATCGTGACGGGATCAAGACTACTCCGATTGTGGTCAGCGTTGTGGTTTATTACAAGACCTAGGGGTTCGAGATTGGTGTCCTTGAGGTCGAGGAGAATTTGTTTGAGTAAGTCGCGGCGCGTGTGATTGGGACGGGCGGTAAGCAAGAGTCCGCTGGTGTACTGACTTAAAGTGACGGCATCGACCGATGTACTCAAAGCAGCGGTGTCGATTAAGATCAAGTCAAAATTGGGGCTAAGGCTAGCGATTAGCTTCGGCATTTCGGACGACTCTGCGATCGTCGCCGGACGCTTGGGAAATTCGCCATAAGGCATCACAAACAGGTTCTCTATTGAAGTGGCTTTGATGGCGTCCGGGGTCAAGCTGGGGCTGAGAATGGCATTAGTGAGACCGGGCGAGGAGGACACGCCAAGAAGAGAATGCTGCATAGGATGTTGGAGGTCGGCATCAATGACAAGGGTTCGCCAAGAGAGCGTTGCGGCCACAGCGCCTAGATAGGCCACTAGGTTAGACTTGCCTTCGCCTTCTAAGGTGCTGCTGATCAAGATAACGTTAGGTTTGTTTGCGAGTTTGCGAGCGATCGACTTGAGCAGCATTCGATAGGGTTCCACGAGGTGGGGCGTGTCGAGGAACTGCTCTAGACGTGCAAAACTCGGTCTGTGGGATAGCTTGGGGATTTTGCCAAGGACGGGGATATCGGTGAATTGGGGGATTTCGCTGGAATGACGGAGTGTGTTGTCAAGGAGTTCCCGGATCAAGACCGTGGCCACCGAGAGCAAGAGTCCAGCGACCGTGGCGATCGCCAAGATTAAAGGAAGTTTGGGAGAGCTTGGAAGCTTGGGTTCGGTAGCGCGATCGAGGATGCGGATGTTGCTAATGAGCTGAGCCTCGGCGACTCTAGCTTCTTCAAGCTTGACCTGAAGGATTTTGAGGGAGGCCGTCGATTCTTCTCGCTGACGGGTGACGGCAGTCAATCCCTGTTGTTTTTCGGGGAGCTGGGCAATGCGATCGTTCAAGTTAGCCTTAGCAGTTTGAAGGGTTTGAAGTTTTTCTTCAAGGGCCGTGCGTTCGACTTCGCCTGTAATGTACTGAGAGAGCACCATTCGGCTGGCTTCGTCGGTCGCCGCTTGACTGTCGAGCGGAATGGCCTGCCCCACCGCAACGACGCTATTGATACGGGCCTCTTGAAGTTTTTTCAGCTCATTGCGCTGTTCTATCGCGGCTAGAAGATCCGGGTGCTGGTCTCCGAGACGCGATCGCACTTCAATCACTTTGCCTTCTGCTTCTGCAATCCGGGTCCGAAGAATCTTGAGCTGGTCATCTTGGCCGACCCGGTTGGCTGCATAGGCCGCGCCCGGATTATTGACGCCCGTAACGTCTTGAAGCAGGCTCCCTTTCGTGCGCGCCTCTCGAAGCTGAGCAACCACTAAACGCTCTTGGTTTTCCACATCCGCCAGACTAACCACTAGGCTCTGGGTCTGGTTTTCGAGGGAAACAATGCCCGTTCCCTGGCGATACTGACTTTCAATGGATTCGGATTCAAGAACTTTGGACTGCTGGGCCGGAACCTTCTCTTCTAAGAATTTGCGGACTGTGGTGGCTTCCTTGCGAAGGGACTCAGAGTCTTCTATGACCGTAGCATCGGCAACGGCGTTCAACACCTGTTTTACGAGCTTGGGATCAGTGTTCTGATAAGTCAGATCAAGAAGACTGGTGGCAGGAAGAATTTTGACTTTGATGGCTCGGCTCAGTTCTATCACCGTCAGATTTCGCGCTGGATCGTCGAGTTGACCGGGCGGCAAGAGCGTCTCCAACGCCCGCTTTAGCACCTTTTCGGATTTTATCAGTTCAGCTTGGGTTGCAATAGCGCTGGAGCCGCCGGGAACGTTGTCAGGAAGCTTGGTCAGCGCCCGCCCGAGTTCAGAGACGCTTTTACTGCGATCGTCCAGCATCATCCGAGCCGATGCCTCATAGACTTTGGGTGCATTTTGGGCGTAAAACCAAGCGGAACCGATCACTGCACTGAAGGTGATGAGTGCAGGAATGGCATTGCGCTTGAGGGTCGATGAGGAAAACTGAGCCATGATGAATTCGGGTGTGAATCTCTGAATGAATCTCGATGTGCGAATCTCTTTAGTGATCAGAATACCCGTCTCACCAAAAAACCGACTAGCGAGCCGTGAGAACCACGGAACTCCGAACATTGCTGCCCAGAAGCGAATCATACAGAGCCAAGTTGTCGCGAGTGATCTGATCCCAGGTGTAATGGCGCTTGACATGCTGCTGGGCACGATCGCCCAAAATGCGCATTTCGACGGGGTGTTCGATGGCCCACCCTAAAGCTGCGCTGCAAGAATCCGTATCCCCAGCTTCAAACATAATGCCGCGATCGTCTCCGATGAGCTGTCGGTGAGGTGGAATATCGCTCGACACCACAGGGATACCTTCCTGCATTCCTTCTAGCATTGCCAAAGGTAATCCCTCTAAGTTAGATGGCAACGTAAATAAGCCAGCTCCCCGAACGATTTCCGCAAGGCGTCCTCCCCGCAGTTCCCCAGCAAAAACGATGTCAGAGCAGTCAGAGGCAAGTTGCTTAAGCGTTGCGGTAAAGCCATGGGTGTCGCTGGTTCCGCCGACAAACACCAGCTTCCAACCCGTTTTTTTCAGTTGTTTGAACGCATTGATCAGCAGGTCAGGGCACTTCTCAGGGACCAACCGACCCACGTACACCATGTACTTCCCTTGTGTCAGGCCTAGGGACTTGCCAAAGGCGAAACTCGGGTCCGACTCTGCGTAGACTCCGGGTGCGTTGGGGATGTAGAGGGCGTCGCGGTTGTAGGTCTTTTGAAAGTATTGGCGCAAGTCATCAGACACGACCACCAAGCCATCGGCATACTTGGCAGCGGCTTGTTCTCCGAGTCGAATCATCCGGCTCGATAGTTTGCCCCATTTTTCACGCTGCCAGTCAAGACCTTGGCAGGTGACGACGATCTTGGTGCTGCGGTTCGCGAGTTTCGGCAGCCAGGTGAAGAGCGATGGACCGAGGGCATGAAAGTGAACGATGTCGTAGTGGGTTTTGCTTGCCATGACCGCTCCGATCGCACTACTGCCCAAAGCATCCATTCCCCGCATGGACAGCGAAGGCATCGAAATCGTCCGCACTCCTTCAAAGTTGTGCTCATGAAATGCAGGAAGATCGGTGTAGGACGATCGACCAAAGAGGTCTACCTCATGGCCCTGAGCGACCATGCGAGGATAAACGCCTGCGCAATAGTGCTCAATGCCCCCTTGTTTGGGGGGAAGACCTTTTGCGCCGATTACTGCGATTTTCATGGAAAACACCGTCCTTAAGAGTTATGGGTTGAAAAGAGTAGATGAATGTTGAGCCTAAAATCTGGGCCTAAAATTTGACCTGCTACCTTTTCCAGCGTTTCATCATGGATTCATAGACCGTACTGACGACCTTGTGGGCACTGTAGGGTGCAGCAGCGTCACTACAAGCCGATGAAGGATATTGTTCAGGATTAGATAAAACCTGTTGGAGCGATCGTGCGATCGATTCGGGGGTCCGATCGGGGCTGATCACACCGCTATTAGGATTCAGGAATTTGGGGGTTTCGCCGCAGTGGGTACTAACAATTGGCGTCCCACAGGCCAGAGCTTCTAAAACAACCAAGGGCAAGCCTTCAAATTCACTAGTGAGAACCAATGCACTAGCCACTTGGTAGAATATAACCAATTTAGCCGCTTCCACAGCTCCCAACATCGTCACTTGGGAAGATAGATTTAGGCGTAGGATTTCCTCCTTAAGAGCAGTTGCCAACTCGCCATCGCCTGCAATAAGCAGATGGACATTCGGCTGATTGAGCGCCTTTAAGCTCTGAACCAGACGAAGTGGATCTTTTTGCGGGTGAAGTCGTCCAGCAAACAATAAAAATTGGGTATCGTCCGCTAATCCCAACTTATGTGCCAGCTTGAGCCGCTCGCCGTGACGCTCGGCAGGAGCAAGAGGCTGACAGACCTCAGTATCAACGGTATTTCGGATAAAAGAGACCCGATGAGCGATGTCAGGATATTGGGCTTTGTAAAGCTGGGTCGATTCGGAGTTGCAAGACAGCACTTCGTCAAACTGCCGGACCAGATAGCCCTCCATGGCAAAATACGCTTGAGGAAACTTCCGCCACAGAATGGCATTTTTTCCGTCTTTCGCGGCCATCTGCTTGTGAATGTCATTGTGAATAAAAAGGGTCTTGTCTGCACTCCACTGCCGCGCCATTAGCGTCGGTTCGAGGCGATGAAAATGCATGAAGTCCGATCGAATCTCTTTACCCATGAGCGCTGCGGTGTATTTCACCGTGGTCGGAATACGCCCTCGAACGTTATCGTGCGGCAGGTCCAGCACAGGCATAAAACGAAGTCGCTTGCCTGCGTAAGATTCTTCATGCCATGCTCCGATCGTCATGTCGCGTGCGTCACCCGTCCCGACCAGTTGTAAGTCGAAGTCGTCGGGTGCGTACTTAATGAACGATCGAATGACCGTCTGGATTCCGCCGATCGTACTGTTCCAGGGATTGAACTGGTAGAAAATAGTAAGGCTGGGATTGTGACTTGCCCGATCGTGACGGCTAGTACGAGCCTGAGCTTGACTAGGAACAGAGCGGTTGGATCCAGAGTTGGTGAGTGCAGAACAAATCATGAAGTTAGCAATATGTAGTCTTTCTATGACCTTGCTAACACGGATTCAGTGGATATGCTTATGACAAGAGCCTAAGCTTCATCGGACTCTCATGGATGAGAACCGGGTATGAGATTTCAATAAAACTCATGAAACGCCGATAGGACACGCTTCTATCGCTCTAATAGAGGAATAAAGGGGATAAATGGATAAAAATCGAGATAGTGTCTTCCCAAAGAATGACTTATTGTTTAATTCCTATATCTTTAGAAATGTCTTTACTGTTCTAAGTGCTTCCACTGAGAAATTCCACGTCTTAACGTGAAGTTCACAATAGGTTCACCTCTGCGTTAAGTATCTTATCGATTAATTTATCCAAGCTAGCGGGTTTTATCCGGATGGGTGAACAGTGAACGGTAACGTTACAGTCCGTGACTTTTCCCAATGACCCATTGGCGACGGAAAAATCGGGCAAGGGAAGATTCCTCTAGGACAAGGTAAATTGGGCGACCGTGGGGGCAGGTGTGTGGATTGGTGGTGAGTTGCCATTGATCGAGGAGGCATTGGATGGCCTGGAGGTCGAGGGGCGTGCCATTGCGAATAGCGCTGCGACAGGCGATCGCTACCTGTGCGCCTTGGAGATCGCGCTCTTGGCTCAATTCGAGGAGAGCCTCTGGCAGATCGCCCCGATGGAGGAGGAGTTCTGGTACCGATCGGATGGCCCACAGGTCCGCTCCAAATTCATCAATTTCAATGCCTATGTTTTCCAACTGTTCCACTTGACGGGCACTGAGTCCTCGGAGCATCACGGTCTCCTTCACGGGAACGAGTTGCCATCGGAGACAAATCTGTTCGTAGAGCACCCGTTCATGGGCGATGTGCTGTTCGATTAGATACATTCCACCTCCATATTCTGCCAGAATATACGTATTGCGAACTTGGGCGATCGCGATCAGTCCATGAGGAAGTTTTTTGGGAGATTGCGGACTATGGGTTTGGGAGGAATCAGGATTAATCGATCGATCGACACTGTAGCCTGCGCGTTGTTCGGCGGCTTTGATGAAGCTAGTCGCGCGAGTAGAGGTTTGGTTTAGATCCAAATGGAGGGCGGTTTCGATGCCGTGACCGAGCAGGGTTTGCCAGTGATCGAGGTGCTGAAGATAGAGCGTTTGTTTGGCGGGGTGGCGGTTCCAGTCGAGGTCGTCAGGCGGGAGCGTGAGATGGGCAATGACAATGGGATAACGATCGCGCGGGAGCATTCGACGGAGATGATGAGAGACCGTAGACAATAGTTCAGGACAATCAACCAAGCGACCGTTAACAGCCACGCGCATCCAATCGGATTGACGACGGGAAATCCGATCGGGCAGTCCCACCACTAAGTGAAGATGATTGGTTTTGACCTCCCGAAAATCGGTCTTCTCCCCGGTGGGCAAAACTTGCAGTAATCGCATTGTTAACGTAGCGGCGGTGCTTAAAACAAACCACTCGCGATCGTCTTGGTTGACGTGAATGGTTAGCTGGGGATGAGCGAGTGCAATGTCATGAATGCATTGTTGAATGTTTTTTAGATGTTGCTTAAGGGTTTGACCACTGGTGCGGCGGGATCCCCAATTTTTAAATAAATGGTTGACTTGTACAGTGGTTCCAGGTGCGATCGCTACTTCTTCTAATTCTGGATCACGCAAGGTGTTGGAATAAACAGCGTGCCAGCCCGATCGAATCTCTGTGAGCGGGTCTTGGGTACTGCTAAAGAGTTCTAATTCGGCGACTTGGGTAATACTATGTAGCGCTTCGCCTCTGAAACCTAAAGTGTTGATTTTAGACAGATCGTCTGGATGTAAAATTTTACTCGTACTGTGGGGTCTTGCAATAATCTTTAAGTTCTCAACGCTGATTCCACTCCCGTTGTCTGTGACCTGAATTTTCCATTGGTCAATCCAGATTGAAACCGTAATGCGAGTGGCCGTTGCATCGATCGCATTTTCCATCAGTTCTCTCACCACTGCCGCTGGCGAATCAATCACCTCGCCTGCCGCCATTCGATGAACAATGTCCTGAGAGAGCGATCGAATAGCTGATGTGTTATTCAAATCCTTCGTGTTATTCATATTCTCGTTCAAATCAACCTCAACTGCACGGACTCCTCTACGATCGCAGTCGTCGCAGGCACGGGAATCAAATCCATTTCGGGCCGTATCCACTGAGCCTCATCCCGCATTAATGCCTGCGCCGCCTGCAAAATCGGTCCTTCCAGATCTCGCAAGTCATCTCGATTACTCAAGTACGCTTGGAGCGCTTCAAGGGGCGTAATCGTGCTGCCGATGCCCAGTTCGGGGAGGCGCGATCGGGAGACTTGGGTGATTAAGTTGGCGCTAATGGTGTAGCTGTGAGCCGATCGAAGAGCTTCATTAAGGCCAGAATCTTGAACCAAATCCACCTGCTCTGGGCGAATGTGATAAATCACGCGCACTACTGCATCCTGAATCTCCGCGCGGTGAATAGCCGTGAGCAAATCTTCTTGGGGAACGGTGGACTCGCAGAGGTTAACGTCTACTGTCCGAAAGGCACGCGCTGGAACAGTACAAAACTCGTGGCTAGCCTGCTCTACATCCACTTCGACGATTACAAAACCCTTCGGTTCTGATTCCTCACTAAAGTCAACGCGCTCAATGCTACCGGGATAAAGCGTTAACGGTTTTTTGCACAGGACTTGATGTTTATGAACATGGCCCAGCGCAACGTAACTGAAACAATTTCGGGTAATCAAATTCAATGGAACTGTGAACCCTTTGCCGACTGCTAAAAACTTCTCTGCGCCATAGGTTGCAGTATCGGCCATGAGATGACCTAAGAGAATAGTGGGGAGTGTCGGATCGAGTTGCCGAATTTCCCCTTCTAGCGCGACCCGCAATCGATCGAGCAGTACGGCACTGACTTCCGTCATGGACAGTCCGTCAGTTTCCGATCGGGTCATCAAGGTCGATCGATTCAGCCAAGGCAAGGTGAGAACTTGAACGTCGCCGCCTGCGGTGTGGATGCGATGGGTCGCCAGGGTGTCACCGACGATAATGTTGGGCACGAGAAGCGATCGATAAATGGATAGACTCGCGCCTCCAGCTCCCTGTTGATGCTGATCATGATTCCCCACTAAAAGCACGGTCGGAATTCCTGCTGCGACTAACCGACAAAACTGTTGTGCAAAGGCCTGCTGAAGGTAAGGCGCTGGCGTTGCATCGGGAAAGGCATCTCCGCCAAACAAAACCAAATCCACGGGTTCAGCGATGGCCCGATCGATACAGTGAGCCAAAGTCGCCACAAAATCTTCAAACCGCGTATTCAATCCTGTGATCGGGTTGAGGTGTCCGTGGGTGTAGCCACTACCCAAGTGGATGTCAGAAAGGTGGAGGACTTTAACCATCGATCGCGCGCGTGACTCCCGTTGTAAAACAATGTCTATGAAGCAGTTCTATGAAACAATTTAGATTATAGCGAATACAAATGATCTTACGTGAAGGAGCAAATTTGGAATGACTTTTGAGATAAAATCTGAAATGAAAACGCAGTGGGATTGCATGTTGCAAAACGTAGGGCAGTGGGATGGATCGTTCACACGCTTTGCCCTAGACGGTACCCAAACCAGCGATATCTCCTCTCACCTCACCCTCGAAGACAGAGGCGACCATCAGGCCCGTCTGACGCTCATTCGCGAATCGCCAGACCATCCTCAGCCCATGGTTTTGGAGTACTCCAGCATCAATCAAAGTACATTATTTACGGATAGCGGCGCTTTTTCTCAAGGATCTATGCAGTACGCGCCATTTTCGCAATTTGGCGCAGAGTTTGGACATATTTGGGGCGATCGAAGACTTCGCCTTGTCCAGCTTTTTACGACTGAAAGTAAGCCAGAATTTGTCACGCTGATTCGGGAAAAACGGGTCGGGACCGCCGCAACGTTTGCAGATATTCTCACCGTGGACGATTTGCTAGGGACTTGGGAAGGCTCGGCCATAACGGCATATCCTGATTTACGCAATCCTGACCGATTTATGTCCACATTGACTATTGCGCAGACGGACGCCCAGACGATCGAACAGTCGCTGACGTTTGCGGGTCGAACGATCGCCTCTAAGGGACGAATTCAGGGCCAGAGTCTTATCTTTGATCAAGGTCCCGTCACGACCCAAGTTTTGAGACTGCCCGATCGCGCGTCCGTCAGTTTCCCGATCGAAGTCCCCAAAGGAATGCCGTTCTTTCTCGAATGCGGCTGGATGCCTGAACCCACCGTGCGTCACCGACTGATCCGAGCCTACGACAAACAGGGCGGCTGGGTTAGCTTGACCCAAGTGATCGAACGAAAAATTTAGGGTTGGGTCAGGGTTGAATTGGGAGTCCAAAGACGATCGCGCCATTTTGTCCTCCAAATCCAAAGCTGAGGCAAAGAACATGACGCACCACACTCGATCGCGCTTCACGCACCCAGTCGATCGTGGCATATTCGGGATTTTGCAAGCCGACGCAGGGGGGAAGTGTTTGGTGCTGAAGGGTTTGGAGACAGATCACGGCACCGATCGCTCCGGACGCTCCGAGGGTATGACCCGTTGCACCTTTTGTTGAACTGATCGCCGCATTGGGAAAACCCGTTTTAAAAAGCTGGGCCTCGCGGGCATCATTGAGGCGGGTTGCGGTGCCATGGGCATGGATGAACTGAATCTGGTCTGGCCTTAAATCCGCTTGGCCTAGGCAAAGGGCGATCGATCGGGCCGCTTCTTTTCCCGTCGGTTCGGGGGCGATCGGGTGGTAAGCATCAGCCGTCAGTCCAATGCCTAAAATGCGACCATAGAATTTGGCGTGACGAGCTTGAGCCGTGCTCTCTCGCTCTAGGATCATCACCGCGCCCCCTTCCCCAAGGACAAATCCATCGCGATCGCGATCGAATGGTCGTGCGTGTGTGCTAGCCAATGCGCCCATTCGATGAAAACCCGCTAAGGTCAACGGCGTGATCGGGGCTTCGATGGCTCCGACCAAAACCCGATCGCAGTATCCCGATTCAATCAGCCGAAACCCTTGGGCGATCGCGGTGATTCCCGTTGCGCAGGCATTCATCGGGGCGTGGATTTCGGCTGTGCTACCGATGAGTCGGGCGGCTAATGTTGCGGCGCGATGGGGAAGGCTGTTTTCCCACTGGGTGAAAATTGGATTGGGGGAATTTAAAAAATCGTCTCTCATAAACCGTTCCCCCAAATGCTGTTCCCAGAGCTGCTGGTTTCCCCGACTGGAGCCGAGGACAATTGCACAATCCGGCTGCGGTCCATCTAGATTTGCGTCGCTAAGAACGGCTGGAATAAGCGTGTGAACAAATGTTTCTAGGGTTTGGGGGACAGATCCCATCAGCGCCATGATTTGGGGCGGTCGTTCCGGAAAAGGCTGATGCTGACGGATGCCCGATCGTCCTAGCAAAAGACTGCACCAAGTGGATTCTAATCCTCCCAGCGCAGTCTGACAGCTCATTCCAGTTACAACAACAGTCATTTAGAACGTGATTTAGAGGATGATTTAAACCCTTAGTGGTCTGAACCCTCAAAATGAGTCGAATTATTTGCGGTTCTTCAGGTTTTCGAGACCCTGAGTCACCCGTGCGGAGTCAATGCGATCGCCCTGTTGAATCTTGTCCACAACGTCCATCCCTTGGGTCACGGTGCCGAAGACCGCATATTTCCCATCTAAGGAACTTAAGTCCGTCAGGGTCACGTAGAACTGAGATGAAGCAGAATCGGGATCTTCCGATCGGGCCATGGACAACACGCCGCGCGTATGGCGAAGCTTGGGTTTCTCGTTGCTGATATTGGCCATATCAAAGGTTTTCCCGTAGATAATCTTGCCATCACTCGCCTTGATTTCAAGGGGAATCGATCGCTCTCTGCTAGTGGCCGGATCGATATAACCGCCCGTTCCCAACCGCTCGATCGGCACATTTGGATCGCGGCCTTGAGGATCACCCCCTTGGACCACAAACGGCTGAGGCTGACGAATCACGCGGTGAAAGACCAAACCGTCATAGACCTTTTTATCGACGAGATCGACAAAATTTCCAGCGGTGATCGGGGCATTGGCTCCGTCAATATCTAGAGTGATCGCAGTCCCTTTGACTGTCATAACAACGGTGGCTTTTCCTTCTAGACGCGCCAAATTGGGATAAAGCTTGGCGGCTTGACTCGTTGCCCCATCACTCAGTTTGAGGTCATTCGCGGAGGCCGTTGTCGGGCTGGGTGTGGCAGATGCACTTGGGGCGGGCGACGCGACGGGCGATGCGGAGGAACCAACGCTTGCGCTTGAGGTATCATTCTGCGTACAACCTGTGGTGGTGATGACGGCTATGGCAAGAGTCGCCATCAGCCAGATTCGGATTTGGCGGAATTGAACGGAGTTATACATCAAAATTTACCGTTTTACAGAGGGAGCAAAGGTTTATTCTACGCAGAATTCTCAAAAATGCCTGGACGATTTGAAGGCGTTCTCTAAAGACCCTCTAAGGGCACGCCTAGAAAACGAACCAATTCTGCCGCTTGGGTCTCTAAGCTAGACAACGATATAGGCTGTCCGATGCGGGTCAACGGGATATCGCGCATTCCTTTGACTCGAAGATAAATCGATCGTTTGGGATTTAGTCCTTCCTTAAGGTTCACCTTGACGGCTTGAATGTCTTCCAATTTGCAGTTCAGGTTGATTTGGCGATTTTTACCTGGAAAACCCCACCTAAAAATCGTCACTTGCTTTTTTTCTTTATCAAATTCGTTGTAGCCGCCCCCCAAGTCCCACTGAATCACAAGCCAGAGGTAGAGGGCGAGAAAGACGCCAGCCGTCCCATAGAGTCCCATGACTAAGCCTTGGGGAAGAAAATTGAGCTGGGTCGGCGTTGCGAAGGGAAGTAGGTTGACATGGGTGTAGCTAGAGATGCCAGACAGGAGAAATCCGCCGCCGCCTAGGGTGACGATCGTGGCCCAGAAGTAGTTGCTCAGGCGACGCGATCCTAAGATTTCTTGTCTAAAAACCTGTTGTCCCTTTTGGGTGACGGGCGAAGAGTTCATAAGGCACTTACCGAATATGCGGGTCATTGCCTCCTATTGTATGTCCGAGTGGGTACGGTGGATGCGAGGGCGGATGCGATCGATCGATTTAGGCATAAGATTAGGGGATCAGGTTGGCTCTTAAGGTCTAGCACAAATACTTATTGACTTTTAGAGGTCACTCTGGTTCACAAACCTTTACAAATTTCTTTACATGAGAAGGCTTGTAAAGGTTTGTAAAAAAACTGATATCCCGTATGATGATGGAAGAATTCGCGTTCACTTTAGAAATTCATTCTTTTTAGTAACCATTAGGGGTTTTGTTCATGACCATTGCAATGGGACGTGCGCCAGAGCGGGGCATTTTTGATGCACTCGATGACTGGTTAAAACGCGATCGTTTTGTTTTCGTGGGCTGGTCTGGAATCTTGCTGTTTCCTTGCGCGTTCATGGCGTTGGGCGGCTGGTTCACGGGTACCACCTTCGTAACTTCGTGGTACACCCACGGGTTGGCCTCTTCCTACTTGGAAGGCTGCAATTTCTTAACGTCGGCTATCTCGACGCCTGCTGACAGCATGGGGCACTCCTTGCTATTGCTTTGGGGTCCTGAAGCACAAGGAAATTTTACGCGTTGGTGTCAAGTCGGCGGCCTTTGGGCATTCGTCGCACTGCACGGTGCGTTTGGTCTGATTGGCTTCTGCCTGCGTCAGCTTGAAATCGCTCGTTTGGTCGGAATCCGTCCTTATAATGCAATCGCCTTCACGGGTCCCATTGCAGTATTCGTTTCGGTCTTCTTGATCTATCCTTTGGGTCAGTCGAGCTGGTTCTTTGCACCAAGCTTCGGTGTGGCTGGAATCTTCCGCTTCATTCTGTTCATCCAAGGTTTCCATAACTTCACCCTCAACCCCTTCCACATGATGGGCGTTGCAGGTATCTTGGGCGGCGCTCTACTGTGCGCAATCCACGGTGCAACGGTTGAAAACACCTTGTTTGACGATACTGAAGGCGGTTCCAACACCTTCTTGGCGTTCAACCCCACTCAGTCTGAAGAAACCTATTCCATGGTAACGGCAAACCGTTTCTGGTCTCAGATCTTCGGAATTGCATTCTCCAATAAGCGTTGGTTGCACTTCTTCATGTTATTCGTGCCTGTTACAGGTTTGTGGATGGCATCGATCGGTATGATTGGGATTGCACTCAACCTGCGAGCTTATGACTTCGTGTCACAAGAGCTTCGTGCGGCTGAAGATCCTGAATTTGAAACCTTCTACACCAAGAATATTCTCTTGAATGAAGGGATTCGGGCATGGATGGCAACTCAAGATCAACCCCACGAGAAATTCGTATTCCCTGAGGAGGTCCTCCCCCGTGGTAACGCTCTCTAATACTACTTTTACAGGTGGACGCGACCAAGAATCCAGCGGATTTGCTTGGTGGTCTGGTAACGCTCGCCTGATCAATCTTTCGGGTAAGCTACTCGGTGCTCACGTTGCTCATGCAGGACTCATTGTCTTCTGGGCTGGCGCGATGACCTTGTTTGAAACCGCTCACTTCATTCCTGAGAAGCCGATGTATGAGCAGGGCTTGATCCTGCTTCCTCACATCGC
>JAYUJY010000179.1:0-4184 GCA_043764895.1 Synechococcales cyanobacterium | reverse complement strand
TCGGTGAGCCTTCTTCGTAGTACAGAAATTGATTGCCGAGAATGCAAGCCTGTTCATGCTGTAAGTACAGGCGGAGAACTTCGATCGTAATCAAAATGGCATACAAATGATCAAACGTCTCTGCCACGGGCTGTCCGTCTCCGCAAGGGTAATGAATGGGTGATGCGATCGTTGCTGTCATTTGGACTCTCCCCATGGATGAAACGATAGTCTAAGTGCGTCCTAGCATCATAGCAAAACCAATTGTCCATCTATTGCGATCGACTTTCTCGACATTTATATGTTTTTACACTACTCTTGATTTATTGATTGCTGCGATCGATCGTTTTATTTAGGAGGTGTGCGATGAAATCGAAGAAGGATGGACCGGAAGAGTCGGAGGTTGCGCGGTTGTCGGCGATCGATGAGGATGTGTTGACGGTGTTGTTGGGGCGGGAGTTGTATGGGTTGGAGGTGTTGGATGAGTTGAATCCGGGGCGTCCGATTAAGCTGCGGTTTGGGAGTTTGTATCCGGCGTTGAATCGGTTGGAGAAGAAGGGGTTTGTGACGTGGCGGTGGGGCGATGAGATGGATGAGTCGGGCGGGGCGCGGCGGAAGTATTACAAGGTGACAGGACTGGGCGCGTCGGCGTTGAATGCGGTGCAGAGTTATCGGCTGGCGTTGGCGCAGCGGAGTATGGGGTTTGGAATGGTGAATTGAGAATGGTGAATTGAGAAATTATTTTGAATTACTAGAAATTATTTGAATTACTAATTGGGGGCGTTGGCGATGAAAATGGATGATGAGAATCGGAAAAAGTTGGAGCGGTTTTGGCGGCGGAAGTTGTGGCTGGGGTTGGCGGCGGTGGGGGCGATCGGGCTTGCGGCTTGGCGCTTGGCGGCGGTGCAGGGTCGGTATGATGATGTGTTGGTGCAGGAAAGTCGGGAGTTGCCAGAGAAGGTTTATCAGGAGTTGGTGGCTGAGGTGCGGAAGGGGGTTCCGATCGTTCCTGTTCGTGAAGAAATCCCAAAGAAATATGAACATCGCGGTAATCGATGTGATGCAATTAGTTCATTAGGTGCCTTAGGCGAGATTCGAGCAGTTCCTGAATTAAACAAGTTATTAGATAATCCCATTAATATGGTGACATCATGCAAACACGATCGTCTGATAGGTGGACCATCTGTTTATACTTCAGCTTTTATCGCATTAGGTCAAGTTGAAAATTCAAGATCATTTGATGAAGTCAAGACTTCTTTCTTTCGAGTTCCTTCAGATGAAGTAGTTAATATATGGAGAGAATTCAGTGAGAGAGACGATAAAAACATAGGACGACCTCTAGTATTCAAAAGAGAAGAAATACCCGATTCTAGTTTCTATCTACCATTACCAAAGTTTTCTGACGATCCGTCACAGATTCAACGAAATCAGCAAATTATTCAATCACTTAAAGTTCCATTAAGCTATCTTAATACTGATTTTCGTTCCTTTCGTTATTGGTTTGCGAACCATCAATGTTGGATGATAAGAGGAATTTCAGACAGTTTAAATACTGGTGGAGAAGAAGCTCTTAATCTTTTACAATCATTTCGGAAAGACCGTAATTCACTACAAACAATCTGTGATTCTTCTTCAGGACTTGCAGTACTCTATGCAATGCATACTTATCGGATCACTGACCCTTGGTCTAAATTAGATAAGTTACGCCAGAAAACTGATGAAATTAATAAATCCACACCAGTTGCGATAAAAAAGCAGAATATAACTCTGACAAAAAATATCGCTTCCTTACTAACTAATGAAACTATCCAAACAAAAATTAGTTCAGCTTACACTTTGGGCTGGATTGGCGATAAAAAAGCCGTTCCTTCTTTGCTTGCTACCCTGAACGATAAAAATAACGATGTGAATCCTAACCTTCAGTTAGCTGCTGCGAATGCATTAGCGAGTCTTGGAGAATCTAAGGCTATTCCAGGAATAGTTGCAATGATAAAAAGGAATAACGACTTTAACTTTCAGGGAGAGGCTGCCGAAGCTCTAGGTAACATTGGGGATCCTCAGGCTATTCCAGAAATAGTTGCAATGATAAAAGATTATTTGAAGAATCCCCCAGAAGGCTTGTTATCAGTAAACGAAAAAAGGTTTTCAAACCAAGACTATGATTACAATCTTCCCAATGTGTATTGGGATACCCGTGCTGTTAGAGCATTGAGCCGACTTGGCGATGCTTCTGAGTTCTCTGCATTAGGTCTTTTGAAAAATTCTGATGAAATGGTGAGGGCTGGAGCTATCGGGCATTTAGCCGAGTCTCTACGATTAATGAAACCTGGTGTAATAAAAGAAGGTTCAGTGAAAGAAGCCTTATTAAAAGCGCTAGATGATCCTAGTCGTATTGTTCGTTATAACGCGACAAAAGCATTTTATTCTAATCTTCTTCTTCAAGATGGGAATGTGGAAGGCTATAGCATTGGAGAGACTTATCCTAAATTACTAAAAAAGTTGTCGGATCCTGATTTTCGTTATATGACGATAGCACTACTTAATCAACATACCCATGGGACTAGCATTAATGATCGCCAAACTGCTACAGCAATTATCAGTGCGTTAAATTCATTGAATCTTGTCAAG
This sequence comes from Synechococcales cyanobacterium, assembly GCA_043764895.1. Lineage (GTDB taxonomy): Bacteria > Cyanobacteriota > Cyanobacteriia > Leptolyngbyales > Leptolyngbyaceae > JAAFJU01. The sequence goes on along the minus strand of JAYUJY010000179.1, from coordinate 1,577 downwards.
GGATTAGCGATTGAAGACTCGACTCGACAGGCAGGTGATTATCTTGTCAGTAAATTGCCGCTCGATGAAGTTTCTGGTAAGGGTATCGTAATGTACAGGGGGCGAATATTTCGAGACCAAATGTTTAAAATTGGTCTTTCACAGGATACCAGTCAATCCTCTATTGACCAATCTAGATTTAAAGCCGTGGAGATTCTTCAAACTTTAGCCGATCGTAATGCTCTAACTTCAGAGCATCGAAAAGCTGCTCTTCCGGCATTAATGGCCACCTATAAAAAATGGAATGCCGATCGTCATAGTTATCTCGATCGCATGAAAATTGTTCGTTTAATCAAACAAATTCATGAATCTGAAAAAGTTGGTAGCCTAGCACAGCTACATTCCCGACAGTTTTTCTATCTCGAAACAGGCATTCTAGGTGCGATCGGCATTACTGCGATCGTCCTTCTCCTGTCCTCCATTCGCTTACGCAATCCGTTCTCTCTCTTCTTCTCAACCTACCTACTTTTCCCCGAAGAAGTCGTCGCTGAACTGATCGCCCTCAAGCAACGTCGCCAATCTGAAAAAGTTCGTAAATGGCAAATTCGACTTGAACTCGCTTACGAAATCATCACCTTAATTTGGGCATTCCATATCCAAATTCGCATTGATGATCTGAAGCTTCCCCCTGGTGGAAATCGATCGGCCAAGTGAGAGGAATCATTCTCCTAGTCGTTCACGGTACCGATCGAGTTGTCGTTGGAGCTCTTCAGATCTCGATCGTTCGGTCATAAGTTGGGCTTCAGCTTGCGATCGTTCCGCCACAAGTTGCGCTTTGGCCTGCGATCGTTCGGCTATAAGTTGGGCTTCAGCTTGCGATCGTTCCGCCACAAGTTGCGCTTCGGCTTGCGATCGTTCAGCTATAAGTTGGGCTTCAGATTGCGATCGTTCAGCTAGGAGTTGCTCCTCAAGCTCTTCTTCTCTCTCATACAACTCAGAGGGTGTAAGTAGCTTCTCGCCGTTGTCTAATCGGTAAAACGAAACAAGTTTCCCACTGACTTCTAAACGCAATCCCAATCCTAGACTTTGACCATTGACGATCGGCAGGTATTTCCCATTGACCAACCGGAACCCGCGCAGCTTTTCCTTAATCCATTGACCCTTCGGATCAAACTGCCAATATTCAAAAATCCCAATTTCAGCATAGAGCGTTTTCTTAAACCCTTCATCTTCTTTCTTCGTACCGGGCGACGTCATCTCAAACGCCACACGCGGAGTTTGCCCCTCTTCCCAAATCTTATAGTTATCCCGACTTCCCGGTTCCACCCCAAAAATCACCATCACATCGGGCGCACAGCGTTTGGTCGGCGAGCCTTCTTCGTAGTACAGAAACTGGTTGCCCAAAATGCACGCCTGTTCATGCTGCAAATACAGGCGAAGAACTTCGATCGTAATCAAAATGGCATACAAATGATCGAACGTTTCTGCCACAGGCTGTCCGTCTCCGCAAGGGTAATGAATCGGGGTTGCGATCGTTGCTGTCATTTGGACTCTCCCCAATGGATGAAACGATGGTTTAGGTTTGTCTTAACATCATA
>JAYUJY010000178.1:0-19259 GCA_043764895.1 Synechococcales cyanobacterium | reverse complement strand
AAGAAATTGGCCCCCAATGTTGACCATTTGGCATCTTGGGTCATCCTAAATGGAATGATGAGTCCTCTTTTTCACCCTTAGGAACTGTGCTATGGAATCCATCCCCGCCGAAACGCTCAAAGCCCTGCGCACCTCAGCCAGCGATCGCCTATTGGCCGTCCTGACTGAATGGGGCGATCGTGACCTCGACACCTTGGACTACAAAGTCGATGAACTGGTGCGAAAGCTCAACGCTAAACCCGCCCGCCCCGCCGATCGCAAACCCTACGAATCGCTCTACCCCGGCATCGCCATTGCCGAATCCCGCAAAAAAGCCGGACGCCTCACCCAACAAAAAATCGCAGCCCTCACCGATCTTACCCTCCAACCGATCGATGACTGGCTCGACGAAACCCTCCGAGTAGCCCTAAACAAAAGCGATCGTCTTCCGTCGGAACCCGCCTATGCTAATTTGTTCCCTTCAAACAAAGAACTATCAACCGCCAATCCCAGCCCTCGCCATCCAACTCTCTCAAAACCAGCAGACCTCTCAAGTCTCAATCTCAGTATTGCGCAACTAACGGAAATTGCCGCCTTTGCAAATCCCGCCCAAGTCGAGTTGCTGTATCACCCGATTCTTCGGACCTTGGCCGAGTTTGACCTAACGACTCCACTCCGACAGGCTCACTTTTTGGCCCAGCTTTGCCACGAATCTGGCTCCTTTAACTATCTCGAAGAACTGGCTTCCGGTGAGGATTATGAAGGGCGAGATGACCTAGGCAACGTTCAAGACGGGGACGGCGTGCGATTCAAAGGCCGAGGGCTAATTCAAATTACGGGACGTGCAAACTATCACGATTGCGGCTTGGCATTAGGGCAAGACCTGATTGCAAACCCCACTCATTTGGCTGACCCGGATCTGGCCTGTCGTAGTGCAGGATGGTTCTGGAATACGCGGTACTTGAGTGCATTTGCCGATCGTGATGACGTGGATACCATCACCTATCGCATCAATGGCGGCTATAACGGCTACGACGAACGGGTGGAATTTCTTCATGCGGCGAAAGCGGTACTTGGGGTTTAGATGCGAGTTTAGGGTTTTTTGGGCGATCGTCCAACGGATTCGGTCAGGGCGATCGGTTTCACCAAACTAAATCAATCCATAGGTTAGCGCTTTCTTCTGGGTGGGCATTCTGCATATAAGGATCACTAGCCCACGAGACACATTCCTATGCTGAGTCAGATGCAGCGCCTGAGCCTTGAAGCTGAAGGTCGCTATGCCACCGATGAGGAACTTAAGTTCATTCCTGAGTACCTCAAAACCTACGAATTGCGATTGCAGACCTATCAAAAACTTCAAGAAATTGAAGCGGTGGTCATTCAGCAAGTCTACGAAAAAATGACGAGTCAAGATCCAACCGTGTTCAAAAGTGGAGCGACCGATATTGCCGCGAAATGGAAGCGAGATACGATTCGCACTTGGCGATATTCGGCAGCCACACTGCTAATTGATGACCAAGAAAGTCTGCGTGAGCGGTTCCTATTTTGGTATCAGGGTGTGATGCGAGCCTTTGGATCTCAACGAGCTTCAAATATGACCTATACCCTTATGCAAGAGGTTGTTAAGCAACAGCTCATACCGTCACAAAATGCCTTGATCATGCCTATTCTAGAGCTAAATCGTCGCATGTTGAGCGTATAGCTTCAAGTGCTAGATTCCTCGATCGTCACCTTGTTCCACCTATCCCACTGAACTCTTATGTCGCTGATTCTGACTCACGAAACCCCTGCCAAAAAACGAAACCCTAAAAAGCATAATCACTATGGGTTTAAAGATTTCTTCCAGTTTGATCCGGATAAAGGAACGATCGTAGATTGGAATGATGCCCAAAATATTCTAGTGACAGAAGATTTCATCATCGGCTTGGTTGAAGGTCTTGAAGAGGAAGTTGGGGAAGCCTCTGCGGCCATGATGTACTCGATCGGCTGTGATTGGGGAAAGCGCGATGCCTTCTTCTTTGAAAAATGGTTTGAAAAAGAGTTCGATCGTCCGGTTCGTCAAACAAGCTTGATGTTTTTACTTGAAACTTGGTGGTGGCCCTATACCGCACAGGGATGGGGTCGTTGGGAAGTGGATATGGGCGACAGGCGTCAGGGGTTTATGTTTATTAACCTCTTTGATTCTGCCGTGGCGCGGACGCTAGGAGATGTGGGAAAACCTGTGTGTTATCTGTATGCCGGACTTTATTCAGGCTTTTTTACCGAAATGGTGAAGAAGCAGTTGAGCTGTATTGAAATCCAGTGCTACTCCATGGGTGAAACCTACTGTAAGTTCCTATTGGGTGCCCAAGAACGCATTGATGCGGCGTCTTTCTGGATGACCGAAGGCGCAACTTCAAAGGATATTGAAAAACGGTTGCGTGCAGGAGAGTTGCGATGACGATCGCTTTTGCGCCTGCTTCTAATGGTCCGTCAGGTGGTGTTTCGGTGAGCGCGTTTGCCGAGCGCCCTCGATGGCAACAGACGTCGGTTCAGCAGTTTCTATTCGAGGTGAATTGGGATGGCTTGGCCGCTCCGGTGCGATCGCCTAAGCCAAAAGCAATCGATCGTCCATCCGATTCATCTCGCGTCGATCCCAATGCTCCATTGCCGATGACGTTATCGGTCAGTCAGTTTATGACCTCGGTCAATTGGGATGGTGCAACATTGGTGGCGGTGCCGATGGCTGGACTCTTTGCAGAGGCTGAAGATGCGGGCGATAATGCTCCAATGTTTACGTTGAATGATTTCTCGGATCTCTTCTGAAGGATTGAGCCTTGAGATGGTTGGATTACGTAAAAAAGATATTTAATTTAGGAGGAAATTGACAATGACGCCTGTGATTGAAAGCTTGTTTGATGAGGCGGATAGCCGTTATCTCAAACCCCCGGCCCTGAAGGAAGTCACCACTTATGTGGCCTCTCTGAATGAGCGTGTGTCGGCCTACCGATTGATGCGCGATCGGGAGTTGAAGATCATGCAAACAGTCGCAGATCATTTAACGGCGTCATTGCCGAATGAGTCGATTGCACACGTAGAGCAGACGCTGAAAATGGCTATTTTGATCTTGCGGCACAGCAGCATGGCGATGCTTATGGAAGATGCAAACTATCTAGAAGAACGCTTTTTACCGTACTTGCGGGAGATACGGGAAATTCACGCCACTGAATCCGTAGATGCGCTGCTTTACCCAGCACTGCGGAATCAGTTGAATCAGCTTTTCAACGATCGTCAATTGGCTTTGCTGACGCCTTATTTGGATCAAGCCCAGCGAGTTTTAATCTCGAATGTTGTGGATGCGGATGAGTCTCTTCTAACGATGTCTGGAATGTTTTAGCCTTGTTCATTGTTCTAGATTTGGTTTTAGCTTTAGCTTTAGGAAATTCAGCATGATTTCTGTTGCAGATTTACTTACTCAAAATACGCTTCCCGGCCATTATTATTCCAGCCAAGCCTATGTACGCGGGGATCTGGAAATGGGGTTGCTTGAAAATCGTCAGGGCGATCGATTACTTGCAATTCCCTCCCCGTTAATTGAATCGATTTATTCGGGGTTGATTCGGGAGACGGGGAAAGCGACGGGATTGGTGTTGTTTAACTGTGGACGATGGTGGGGAAAAAATTTCTATCGCCGTTTCTGTGATGAGGTAACGGGTTACTATGAAACGCCATTGGTAGATATGAGTATGGCGGAGTTTTTGCAATGTTTGCGGCACTGTTGGGCCACCCACGGTTGGGGCAAGCTGGAGTTTGATCAGAGCCATCATCAGCGCGGATTTTTGGTGATTCGGACGACGGCTTCGGCGTTTGCACAGAATGTCCCGGCAGACTATGGAGTTCCGGCTTGTTCGTTGGAAGCAGGGGTGTTGTCAGCGTTTTTTAGTCAGTTAGTCGGACGCGATTTGCATGTGGTTCAGACGGCCTGTGAGTCTCTAGGGCATGGAAGCAATACCTTTGTTGTGGGGATGCAGCAGCGGTTAAGTCGGGCTGAACTGATGGTCGAAGGTTTACAGACCCATGAGCAGATTATGACGGTGCTGTGCGCGTAGGGGTTGACTCGTGGCGAACGTTCAGAATTCGGGTTTATCGCCCTTAGGCCGTCGATCGCCCTTGGGCCGTCGATCGGGAGGCAGTGGCTCTGGAATCAGGGTCCGATCGCACTATCGCATTTTGGGCTTGGTGGGGCGGGGTCAGTTTGGGCGGGTTTTCTTTGGGATTCATCGAAAGACGGGGTGTCTGTACGCGCTGAAGGAGTTGGATCACGACAAGTTCCCGACCCATCAGTTTTTGCGAGAATTCCGGTTTCTGGTCATGCTTCAGCACCCCAATATTGTGACGTGCTGGGCGTGTGAATATGTAGGTTCCCATCGGTATTTGGTGACGGATTACTGTGAGGGCGGGACGCTGCGACAGATGATGGAACGATCGGGTGCGGTGGCGGTGGCGCAGGGTTTGGAGCTGGTGGCGGGAATTTTGGCAGGGCTGGAGCACGCGCATGAGCAGGGGATTATTCACTGCGATATTAAGCCGGAAAATATTTTGATCAATCTCCAAGGCGATCGGTTGATTCCTCGGATTGCTGATTTTGGGATTGCTCGGTTGTCGCAGGAGCTAGACAGGGCGCAAACGGTATCGTCGGGCATGTCTGGATCGCCTGCTTATATGGCTCCGGAACGGTTTTATGGGCAGCATTCGGTAAGCGCCGATTTGTATGCTGTCGGAGTGATTTTGTATGAGCTGCTGCTGGGGACTCGGCCTTTTAGTGGGACGCCGGGAGCTTTGATGAGTGCGCATTTGAAACAATCCGTGAGTCTTCCGCAGCATCTTCCGCAATCTCTGCGGAGAATTTTGCTGCGATCGCTGGCGAAGCTGTCGGGACAGCGCTATCACACGGCGAAGGAGATGTTGCTGGCGGTCCGATCGCTGATGGTCGAAGTGGATTGTTTGCAGTTTCAGGATGCGCAATGTCGATCGATGCCCTTGGTGGTGGGCGGTGCGGTGGATATTCAGTGTGGCGTGACGGCGGAGTTGCCACTGTACTCGTCGGAACGGCTGGAATGGCCTGTGCAGGGCTTGTTGGTTCAGCATCGCCCGTTTCAAGAACCTGTGCTGTATCGGGTAGAGACCGATCGGGTGCAGTTTGGGATGTTTTTGGCAAGGGATATAAGTCGCAGCCGGACAGGTACGCACCATTTTCACCATCCGATCGCAGCGGTGTGGGAAACACGATCGGGATGCTACGTGGCAACGGCGACGGGGTTGCACTACTGCGATGAAGAGTGGCGTAAAACCTGTCTGCATCAGTTGCCCAATGTGGCATCGATCTCGGTGGATCCCATGGGAAATTGGTTTACCCACGGCGATGCGCGATCGTTGGAAATGTATTGTCCAGAGCAAACGGAGGCTCAATGGAGTCAGTCTATTGCGCCAACTCGTGACGCAGCAAGGTCTTGGGTTCGATCGCTAGATTCTAATCATTTTGTCGTGTTGTCTTCAGAACAGGAACAGGTGCGATCGTCCAACGGGTTTTCAGATGGGTTTTCAGATGGGTTTTCAGACGGGGTTGGAGACCAGACGGATGGACTTGATACGGTGCTGCGGTTGGATCTGTGGGCACGTCGGGGGTTGCAGCTCGGGTCTTTTCAAATCCCTGGAAATGTCGAGCATCTGTGGGACATGGCAAATTCAGCGTCCTCGTATCAACTGGTGGCGACCGAACAATCGGGCGATTTACTATTGATTTCGCTCAAGCCGTTGCGGGTCAGGCGGCTGCGGCTGCCGATCGTGCCGCAGGTAATTGTGGCGGTGGGCGGCGGCTATGTGGCGATCGGCGAAAGCGGGCGGGGCATTGTTTTGGATAGCAATGGCGAATGTCTCGGCGCGGTTCAGGTTCCCGAGTATCCGACCTCGGCGGTGGTGGTGAACTCCGACGATCGGACTTATTTGGTCTTAGCAACCTGGAATCGAGGTCAGGGGAGCTTGTCGGTGTTGGACTTGAAAGCGGTGCTATTGCTGCTTTAGCGGTGTTGCCTGGGCGGTATGACCGGGCTTGTGCCTACAAAACTTAACACGCCAATCTCGAACCCGTATCAAGCGCGTCCCAACGCTTTGGTAGACTATGTAACTGAAGTCGCGATGCTTCGGTGCTGGATTTTCTGGTGACTGTATTTCTGTGAACAGATGTTTGTGGGTTTTACAGCTTGGGAGTTGAGGGACCGGAGCCGCATTCTAAATCAGAAGTCTGGAGGACGCCGTGGAAAGCAGAATTGGGTTAGAGATCATTGAGGTCGTAGAACAAGCCGCGATCGCATCTGCGAAATTGACGGGCAAGGGCGACAAAGACGGTGCAGACGAAGCTGCCGTTGAAGCGATGCGCGAACGCATGAACAAAATTGACATGCGCGGTCGGATTGTAATAGGTGAAGGCGAGCGTGACGATGCGCCGATGCTTTTCATTGGTGAAGAAGTTGGAACGGGTCACAAAACGGGTTCTGGCCCTGAAATCGACATCGCTGTCGATCCCTGCGAAGGCACCAACCTTTGTGCCTATGGTCAGCAAGGGGCGATCGCCGTTTTGGCTATTGCTGAAAAAGGCGGACTGTTTGCGGCTCCTGACTTCTACATGAAGAAGCTGGCTGCGCCTCCTGCTGCACGCGGTAAGGTGGACATCAACAAATCTGCAACCGAAAACCTGAAGATTTTGTCGGAATGTCTCAACCTTCCTGTAGATGAACTTGTCGTCATCGTCATGAAGCGCGAACGTCACAACGATTTGATCAAAGAAATCCGCACTGCTGGTGCTCGGGTTCACTTGATCGGCGATGGTGACGTGGGCGCTGCGATCAACTGTGGTTTTGCAGATTCCGGAATCCATGCGCTGATCGGAATTGGTGCGGCTCCTGAAGGGGTGATCAGTGCGGCGGCAATGAAATGCCTCGGCGGTCACTTCCAAGGTCAGTTGATCTATGACCCTGCGATCGTGAAGACGGGTTTGATCGGTGAAAGCAAGGAAGCCAACGTCGAACGGATGCTGAGCATGGGCATCACGGATCCGGATAAGGTCTACACCGCTGACGAACTTGCGTCGGGCAAAAACGTCATGTTTGCAGCAACGGGCATCACGCCTAGCAACTGGCTCGATGGCGTTCGCTACTTCCCTGGTGGCATCCGTACCCAAACGTTGGTGATCTCCAGCGAGTCCAAGACTGCACGTTTTGTGGAAACCATCCACATGGCGAACAATCCGAAAACGGTATCGTTGCGTTAATTTCGTAACCGATCGGCCCTCACCCCAAATCTCTCTCCCGAGAGGCGACAGACGTTGAACCCTTGATTCTTACTCCTTTCCCCCCTTGGGAGAAGGGTTGGGGATGAGGGCTAATCTATAAATGACCGATTCAATCCACTCTCATTCAAATTAAAAACCTAGCTTCTTTTAATATGAACATCGCGGTTGTTGGACTGACGCACAAAACAGCGCCTGTAGAAGTACGGGAAAAATTAAGCATTCCTGAACCCGACTATAAAGAGGCAATAGCACAGTTAGCCGCCTGTCCAAGTGTTGAAGAAGTGGCTGTCCTCAGTACGTGCAACCGATTAGAAATTTATCTCGTGTTGAGTGATGTCGAGGCGGGCGTTCGCGAAATCATGCAGTTTTTGTCGATTCATAGCAAACTGCCGATCGCAACCCTAAGACCCTATTTGTTTACATTATTGCATCAAGATGCGGTGATGCATTTGATGCGGGTGTCTGGCGGACTGGACAGCTTAGTGTTAGGCGAGGGCCAGATTTTGGCGCAGGTGAAGCAGTGTCATCAGGCGGGGCAGCAGTGCAATAGCGTCGGTCGGACCTTGAATCAATTACTTAAGCAAGCGCTGGTTGCTGGGAAGCGAGTCCGAACGGAAACCAGTATTGGAACAGGGGCGGTGTCCATTAGTTCGGCGGCGGTCGAACTGGCGCAGATGAAGCTTGGAAATCTGTCGAAATATAAGATTTTAATCCTCGGGGCGGGGAAGATGTCGCGGCTTCTAGTGAAGCATTTGGTGTCGAAGAATGCGGTGGATATGACGGTGCTAAATCGATCGATGAAACGCGCTGAAGAGTTATCCAAAGAATTTCCAGAAGCCCATCTCAAGTTAGGGCTAATGGACCAGATGATGGCACAGTTGGCCGACGCAGATATTGTTTTTACAAGCACCTCTTCGACAGAACCGATTCTCGACAAATCCAAACTTGAATCCGTGTTAGACCCGTCCAGAATGGTGTCTCTGATTGACATTTCGGTACCGCGAAATGTGGCGTCGGATGCGAAGGAATTGGACCACGTAAATGCCTATAACGTCGATGATTTAAAAGCCGTTGTGGCGCAAAACCAGGAAAGTCGTCGGCAAATGGCCTTGGAAGCTGAAGGATTGCTGGAAGAAGAAGTTGAAGTGTTCGATAACTGGCTTCGATCGTTGGATGCCGTTGTAACCATCAGCAACCTGCGTAACAAAGTCGAAGCGATTCGCACACAAGAACTAGAGAAAGCGTTGTCAAGACTGGGGACTGATTTTGGCGATAAACATAAGGAAGTCGTGGAAGCCTTAACCCGAGGTATCGTGAACAAAATCTTGCATGATCCAATGGTCCAACTCCGCGCCCAAAAAGATGTCGATGCGCGACGACAGGCGATGGATACGTTAACGGTATTATTTAACTTAGAAGACGCGACGCAAGCCCGAGTGTAAATCTATGACAGATCCATCAGACTTTTCAGAGATTCCCCTTCAACGGACCACCCTTCAGTTGTTACCTCAGACTTCCATTGAGCAGGCGATCGCGGAAAAGCTCTCAGCTTTGATGATCGAAAATTACCTCAAGGATAGAGCTAGAAAAGGCGATCGGGCAAAGTATGAGGCAATATCAGCCAAAGTTCCCGATGTGGAACCAGAAGAATACGATCGGATACCAACTGTCTAACAAGCCCGTTGTACGCCGACCGTGGTGGCTTCCCGCTTTAAGTCAATATCCCTAAAGGAGTTAAGTCTTAATTATTTGTCTGGATGGATATGAGTAGTACTTCAACAATTGCCGGAATTTTGGGACAAATTCTCAATCACACCGCCAAGGTAAATCCAAGCCTTAGAGCCAATTTACAGAAAGGGCTTTCAAAAACACAGATTAAGAAAAAAAGTCGTACGTTTCCATTCTGTCTCCCAAGGGAAGTTGAAGACTTATATCAATGGCGTGATGGACTAGGGACTGATGTCCAAGATGATTTCTTGTTCCATTACCACCACTTTTCTTCATTACATAAAGCTCTTGAAGAGTACCAGATGAATTTAACCTGGAGAGTTCTGGGTGATGATGATCCAACAATTGTTTCAAATCTGTTGCCATTATTTAGTTTTCAAAGTGAGTTTTATGGGGCTTATTGCTGCCGCGAGAAGCAAGATACTGCACCCATCTACTTTGTTCATCATGGTGAATATTTAGTCTATGAAAGCCTCACCACAATGCTATCCGCGATTCTGGAGTGTTATGAGACTGGTGCTTATCAACCAACGATCGAAGACGGCACTATTACTACCATTGTTGATGAACAGCGCGTAGCAGAAATTAAACTGTGCTGGAATCCTGTACGTAATGAAGCTTATCGGAGGCTACTAAACCAGCAAAGATTTTATGCTCATCCCTGAATCAGTTATTCTCAAACAGTTGCCACATAAGAAGCTTAGTGCAACTGATTGTTGAAAACTTAGGTATTGATTTTAAATTTACTTGCAACCGCTCAACGCGAACGTTAACTATACGCTTCCACCAGTTCCTAAATACGCTTCGAGTACTTGCGGGTTTCGTTGGATTTCTTCAGGTTTACCGACGGCGAGATTGCGGCCTTCCGCTAGCACCCACACCCGATCGCATAGCCCCATGATCACGTCCATGTTGTGCTCGATAATCAAAAACGAAATGCCCTGACGATTCCAATACTGAATGTATTCGCAAATCTGATTGATTAACGTGGGATTGACTCCAGCGGCAGGTTCGTCTAATAGGATCAACTGTGGTTTTGTCATCATGACTCGACCGATTTCTAGCAGCTTTCTCTGTCCGCCAGAGAGTCCTCCAGCATAGTCATTCGCTTTCTCAACTAGGCCGATCGAAGTCAAAATCTCCATGGCCCGATCGCGCGAGGTTTGTTCTTCAAGCTTTATTTTCTTCGGCTGGCAGAAGACATTCCAAACCTGTTCCCCGCATTGCTCAGGCGTCGCTAAAAGCAGATTTTCTAATACTGATAATCGGGATAGTGCCCGTGCGACTTGAAAGGTCCGGACCATTCCTTTGCGTGCGATTCGGTGAGGAGGGAGCTTATCAATGCGATCGCCTCCAAAATAAACTTCGCCCGAATCCGGCGGAATAAAATTGGATAGTAAGTTGAAAAAAGTGGTTTTCCCAGCGCCATTGGGTCCGATGAGTCCGGTGATGCTGCCTTGGATGACTTCAAGATCTGCGCGATCGACTGCCTGAACGCCTCCAAAATTTTTGACCAGATCTCGGGCGGATAAAATTGCTGACATCGACATAACTCCTTGTGTAACGCGTAATTGTTTAAACTCAGCTCAGCTTTATTTTCCGAGTGTTAACTCATCGCGATCGCCCAGAATTCCCTGAGGCCGCCAGACCATCAGCCCAATCAGTAACAACCCAATGATAACCATCCGAAAGGCATCGATTTGGGCGCTTGGAATCATAGGTAGCACCTTCCCTAGATCGCGCGTCACCGCCGTATAAACCCAAAACACCACCGCCCCGACGACAACCCCAGGATTACTGCCCGCCCCGCCCAGCACCATCAAAATCCAAACATTAAACGTCAAATCAGATTTGAAATTATCGGGATACACATTGCTCTGTTGCCACGCGTAAAATGCTCCCCCGATGCCCGTCAAAAAACCGCCAATCATCAACGCTTGAAGCTTATACCAAAACACATTCTTCCCCAGCGCTTTCGCCACGTCCTCATCCTCTCGAATAGCCTTCAGCACTCGGCCCCACGGTGATTTCACTAGCAATTCAACACTGATAAAAACGATCGAAGTAACCAAAATCGAGCACACGAGCAATCCATTAATCACCTGATTGTCTCTAAAGTTCAAAACCGATGTCGCTGTCACGCCGTAAGCCCGCAAGCTCAAGAGTCCGCACAGCACACCCACTGCCGTAATGCCCAGTTTTTGAGTCTCCCCCGCCGCCGCCAACCGCCGTCGCGTCCACTGCCACAGTTTCGCTAAGACCAATCCAAAGACGATCGTCACCCCAATCACCATTCCATAGCGCGTCACGATGTCGGGCCGGAAATTTTCCAGCGGCAACGGAAACCCATTAATGCCTAGCGCCCCCGATCGCCCATTCACAAACGACTCATTGTTCACCACTAACCGCACCAGCTCCGCCGCACCAATGGTCACGATCGCCAGATAATCCTCTCGCAATCTCAGCGTCGTAAACCCCAACCCCAACCCAAAAACCGCCGCCACCATTCCTCCAAAGACCATCGCAATGGGGAGCGGCACCGATGATAGGCTAAATACCACCGTCGCGTAGGCTCCAACGGCCACAAACCCCGCGATGCCAAAATTAATTAGCCCTGTCACGCCCCACTGAAGATTTAACCCCAGCCCCAAAATGCTGTAGATCGCCATACTGGTGATCAAAAATGCGACATAGTTCAGAATGCCGGGATCTGATGAAAATAGATAACTTAAGACTGAGTTCAGCATGGGTAATAGCGTGAAGTCCTGACGTAGAGGTTGAGATAGCGAGTCCATAGAGTCATGGCTAGGCTAACATTTAGAGAGTTCCTTTTTGTGGGGAATTTTTCTGAAGCGTCGAGGTGCGATTCATCTCGATCGGTGGGAATTCTAGAGTTACACTCTCAAGGTTCTCGCTTTCCCTTTCCTCACCCCCCTCTCCCCCGGCTGATCTCTATGCAATCCGTGCGCGATCGTGCTCATAACCTCGTTAATGTGATGTCCGATGAGGATTTAGCCGTGCTGTGGGCAACCATGCAAACGCAGTTTTACGACTTATACCTATTAGGCGCAGTTCAGTCTGCCAAAGAAAATTTTAAACCGGGTGACGTGCTGACTCGGGAGGAGGCACTCGCACTCGTCATGTCCTCGACCCCCATCACTAATTTAATCCCCTAAGCCTTAATCCCCTAAGCCCCGCACACCAGCCATGACTAGAAATTTCAACACCCCAGGTCGAGGCGGGTTGCTCTCTCCCGCAACGGCTGAAGTCCGGTATGAACGATCGTTTATTACTGATCTGAGACAGATTATGCCCCTCAGGATCCGCGATCGGATCCAGGACTTTGTATTTACTGAATTTTACTCTGTGAAGCATTTGCAACATTTGGAAGACTTTCGTCCGATGGCGATGAGTCAAATTTTTTATCGCTTTACCGTAGAAGAGTATCTGATCAGTATCGAAGTGACGGGAGAAATTATTAAATTTGTTAGAGTCTTGCCGAAACCGCGTATCTAAGTCATTGCGTATCGATCGCGATCGATTCGGTTCGCGCAGGCTGCGGGTAAGGTACGATTGTCACGAAAGTTATATTTTTGCTCATTTTAAACGTTCCCAAAGTTCTATTTTCGTTAGTCTAGACCCGAATACACTCAGGGTGGGTTCATAGGAGTTTTGAGAAATTATGGATACAACTAATTGTGCAGCGACGCTCTGGAACCGATATCAGGATTGGCTGTACTATCATGCCGACCTTGAGTTTTATCTGGACATCAGCCGGATGCGGTTTGACGATCGCTTCGTGGCTGAGATGACGCCAAAGTTTGAGCAGGCTTTTCAGAAAATGACGGCGTTGGAGGGCGGTGCTATTGCCAATCCTGACGAAAATCGGATGGTAGGTCACTATTGGCTCCGAAGCCCCGAACTCTCGCCGACGCCTGAGATTAAGGCTGAGATTATTGAGACCCTGGATACTATTGAGCAGTTTGTCTCCAAAGTTCACAGCGGGGCAATCAAGCCGCCGACGCAGCCCAAGTTTACAGATGTATTATCCATTGGTATCGGCGGGTCGGCTTTGGGTCCGCAGTTTGTGGCCGAGGCGTTGTCCCCAGATAACGCCCCGATGCAGATTCACTTTGTGGACAACACCGATCCGGCTGGAATCGATCGGGTGATGGCGCGAATTAAGGGTCGCCTAGACCAGACGTTGGTGATTACGATTTCCAAGTCCGGCAGCACCCCCGAACCCCGCAATGGCATGTTGGAAGTGCAGCAGGTCTACGCTGATGCTGGATTAAAGTTTGCGGATTATGCGGTGGCGATTACGATCGGGGAAAGCATTCTCGATGGGGTTGCAAAGTCCGAAGGCTGGCTGGCGACGTTCCCGATGTATGACTGGGTGGGAGGACGCACGTCTGAACTGTCAGCGGTGGGACTCCTTCCGGCGGCGCTTCAAGGCATTGATATTCGATCGATGTTGGCGGGTGCGGCGGAAATGGACGTGGCGACGCGGGTGCCTGATGTGAAAACTAACCCGGCGGCACTCTTAGCCATGGGTTGGTATTTCTCCGGTGACGGGATGGGCAAAAAAGACATGGTGGTCTTGCCCTATAAAGACAGCCTGCTGCTGTTTAGCCGTTATTTGCAGCAGTTGGTGATGGAGTCCATTGGGAAGCAGTACGACCTCGATGGCAATCTGGTCTATCAGGGCATTGCGGTCTATGGAAACAAGGGTTCCACCGATCAGCACGCTTATGTTCAGCAGTTGCGTGAGGGCGTCGCGAACTTTTTCATTACCTTTATTGAGGTCTTAAGCGATCGCACGGGGCCGTCTATTGAGGTCGATCCCGGCGTCACTTCTGGCGATTATCTCTCGGGCTTGATTCAAGGCAGTCGAGGGGCGCTCTATGAGAATGGTCGAGATTCCATCACCATCACGATTGGACGCGTGACTCCGAAGATGATTGGGGCGTTGATTGCGCTGTACGAGCGGGCGGTGGGTCTCTATGGCTATCTCGTCAATGTGAATGCCTACCACCAACCGGGCGTCGAAGCGGGCAAAAAAGCGGCGGCGATCGTCCTAGATTTACAGGGCGAGTTGATGGGTGTTCTGCGCGCTCAAACGTACCCGATCGCCCTTCTGGATCTGGCCACTCAAGCCAAAGCCGCCGACCAAATCGAGGCCGTCTACAAAATCATGCGTCACTTAGCGGCGAACGATCGCGGCGTCACCCTGCACGGTGATTTGTCCAAACCTTCGTCCTTGTCGATCGTGTTCAAGGGTTAAGAAGCTGTTCTTTGCATCCAACTCTTCGGCCTGAATCCCCCAGAATTGGGGACTGGGGAGCAGTTCAACTAGTACCATACGGCGTAAATAAGCCAGGTATTCAGAACCTCTTCGTTGGGTTTAGGGTTGGGCGAGCCAAACCCCTACATTCTCTGGAAAGATAGATCTGTAGGGGCATGGCACGCCGTGCCCCAAACCCAACGAAGAATAGATCAATAGGTCTGATTGTTTGGATTGTTCTCAATACTGGGCTTACTTACGCCGCGCAGTACCAGGCGGTCGCAACCGCTCGAACTTAAACGATTTCGAGCGCAATTTCCTGGGGTTGGGGACTCGATCGTGTTCCTCCCGTTTGCCGGGGGGAGGGCGATCGGTTAGTACTTCCTGGGTGTAATTATTAAGGGAATGATGTGAGATGAAAAATGGAAACGGATTCTCTGTTCTATCGCCTGTTTAAGGAAAAGCCCAAGCTACTCTTTGAACTCCTCGGCGAGAAAATTCCCAGGACCACTTACACCTTCGGCAGTTATGAAGTAAAACAAACCAGCCTCCGCAGTGACGGAATCCTCCAGCCCCTTCGATCAACCAAAAATCCCATCTTCTTCCTTGAAAATCAAGGCTACCTCGATCGAAAAAACGAGTTCTACCCCAGCTTCTTCACCAAAATCTTCCTCTATTTGCGTGACTCCAAGCCCCCAAACGACTGGCGGGCCGTGATCATGTTTACCAAGCGTAAGTATGATCCAGGAGTTCCCATCCATTATCAAGATTTTGTCGTGACCGATCGGTTGCAACGGATCTATCTCGACGAGTTGCCACCGGAGATGGGCGATTTGTCCTTAGAGATGGGATTGCTTCAGTTGATTGGCCTCAAGGACACCGAAGCCCCCGACCGGGCCAAAAGTATCTTGGCTCAAACTTATGGGCAGACCTCGGATACCGCAGAACGGCGACGGGTTCTAGAATGGATATTGACGGTGTTTGTCCACAAATTTTCAAAACTTAGCCGAGAGGAGATAGCCGCCATGTTGGGAGTCACTAAAGAACTACGGGAAAGCCGCTTCTATCAAGAGATGGAAGACGAAATCTTGTCCCGAGCTGTCCTACCGCTGCTCAAGTCGGGGATGACCGCAAGGGCGATCGCCATTGAATTAAAGGTGAGCGTCGAACGGGTCAATGAATTCATCAAAATCGCTCAAGCTGAGGAATAGCAGCAATAGTGGGCATTACCAAGGAGCTTACGGGAAAGCCGTTTCTACCGTCTCTACTTTTTAGACAGGCGGTGGAGCCACATGTAGTCGGGTCCTTCAGGGGAACAGGTGCCCTGAATTAGGTTGTTGCTGTAATGCAATCCGCCGCCGTAAGGACCTTCGATATAGCCGTTAGACGTCCATTCGCCAAAGGGATCGTTGACGATAAATCCGTCTTTGTCGTAGCCTAAAATTGTTACAATATGGCCGAAACTGGTGAAATAACCGTGAATGATGCAGGGTTTACCCTCAGCGATCGCTCTGCGAATATCGGTAGCCCTGCCTCGAAGGGTCAGTTCATTCTTTAATCCATAGGCTTCTGCGAGTTTAGACAGATCTTGCGGTTCGTGGCGACTGAGACCGTTATTGTCCATGTATCGATACAGCTCATCTTCAAACTGCATGGCGTTCGTTTTGCGGGGAATTTTAAAATAGCTCATGACCATGGCAAAACAGGTCACGTTGCAGGCTCCGCGAGGGTTATCGGCATTGTTTAGCTGAGAGTGGTAGGGAACGCTGAGACGTTTGCTGTCGGGGAGTCGGAAGGAGGGTGTTGGTGTTGGGGTGGGTTTAGGGTTTGGGTTTTGGATGGGCGTTGGAAGGGGCGATGGGATGGGTTTGGGTGCGGTGGGTAGAGGAGGCGTTGAGCCTTGGCTGCTGATGAGTTGAACGTGGGATGCGAAGACGTACCAGGTGTTTCGGGGTGGGTCGCCAAGGAATTGATTGATGAGTGCGATTTTCCAGTGAAACGGTCCGGCGGGTTTCCAGGAATGAATTTCAAAACTTCGTCCGGCGGCGATGTTGGTCCTGTCCTGAGGCGCGAGCTTGCCTGAATCTATTGCATATTGCTTAAAAACGGTATTTTGTTTAACAACTAATTTCATAAATCAATCCATCACTCATCGGACAAAAGGCGGGCAAAATTCAGTCATGTGTTAGGAAAAAGACGATCGATCGCCGTCATTATTGTAATCACCTTGGCTGAAATCGATCGGTCTCTTGTCAATAAAACTGTAGATAAAGCAAATTAAGCAAGCCAATCAAGCGATGACCAAGATTGATCTTAGAAAAAAAATGTTGGCGCAACGGCGCGCGCTGTCGGTTGACGAGTGGCGCATGAAAAGCGATCGAATCAGTCAGATTTTAAGCGACGATCCAGAGTTTCGATCGGCCCAAACCGTCTTGGCTTATTTCAGCACGCGGCAGGAGCCAGACTTGTCTCACCTGTTTGCTCAAAATTTAGGTCAAACTTTTGGATTTCCCCTTTGTGAAGGCAATAATCTTCTATGGCGACAGTGGCGTCTCGGTGACCTTTTAGTAGCTGGAAAATTTGGAATTCAGGAACCCGATCGAGTGGCCGATATTATTCTTCCAGAGCAGGTTGATCTAATGCTGGTGCCTTGTGTTGGCTGCGACCCTGCTGGGTATCGGTGTGGGTATGGCGGTGGCTTTTACGATCGGTTGCTGGCTAAACCAGAGTGGCGATCCGTTCGGACGATCGGGATTGCGTTTGATTTTGCAGTGGTAGAAGAGATGCCCATAGACCCTTGGGACCAGCCCCTCGATCGAATTTGTACGGATCAGGGCTTTTTGTCTCTTAAAACTAATTAAAACCAGTGAAGAAACAGTGATCGCACTTGCCCCTATATCGATTATTGTTGAAAATTAGTTCAGCTTTATTAATAGGTATCAATCCCTAAAAGTAGTCTTATCTTAAGTAACCTAAAAGAAATACCCCGAAATCATGAAGATCTCTGTCTATCACACGCCTGAGCAGACTCCTGCTCTAAACACTGCCGACTGCTCGATTGTAATTGACGTTCTCCGCGCCACGACAACGATGGTGACGGCTCTCAGTGTCGGTGCTGAGGCGGTTCAAGTGTTCAGCGATTTGGATGAGTTGATGCGCGTGAGCGATCGCTGGGATCCCACGAAGCGTATTCGGGCCGGAGAACGAGGCGGGAGTAAGGTCGCGGGGTTTGACTTTGGCAATTCTCCGTTGGAATGTAGTGCGGAATTTATGGCTGGAAAGCGGTTATTTGTCAGTACGACCAATGGGACTCGGGCTTTTCAGCGGGTCCAAGATTCGTCTATTGTTTTGGGCGCGGCGTTGATTAATCGCCAAGCGGTGGTGTCGTTTTTAGTTGAAAATCAGCCTGAGACGGTGTGGATTGTAGGCGCGGGTTGGGAAGGCACCTATGCGCTAGAGGATACGGTGTGTGCGGGGGCTATTGTTGATTTACTGGCGGATAAGATGGGAGTATCGATAGGGGATTTGGCGGGAAATGATGAGATGGTGGCGGCGGGAGCGCTTTATCGTCAGTGGAAGGATGATCTGTTGGGGTTGTTGACTCATGCGAGTCATGGTAAGCGATTGTTGAAATTGGAAGCCCATGATGATCTGACGTACTGTTCGGCGTTGGACACGGTGAAGCTATTGCCGATTCAGATGGAGAAGGGTGTGTTGGTGGGCCGTTAAGGAATCTGCGTGAACATAAAATACCCTGACGGAGAACGCCCCCAACCCCCAATTTTGGGGGCTTCGGAAATTCTGCAAATGTCCATTTTGTTTTCCCGATCGCCATGGCTAATCCCCCATTCCTAACTCCAACGCTCAAACCCAGCCTGTCAGTCCGACTGATGCAAGTTGGTGGCGTGGTCACGGTCATTTTTATTGGAATTGCTATTTTTGCGCCGTTGCTTCAGTCTGTTGGTATTTTTCAAGACCCGACTGAGTTTTTGAACAATCCACCTCAATCGCCGCCGTCGTCAGCGCATTGGTTTGGGACGACTCGGCTTGGGTTTGATGTGTTTTCGAGGGTGATGTTTGCAGCTCAATCTGCGCTGCAAGTGGTGTTTGTATCCATGACCCTGAGTATTACGATCGGTGTTTTTCTGGGTATGGTGAGCGGCTATCTAGGCGGAAATCTCGATCGAATTTTAGTGTTTGTGATGGATGCCATTTATACGTTGCCGGGTTTGTTACTGGCGGTAACGTTATCGTTTGTGCTGGGACGCGGGGTGCTAAATGCGTCGGTGTCGCTGGCGATCGCCTATATTCCCCAGTATTACCGCGTTGTTCGGAACCAGACCGTCAGCGTCAAGACAGAAATGTATATTGAGGCGGCGCAGTCCATGGGCGCTGGAACCGTTCATATTTTACGAAGCTACTTATTACTCAATGTGATTCAAAGTGTTCCTGTTATATTGACGCTAAATGCGGCAGATGCAGTCCTTACGCTGGGCGGGCTTGGGTTTCTGGGATTGGCCCTGCCACCGGGCGTTCCTGAGTGGGGCAACGATCTTCGCGAGGCGCTGGATATTTTGGCCACTGGGGCTGGGTGGTGGACGTCGGTGTTCCCTGGATTGGCGATGACGATATTGGTGATCGGGCTTTCGTTTTTGGGTGAGGGATTGAATGAGTTGACGGAAAAGAAAGGGCGGTGAGATGAGTCTAATAAGGGTGAGTAAGTTGGGTTCGTTTGCGTAAAGGCGATCGATCGCTATAGAAAGGTGAATCAGTTTGTTACTCGTATCATGCGGCGTAAATAAGCCAGGTATTTAGAACCTCTCCGTTGGGTTTGGGGCACGGCGTGCCATGCCCCTACAAATCTATCTTTCCAGAGACCGTAGGGGCATGGCTTGCTGTGCCCCAAACCCAACGAAGAATAGATCAATAGGTCTGATTATC
>JAYUJY010000177.1:0-1166 GCA_043764895.1 Synechococcales cyanobacterium | reverse complement strand
AATACTGTCAAAATTTCGGTCTGCGTCTCACCCGAAGAGCGACAAGTCATCAAAGCTCAGGCTGCTGTCGCTGGATTAAGCCTCTCTCAATACATGGGGACGATCGCCCTTTGTTCTCGAATCGACCATTCCAGCGTGCTCCAATCTCTCTATCTCAAAGCAGGGGAAGCTCATACCCTCGCTCATTTAGTGCTGAACAAATATGGCAATCCTTCAGAGAACTCAGTTGAGGATATCAATGCTGATTTTACTGACCTTATCCAAGTCATTGCTAGAATTCATGCCCTAACTAAGGAATTAATCGATTAATACTTATGCTGGCCAAACAATTCAAAGGACGTAATTTTCACGGCGCTCTTGCTTATGTCCTAGGCAAAGAAGGCGCAACGACGATCGGCGGTAATCTACCGAAATTAGACATTCCTACTCTCAATCACGAGTTCACCCAAGTCAGCTAAAAACGACCCAATCTCAAGCGATCGGTTTACCATTGCGCACTCTCCTTGCCACCCGAAGAAGCTCTATCTGATGTCATCTGGCGGAGTGTCGCACGCGATTATCTGGATGCAATGGGTTTTGAAAAGAGCCAGTTCATCTTGGTCAGGCATACCGATACCGAGAGCCATCAGCACGTTCACATCGTGGCCAATCGCGTTGGGATGGCTGGCAAAACCGTGTCTGATTCCTTCGACCACTACCGTGCTCAATCCGTCGTCCGGGCGATCGAAGAGTCCTACCATCTCCGACCTGTTCTCCCCAGTTGGAAATCCAGCCGTAAAGCGCTTAGTCTCCGTCAACTCAAACAAGAAGCCGAAACCGGAATTCCTTCGGTCCAACGACTATTACAGGATGGAATCACAGAAGCCCTTCAGGAAAGCCTCAGCCTGCCTGATTTAGTTAAACGGCTAGAGCAACGCAATATCCAGACCTACGCCTTCTATGGGCAACAGAATCAACTGAAAGGGTTGGCTTACGAGATGAATGGAGTGGTTATGTCGGGAACCTCTTTAGGTTACAGCTATCAAATCGGTGGGTTGATGCAGCAACTAGAGCAACAGAGTCCCGGAGCAGGGGCGATCGCTCTTCATTCACCCGAGCAGATTGTCCGATCGCGTAAAGCTGTCATCGCCACCATTCAAGCGGCTGCATTCGACCAACCACGATTG
>JAYUJY010000176.1:0-19674 GCA_043764895.1 Synechococcales cyanobacterium | reverse complement strand
GTTGGAAAAGGGGGAAGCGGAAAAAGTACGCTGTCGTGGCTGTTGATGCAGTCGTTGGCGAGTCAAAACCAGTCGGTGTTGGGGATTGATGCAGATTTTAATATGAATCTGTTAACCAATCTTGGTCTGACCTATAGTCCTGATTTACCAACTATTCATCACTTTCATTCGCAATTTCGGCAGATTGTAGACTTGCCTGTCGGAACGCCTTGGTCAAAGCTCGCCGATCGCCCCGCACTGCCGCAGTTTTCCCTTAGTCCGGATGATGACTACACCGCAAAGATTGCGATCGAGGTGGCGGAAAATATTCGGCTGATGGTCGTGGGATTGGGCGACGAAGATGTGTTGGATAGTCCGCTTTGCGGTCATGGACATATTGCGCCGCTCAAATGGTATTTATCTAATCTCAATACTCATCAGACTGCTGTCATTATTGATAGCGTTGCTGGAACAGATATGGTGAATTACAACCTTTATCAAGGCTGTGATGCGATCGTTTGTGTGGTGGAAAATCATCGCAATAGCATTCGGGTTTTTCAACAAATCCAAACGGTAGCCGATCGTTTGGGTACACCATTCTATGGGATTTGGAATCGAGCTAAGAGCGACATTGTACCGGAGATTTTGAATGAGGTTTGCGGTGATCGGCTGTTAGGCCAAGTGCCGATGGATGATGAAATTGAGTCGTTTGATTACAAGCGATTAGACCCAAAAACAACCTTACAAGTCGCTATGATTTGGGAGATGCTACTCAAGAAGGTTAGGATTCAGGAAGGCGTGTCATCCATTCTTGAACTGGCAACTGCCGATCGATAACGTTATTTCATTACCCCCGGAATTAGGGTCTAGGGGTCCGATGACTAAGTTCTTATCTTTTGGTTTCAGTTTACGATCGCTTAATCTTTCTTCTTTTCCGCTTTGAACCAAACTTCTAAATCTTTAAGGGTTTTGAAGTTCAGGAGCGCAACGCTAAGTGCCTGAATCCGATCGCCATTCAACAGTCTCACGTTAGAAACCGTATGTGTTGATAACGTCCCAAACTTAGAAGTTAACAGCATGAACAGCATTTCGAGCCGTCCTTCCTCTCGTCCTTCCTCTCGTCCTTCCTCAAGCCCTTCCGCCTTTACCTCTTGGTAAAAGCGCGTTTGCTTAAACTCATCAACTGTATAATTCAGCATGGCATTGACCTCATCGCGACTGAGCGTAGTGAACTTATAGACTAATATAGTGGCGATCATTTCTATTATGGCATCTCCATCCGCCGATCGCTGAGCACGATTGGTCATTTGTTTGGCTTGGGCGACCGCCTCGTCTCCGTCAAGAATGGTCAGAACCAAAAGCGCAATTCCCAGTGGAAGGTGTTCGATCGGACCTAATTCATCCAAGTAAATCGGCAAGATTCGTCCACTGTGGAA
This sequence comes from Synechococcales cyanobacterium, assembly GCA_043764895.1. Classification (GTDB taxonomy): domain Bacteria; phylum Cyanobacteriota; class Cyanobacteriia; order Leptolyngbyales; family Leptolyngbyaceae; genus JAAFJU01. The sequence goes on along the minus strand of JAYUJY010000176.1, from coordinate 18,259 downwards.
GAGTTCTGGGGGAACTTTAGTGGTGAGTTGCTCAATTGATCGCGTTGGGTAAAGAGCGATCGCTTTCCAGTCATTAAACTGTTCTGTATGACGATAGGTATAGATCCCAATTTCACTGAACATTCGTTCGTAGAGCTTAAGGTCAGGCTGCATTTGAATTTCGCTAAACAATACAGTCCCAAGATTATTAGGTGGAACCAGCACGCCATCGATCCGAAAACTCGTTTCTTTCACTTCGACTGATTCAAAGCGATAGCCTTCAGCATTGAGTGGGGGCGTTGGAAGGAGACTTAGAAGTAACGTTGGTGATTGCTGGAAAATCCTGTAAAAGATCGTATCGCGTCTCATAATATTGCCCCATTACATCTCATTCTCAATTCAAAATTCTCAATTCAAAATTCCCATGCACTTGCCCTACACCGTCATGCTCATCGTCCCCACCGGAATCGGGGCCTCCATCGGGGGTTATGCAGGAGATGCCTTGCCTGTTGCTCGGGCGATGTCACAGGTATGCGATCGGCTTGTCACCCATCCCAACGTGATGAACGGGGCGCAGATGTACTGGAATCTGCCCAATGTTCTCTATACCGAAGGCTACGCGCTAGACCAGTTTGCGGCGGGGAACTGGAACCTGCGCCCTGTCCATCAAAATAAAATCGGGTTGCTGATCGACAGCGCGACAGAACCCGAACTTATCACCCGTCACCTTCAGGCTGCAAATGCCGCAAAAGCGACCCTAGGCTTGACGCTCACCGATTATGTCCTGACCGACGAGCCGCTGAATGTGGGTCTTAAGACGGCAGCCTCAGGCGCAACCTGGGGCACTATTGGCAACCCCGATAGCCTTTTGCGAGCAGCGGATAAGCTGATTCATCAAGCTGGAGCCACTGCGATCGCCGTCATCGCCCGGTTCCCAGAAGATCTAGTCGAATCAGACGCATTGCAGGATTATCGCCAGGGGCAGGGCGTGGATCCCTTAGCGGGGGCTGAAGCCGTCATTAGCCATTTAATTGTGCGGCAGTTTCAGATTCCCTGTGCCCATGCGCCTGCGTTGATGCCGTTGGACTTGGACTCTAGTATTTCGCCGAAGTCCTCAGCAGAAGAGTTGGGCTATACGTTTTTGCCCTGCGTCCTGGTGGGACTCAGCCGTGCGCCGCAGTTTGTGAAGGCGGGCAACCCAGGACGAATGACAGATCTCGATCGAACCTGCGTCGATGCGCTGATCTTGCCCGAAAGTGCCTGCGGGGGGAGCGCCCTCTTGCATTTTAGTCAGACATCGACTCAAATCATCACTGTCCGCGAAAACAAAACCCGGATGCAGGTGCCGCCGAGTGCGCTGGGAATCACCACTCGATCGGTCGAGTCATATCTCGAAGCCATCGGCGTTCTGGTTGCCACTCGCGGGGGAATCTCACCCGATGCAATTTCGCCTACGGTTTGCGGGGTACGATTACGCTAGTTCCATCATGAGAGTGACTGACAATGCAGCCGACGTCCACCACCAATCGATCGCAAATCCTCCTGCTCTTAGGAGTAACGGCTATTGTTTTGATGGTCATTTCTCAAGTGTGGCTTCGAGTGTCGCCTGTCGTGATGCTGAAGCTAACCTGGAACGCACCGCATTTTCTGCTGGGATTAGGATTGGCTTTGGCGGTCAGCGTCGCAAGCAGCATCGTCTATCGCGTTTGGCCGTCTTACCGCGAGAGCGCCAACTACTACCTCGACCTCATTCTGCATCCCCTCGTCTTGCCCGACCTCATCTGGGTAGGTCTCCTGCCGGGACTCAGTGAAGAACTCTTGTTTCGAGGCGTGATGCTGCCAGAATTTGGTCTCGATTGGGGCGGAATTGTGCTGTCGAGCCTTTGCTTTGGCGCGCTCCATATGACGAATTGGCAACATTGGGCTTACGTGGTCTGGGCCACGCTGATTGGAATGGTCTTTGCGTGGAGTGCGGTGGTGACGGGCAATCTCTTGGTCCCGATCGTCGCCCATGTCCTCACCAACTGGATCTCAGCAATAGTATGGAAGACTCGACAGTCCAGCATGTAACAAGGGATACACTTTATCGAATTGTAGATTCCGGCTATATGAATTTCACCTAAAGTTTATATGCTGATTTTTCTGTGACAAAACACTAGATTAGGTCAAATTTCTTCCTTAAAAGCCACATTAGTGTCCCATTACGGCCTTTAAACGCTCAGTAAATTTACTGAAATATATTAATCTCTGAGTAAGTGTTTCTTTATACATCAAATAAAATAGAAAACCATGCGATGATTACCTAGGTATTAAGTAATACCCTGTGTCTGAGGAATACTGACCCCGCCCCCACCCCCCTGTATGTGTTATGAAAACCTATGAGACGATCGCGCAGCAATCTTGGTTGCTTCACAATTGGTTAGAGGCTGCTCCCTTTTTAGACTATCGCGGCTGGCAGATTCGAGCTTGCCGAGAAGGCACCGAATGGATTTGGGAAATCGTTGAGCCGCCAGAATATGGCTGTAGCTACTATGAGTCAGGACAGCGTTATCCTTCCCGGTCTAAGGCATTGCTCGTCGCTAGGCAATGGGTGATGGGACTCATCGTGAGTCATGAAATGGCGATCGTGCTTGACGAGTTTGAGGCGAAGGGCGTACTGAAAGCCCAAGAAGCTCAAGCCTTGTTGGCCAGTACTCAAATACAGTCTGCAAGAGTGATGGCTGCTTAAGATTTTTGGACTCTAGGATTAATAGCTTTAGGATTAATAAGATTAATAGCTTTGGGATTAATAACGGGCTGATTCCGTCGGATTTGACTCTCCAAAACTGCATTTACTTCTGCACCGATTAACATGGCGAACGCGCTTAAATAAAGCCACAGCAATAGAATAATTACGGCCCCAACGGCTCCATACGCTTGGTTGTAATTCCCAAACGTACTCACGTAAAAGCGCAATCCACCCGAAACGATCGCCCAGAGTCCCGTTGCAACCAAGACCCCCGGCGTTAAGGGCGTACCGTGTTGCCAGCGGCTAGGTCCATAGCGATAGATGAATTTAAGAGAAATGCCCACGATCGTTAGGGCCATCGGTAAGCTCAACATCTGCCATACCCGCAGCAGCGTCGTTGCAAATAAGGGGAGACCAACGGTGTCCTGCTGAGACGCAATGATTTTGGCGATCAGATTAATCCCCATTTCGCCCATAAATACCGTGACCAACGCCCCGATCAACAACACCATCGTTCCCACACTTAGCCCGATCGCCACTAGCTTGGCCTTCCAAAAAGGGCGAAGCTGACGACGAGAGATTCCGTAGATTTGGTCAAGGGCCGACATCATCGATCCCATCACGCTAGAAGAAATCCAAATAGCCGCCACAAAACTGAGGGAAAAAAGTCCTTGGCTGGAGCTGCCCCGCAGTTCATCAATGACAATTTTAACCAGCGCCGTGGCTTCAATCGGAACCACGCCATCGAACTCTCGCAGAACATCCCGCAGTTGGGTTTCAGGCAAGTTCAGCAATCCGATCGCCGTCAATAGCGCCAAGATGGCCGGAAAAAGCGAAAAAATAGCATTGTAGGCAATCTCAGCGGAGAGTCCCGGTAATCGATGCTGAAGACTGCGCCGGACAACAAGGACCACCCGATCGTAGTGAAGGGAGCGAACCCATTTGAACAGGGAGACTGGGTTAGAGAGTTTGGGCGATCGAGGCATGGGTTAAGACTGAGAACAAGGGCAGGATTGTATTTTCTACTGTAGGGGGCAACGCCTCACAAACGGCTCTCCCAACGGTCAGATACGGAACTGACCTAGCAGCAGTTTTCGGACTGGGCAATGGTTTCGCGGTAATCTAATCCCTTGGTATGACGCGGCGATCGAGTCACATCACGACTACAGTCAAAATCGGGAGCTTCGTCGTACGGCACCTCAGCATAGGGCGCAACGGCAATCATGTCTGCACCATACGGCCCGATCGGATCAGTGTATAGCTTAAAGGTTTTGTCACAGACCGCCATGCGATCGCCGCGCCACAAGGTATGACCATCATCGTCCTGCACCGACTTCCAGGGACCTTTATAAATCACCGCTTGATTGCGTTCCAGGCAGGGACCGTGTTTGCCTTTGTAAGCTCGAACCGTCAGCGATCGAAACTCAATGCCATCGATGGTTTGCCACGGCTCTTCTTGTCTGGCTAGGATTTCAATCCCATGAAATCCCGCATCCTCAAACATTTGCAAAAACTGAACTTCCAAGAACGCCCCCGAAATACAGCCGCTCCACAGATCCGGGTCATTCATGATGGCAACTGTCGGCGCTTCGTCACAAACAATATCGGAAATGACCGCACGCCCTCCTCGTTTTAGGACTCGGAATATTTCTTGGAACAGCGTTTTTTTATCCTGCGGTTTGACTAGATTCAACACGCAGTTAGAGACTACAGCGTCAACGCTACCGGACGGAATCAACGGTGACTCCCGACGCATTCGATCGCACTCAGCCTCAAACACTGCCACATCTTGAATCGTCCGAATGGGATGGGCTTGCAGCCAAGGCGTTAGGGCATCGAGATCAAGGGCGAGATCTTGGATTTTGCCGCGTACAAATTTAGTGTTGTGATAACCCATCTTCTCGGCGATCGAATTGATATAACTTCTCGATAAATCTAGCATTGCATCATTCATATCAACGCCGATAACTTGACCGTACTGTCCGACCTTCTGCGCGATGATGTAACAGTTCTTTCCTGCGCCCGATCCGAGATCCACAACCACTTCCCCTTCATTCACATAGCGCGTCGGATCGCCGCACCCATAGTCTTTTTCAACAATTTCGTCGGGCAAAATCGTCAGGTACCGCCCGTCATAGCCATCACTCGGACAGCACAATAATGGTTGGGCAACCCGCGCACCGTCGGCATAGCGATCGCGTACCGTTTGTTCGATGTCGTAACTGATGCTGGTCATGGGGGAGGGGAGTAAGATTAGGTAATGATTCTATCAGATCAAGAATTTGCTCTCGTAAGCCCAAGCCCCTCCGTCTTTTGGTATGACGGCCACCTCTGCCCAGGCGATCGGATCACCCTCGACATCCACGATCCGGGTCTGCTTTACGGGGCAACCATTTTTACAACGCTGCGGGTTTTTGACCAAGACCTGAGCCATCCCCGGACCCATTGGACTGCGCATCTCACTCGCTTGCGAAGTCTTCCTCCGTTTTGGGTCACGCCGGACTGGACGAGGCTGCGACAAGGCTGCGACTGTCTCAGTGCTCACTTTCCCATTCTCAGAATCACCCTTTTTCCAGATGGCCGAGAATGGATTACGGGTCGATCGCTGCCGTCTGATCTCCTGACGCGCCAAACCAACGGCATTCGGGTACAGATGTTGGACCCAGCGTGGACTCGATCGCTGCCAAACTGGAAAACGGGAAACTACCTGGCTCCTTGGTTAGGCTTGCGATCGGCCCAGGCGGCGGGATTGCAGGAAGGGATTTTTGTGGATGCCGAGGGGAACTGGCTGGAGACCACGACCGGAAATCTGTGGGGATTGCGATCGGGGGTTTGGGTCACGCCGCCGTTGGAGTCTGGGATTTTGGGCGGTGTGATGCGGGAGTGGATGCTGGAAAACTCACCCGATCGGTGCTGTGAGTCTTGGACCCCGGAACTCGTGCAGACGTTAGAGGCGATCGCCTATTCCAACTGCGTAGTGGGCCTTGTTCCGATTCAGGAGGTTGTGGGCGTGGGTCGTTGGGAAAGTGCCGCGTGTGACGCCTTCAAAACCCTTCAGGGTCAGGTTTTGAGGCATTAGACGAGTGTTAGACGGATTTTTTGGTGTAGGCGAATCGATGCATTGTTCTATTCTTCGTTGGGTTTAGGGCACGGCATGGCCATGCCCCTACAGTCTCTGGAACCCGGATGTGTAGGGGCATGGCTCAATGTGCCCCAAACCCAACGAGACGACTAAACGTTATTTGATCCGAGGCTGGGTAATCGCGCTATTGGCGATCGCTACCAAAATAGGCTGTTCGCGGTACTGAGCTTGGACTTCATAGAGCACTCCGTTCCGCTTCCACTGGACGGATGACGTGCAGGAGCGATCGCCGCAGTTTTCGAGGTAGAGACCCGGTGTGCCTTGGGCCAGTTCAATTTTGCGATAGACATCGCGCGCAGAAAGTTTATTTTCCGCATAAAACTCGCCGCCTTTTTTGGCTGAAAACTGTTGGAACGATCGGACGCGAGATCGGTCGCAAATCGGAGCATCCCCGACCGTCGGACAAAGCTGATAGCCCTGAGATTGCGATGTCACCCAAAATCGATCGGTTTCTTTGACCATGGCGAGCTTCGGCAAGATCCGAGGAATCACGAGGGGTAGATCCACACGTTCACCGCTGATTTGATCCGATCGCAGCACCACCGTCGAACCCTTGGACTCATACAGAGGCGATCGCACAGGACGAATCGTCTGGACAAACGCGGCCCAATTCTGAACCTTGGTCCCCGTGATGTTGAAGGTCGGGATTAAAGACGGGTTAGTCGTGACCTGCTGCCGTCCTTCCGTCGTGATGGTCGTAGATTCCGCTTGCGCAAGCTGATAGCCCGACACCAATTCCACCGCCGTCTGGCACCGAATCCGGAATTGCCCCAAGTTCACGTTGCCGTTTGCCGCTTCGTAAGTCCACTGCATTCCCTGCAACTGTGAATTGTTCTGACAGTAGGAATACGTCAGCTCAAAGAGTTTTGCCACATGTCGATCGGAGGAGCGGAGGGGGGAGTTTTTCACCCTAAGCGCCGGATTAAGATCCGGAACCGTCAGTCGTCCCATCTGCCAAGGTGCCCGCGCCCCGCCATCCCATACCCGGACTTCTGTGATTTTTTCTAGGCCTTTATCTGCAACTTCTTCGGTCCCTTTTTCCGTAACTTTGTCTGTAACGCTTACGCCACTGGTTTGAACATCATCTCGGGTCGTCGCAGCCATCAGCCCCAACGTCGAGACCATACTCGTCACCACTCCAAGCGCCGCAGCGCTACCTGTCAGCCATGCCAATTGCCGAACCATGAAACCCAACCTGTGATCGATGTATGGAGTGTCTAGCCCGATCGCCCAAAGCAGTAGATGGTCAAAAATCTATTCCTTTTAGCTCTCGTGCTGATCATACTTACACTATGCTGATCCCCAATCCGTAACGCAACACACTTTCTATAAAATTTTATGCTAAAGATTTCCACCTATTTTCTACCGATCGCCCCATTTCCCAAAAAATCGGCTCAAATAGAGCAGTGCAGCCCTATTCAGCATTCAACATTCAACATTCAAAATTCCTATGCGTATTAAAGCTAAACAAGACGGACTCACAGTTCATGCGATCGCCGGATCCTACGTCGTCCTCCTTGGGATGAACCTAACTAAAACCGCACTTAAAGGCTGTCTTGGGTTTGCCATTGAGCGCATCGACCATACCGAAAACGAACGATACTGGCTAAGAGGATTCAAAACCTTCCGCGAAACTGCGGATTCTTCGCTCCCACCGGGAACCCTCTTCACGACCTTAGAGCAACCTATCCAAGCCTTCCAATGGAGCGACTTCACGGCCAAACCGGGCTACGACTACACCTACCGCGTCGTCCCCCTGCGCGGCAAGCCGAAAAACCTCATCCAAGGCACCCCTCTAGAAATCCGCATCCAAACGGAACGCGAAGACCTCGGCACCCACGCCATCTTCTTTAACCGAGGCGTCGCCGGATCCCAAGCCTACGCCCGTAAATTCAAAAATCAAAGTCCCGAGAAAGTGGGTAAACCTGCCTTCGATTGGCTGTCGCGCGGACTCGTCGAAGGGTTAGACGCATTCATTATGCAAGCGAAGGATTCACGCTTCAGTCTGCGCGCTGCGGTCTATGAGTTCCATTACGATCCGATCGTCGAAGCGTTTGCTGCCGCCAGTCAAGCCGGGGCCGATGTCAAAATCATTTTCGATGGCCGCGACAACGCCAGCAACTATCCCAACCTCAAAAACCGAGCGGCGATCGATCGCGCAGGAATCACGGCGCTCTCAACCCCCCGCACCCAAAACCCCAGCTACATCGCCCACAACAAATTCATTATTCTGCTAGAGGATGGTGTGCCGACCCAAGTTTGGAGTGGTTCCACCAACATCACCGATGGCGGACTTTTTGGCCATTCCAATGTCGGACATATCGTGCGGGATAAACCGATCGCCGCCGCCTATCTGACCTACTGGGATCAGCTCCATGCGGACCCTGAGGCGAAAAAACTCCGTCCTTGGAACACTGAACGCACCCCAACGCCCATAGGCAAGCCCAAAAAAGGGATTCAACCCATCTTCAGCCCTCGGTCTAGCCTAGATGTCCTCGACTGGTACGTTGAACAGATGGGTAGCACAAAAGAGGCGTTGTTTTTCACAGCGGCCTTCGGGGTCAATGATGCGATCGAAAAAACCTTCCAAACGGAAAATACGACTCTGCGCTACGTACTGCTCGAAAAAGACGGTGGCGATGTGGCGATTCTCAAGCGCAATCCTAACAACCGCATTGCAGTGGGCGGCGTTGCTAAAGATCCCTTAGGCCATTGGCAAGCTGAAAAGGTCACGAATCTCAATACCCACGTCCGATTCATCCATACCAAATATCTTTTGGTCGATCCCCTCGGAAGCGATCCCCTCGTAATCACAGGATCGGCCAACTTCAGCGATGCCTCAACCAAAAACAACGACGAAAATATGCTAATTATTCAAGGAGACACCCGTGTTGCTGATATCTATCTCGGCGAATTCATGCGTTTATTCAATCATTTTTATACTCGATATTTGTTGAGCCAACCGGGCGATCAAGGGGGTTCGATCGCGTTGAGTTCAGATGATTCTTGGTCTGCTGATTACTACGTCAAAGACAGCCCTAAATCTCGCGAACGACTATATTTCACTTGATTTTACGTTTGAACCTCCAGTAAGGCAATATCTCACTCTTGTAGGGTTGGACAAACTCGATCGACCACATGACACTCTACAGTCCCTCTGGATTCCAAACCAAAAACGATCGCCTTCCCTAGAGAAAACGATCGTTCATATTAAAAATCCCGATCGACTCGATCTTTAGACTTAAGAACCGATCGCATGGTGCGTTTGGGAGGGGCGATCGGAGAAATCAACTTTTCAACGTTCGCAATCACCGGACGCTCTCATCCATATCAAATTGCAATATTTGTGAAACGACTGTCTGTGTAGTGGGAATAAATGTCAGGCAGCAATACTCTTCAGTCAAACCTAGGCTCGTATTCTCTTGATATCGGGGACTATTCAAATATTCTGGGTCATCATTTAGCCTAATCTCAAATACGAGAGCATAAGAGCCTACTGCTAAAATATCAGTTAATTCATATCCTCCTCCTTTACCATCAGACAAGAACGCGCCACTGCCATCTTCGACATTGAAGGGAACAACGATAGCTCGCACACTACCTGAATGTAGACTAATTGTTCCTGCACACCATGCTTCTACAGAAATTATCTGAGCATTACCTAAAGCATAAAACTCGACTCCATCTGGGTGAATCACGTATCCTTGGTTACGATTTTGGACGAAAGAGGTTTCCTGGTTTGATTCAGGAGCATGGTTCGTAACTAAGACAGACGCCTCTAGTCCTGTAATGCCACTTGTAAATGGCAGTGGCATTAGCAAGCAAACTTTCATAAGAAGTGGATAAACTGGATTTAGAGGGTCATAGCCTTCTATTTGGTGGGGAGGTTCGCTCCAAGACTCCATTTTCAAAATAGCTGGTTCAACGACTTCTGATGTCTGCATAAAACTTAGCCGAACTATTTCTGAGGAAAATCCAGCATCAACATCTGCCAAGTAAGCAGGGCTACTCAAATATTCAGGATCGTCGTTTAATCGATTCTCAAACACTAGACTGTAGTGACTTGGAGGTATAGGCACAAGCGCTTCATCAAAAACACTCATACAATCGGTGTATCGAATACCTTCACCAGCCAAATCGAAAGGAACACGAATGGCTCTCATCGTTTCGGGTTGGAGGTGAAATACTTCGTCCGATTGCAGAAGACAGACTTCAACGACAGCACGACAAGTTTTCCCAAAGGTAAAGAATGTAATACTTCCTGGCATCCAGGAAAACCTTGATTAAAAGCTTGTTCAGAATAACCGTGAAAAGCTGACCGACTAGGCTTACTATTATCCCAAATTGAGATTAGATTTAAACCCGTGTCGAAAGAAAACGAAGAGATTTTCATTGTAATACCTGAAGTTCAACAATGTCCCATCATCTAATTTTAGCTGGCTCACGCCCCCCGGAGTAATTTTGTAATGTTTATCACTGGGCAAGACCTGGGGATTTACTCAGCAGGCGGGGTAAGATAATAGGGGCGATCGCTCTTCATTACTCACACCCATTAATCATGGCTTCCAAAAGTGAGCTTCAGAGCCAGCTCAAGGCTCAGTACAACATTAACAAAAACATTAGTGACTCACTCAGCCGTGACGAGTGCGCAGACCTGATTGAGACATTAAGCCTTGAGACAGGCATGAGCAAACTGATTGCAGCCTATGCTGAGAAAAATGCGGCGCTAGGTAGAAACAATGCCACGATCGGGGGCGATCGGAGTCGAGCCAAGAAAAAACTCGAAATGCTCCAAACTGAATATGCCGCTCTCGAAGCCTCAATAGACACGCTAGAAGGCGCAAATCAAGCGCTAGCTAGCCGCAAGCAACAGTTAGAAACCGATCGCATTACCCTAAGCGCTGAAGTCCAAAAAATCACGGCTGAAAATACGGCTCTTGAAACACAAGTCACGAATTTAAATCTCTTTGCCGATGAGTTGACTGATGTGAATGATGAGCTTAAAAAAGAGAATAAAGCGCTGAAGAATCTGATCGATATGATCAGACTTAAACTGGCAAAAGATGTCAAACAACTCCTTAATTATGAGGACAGTGAAATTCGCAAAGCACTGGTCAAAGTTTTCAAGTCAACCCTCGGTTAGAAGATTGGTTAGACGATCGTTGAAGCGTCCTTTTAATTCACCCACCTAAACAATGCCTGCCCCAAATTCACCCATTTCTACCCGTTCCAATCAACCCGATCGAAAACCCTCACCCCGCACATACCAAAACCTAACCTATAGTCAACTTCAATCTGCAAATAAACAAGGACGATCGGAACTCAACCGAGATCATCAAAAATGGCTGAAAACCCACGGCTACAAAAACGTCGGCTGGGAAAATGCGATTGCGCTCTCAAAGAAAATTGCCGAGTATGATGGTGACGACAGCCTTGAATACCTCTTTTTAGAAGCCGATCGCATTGGAAACAAGTATCAGACTCCCGAAGAAATTGCAGCCTTTCAATTGGCTCTCGCAGCCGAAGTCAATGCGATCGCTGACTTAGTTGATGAACAATTCCCTGACACCGAAATCGAAGTTATTGATTATGGAACTCAATCCCGAACCCCTCAACGAAAAAACGCTTCAAGAACTCTTTCAACTCGCCAATAAAGTAGGCGGACGACGTTATAATCGTCTGACAGACCAGGACTTTATAAACTATCGAAAGTTTGATTTTTGGCGTTGTCACAATGGGAATTATGAATGCGGTACGACCCCGGAAAGTAAAGCTTGGGTGTTAGAAAATTCCGATCGCCACTGTTCCATTTGTGAAAGCCGCTTCAGCCTAGACAATGGCCGAACCATCGATCACAAGCTCCCCCGATCGCAATATCCCTGGCTTTCCATGACCTTTGAAAATCTCTGGGTGATCTGTCGGAATTGCAATGTTGAGAAAGCCGAAATGCACTGGTATCAATACGAGCACTATGTTTTCGTTAACTACCCCGATCGCTATGAGAATCTCCGCCAAGCCCGCCCACGAAAACTGATCAAAACCCTTACAGCATCAGATTCTTCAACTTGAGGAATAACATTACTCCTCTATCAGTGGTCTCAATGTCTGAAGGTTGGACGAAAACTTCAGGTCATCTTTTTGCTGCTCAACTTGTGCCTAGATAACCGCTGGCGCTACCCCTGTTAAGAGCACCAGAACGCTAGCGGTTATTGAGAAGTTACGTTTTAAGATTGCTTCTAGGAGTACGAAAAAGCGCGATCGGGCGGCTAGGTAAAATTCTATAAAACGATCTCATGGGTTAACGGATCTATTTTAGATTGGAGCCACGATCGTTGAGTGAATGATCGACCTAACGGCCTTGATGAGCGGCTGTGAGCCACGTCACGCTGATAACAGTGTAACTCAAACAGCCCGCTCCATCAAGATTGTTAGGTTACGCAAACTTCCTCAATCAAACGAATAGCCAACAAAGAAAATCTCCACAGGTTCATCCTTCTCATAAATCAGAATATGCCGACCTGTCCCACGATCTATACTCTCCCAGAACTCATCACCCGCGTTTTCATTCTGCTGAGATGAGACCAAGACTGCATTAACTACATCATGGCTCGGCTTATCTGTACCGAATAGCTGGGTCAACTCATCCAACGATAATGGAAATGTCATACAGAACAGATCCATCCCATCTTGCTCAGAATTATCAAATGCCTCTGAATACGGCATATCGGAAATCTGGAACATATCCAAAATTGAGCGAGTTCCATCTTCCGCCGCCGCTTCCATCGCCTCTTCGATCGATGAATGCTGCGCACCAGGGGCAGGGGAATCTGTAGTAATGGGAAAATCAAGAAACGAAATTATGGGATGATAGCGACCTGCCTCAAATTCTCGCTGACGCAATTCATCCAAGGTTGTCGAAATATTTGTCTGGTATTTAGCGAAGTACCAGTAAGGGTGTGCGCCCATAATTCCCTGCCATAAGCTGAAAGACTTTCTAAGAGTGCCCTATTAACAGCTCAACATTGCTCAATTCTCAGGCACTAACCAACAAATCTTCAAAAATGTCTCAACCGACAATTTTAGTAACCTAACAATTATTTAGACGGATAAGCTTTTTTCCGCTTAAGTCCCCAGACTGGAGTCTTAGACTGAACACCTTCCACCCAAGTACCACAATCGGGACTATAGCCCGAACTTTGTCCGCATAAATCCGACTTTTGGGATCTTAGACCGACAGACTATCCGCCTAAGTACCGAAATTTGGATTTTATACCGACAGATTCAGCATATTCCATGACAAAAAATTTCGCTAGTCTGCCTAAGATCCCAAAAACAGGAATTAGACTGACTAGGAGATAGTCATGGATCCGCTACCTTGAAAATGACTCGATCGCACCCCCTCCACCCATCCCCAAACCAAAAACGATCGCCTTCCCTAAAGAAAACGATCGTTCGTATTAAAATTTAACTGAGGTGTAAAGGTTACAGCACGCCCATATTGGACAGACCTAAGATTGCACCTGCGCCTAACAGATGACCAAAGCTGGTGACCCCTAGCATCGCACCATGGCTCATATTACCCAGCAAAGCACCACCGGGGAGTTTGAGACCCACATCTTGTTGCTTGATGGTGAGCTTACCGATGGCGATCGCCAAAATATTACAGCCAATCATCACGGCGGCCATGTTAGGACTCCATTCGATGGTCCGGGCAACAGCAAATAACAGTGGAGTCATGGGAGTTTCCTCTTTAGAATATTGCAAGATTTAAAGTATTGTTCCAAAAAATAAGGCCATCCGGTCCGATCGCAGTAATTGTTAACGAAGAACTGGAAGATTTGTAACGCTAGCGCAAATACTCGCGTTCACGGGGGGCTGCATTGGTGCGACGATTTGCTGGAAATTCGAGATTGTTGGGGTTGGGTGGCTCGTCCGGCATGAGAAACCGATTTCCCCAACCGCCGTTGAGATCCTCAGGATTACTAAGAGAGACTGGTTTTCCTGTTGGCAATGCCGCATCCACCGTTTGCATCATCTGCAAAAACCGATCGCCGTTCACGGTTCGACTCACAACCATAGGGTCCAACTCTTGATTTTTGCTGAGGAGTTGTTGCTCTAGGGACTGCAACGCATCCACCTTAATTCCAGGCGCAAGGGTTGCAACAAAAACGACCTTTTCATCCGGTTTCACCTGAAGATTCAGCGATGCCTGGGTGATTTGCCAAGTTTCGAGTGGCTGTCCATTGCTTGAAGTTTGCCATAGACTCAGTGGCACAGTCCAACTCCCATTTTCTACGATCGCGCTGTCGTTGTAAGCCAGAATCGAATAGGTCGGTCTCGCTCCCAGTATCTGAGACGTGGAACCCGGCGAACTAGGATACAAGTATCGAATCGCCGCCACCCGCAACGCCGTTCGATCGGGAAACGCCGTCTTCCCAGAAACCTCATAACGACCCGGCCCAGCTCCCGGCTTAACCCGCATCTCCGTCTGAGCCGACGGGAGCGTCGCACGTTGAGTCGCCGACGGCACCGATGTACAGCCCATCAGAACCCCTGCAATGCCGATCGACAAAACCCCTACCCACCTCACAAATCCGACCTCACCCTTCTCAATTCACAATTCTCAATTCAATTACGGAGAGGGGGGGATTCGAACCCCCGTTAAGTTACCCTAAAGCTGATTTCGAATCAACCGCATTCAACCACTCTGCCACCTCTCCAAAGGCTACCGGAATCTGAATTAATTCAGTCCCGAGCAGGCTTTGACCAATATACTACAGTCTGACAAATTCTGTATCCTCTTTTGAAGAAGTTGTTGAAAATCCCCGATCGCCCCGCCACTGCACCGCCCCATCCTGAGAAATCTCAAAGATAGGCGTCCGCGTTTTACGAATCTGCGCCTCCACCTCCGGATTCATCTGCTTCCCATAGGCGATCGCTCCACCCAGGTTTACACTCGGCAACTCTAGATTGCTCCCACTCCACCAAAGAACGATGGGATCCGATCGTTGGGCTATTGCCTCCCGCAAGGGTTTGGATAGTTTCTGGCACAATAGCCACGCAGGACGTCCCGGTAGTTGAAGCTGCAAACTTTGGGTCGCGCTGTTGCCTTTTAGCTGCACATCGCCCAGAGAAAGGGTCTGATCACCGATGGACTTTAGATCAATGCTAAATCCGATCGGCATTCGATCGCGCAGCGCCTGAACCGCGTCAGGATTTTCCGGGTGAAGGGAGACCAATCGATCGATTTTGTTAATGCCTTGTTTTTGGAGAAACGACGTCAGCGTATTTTCCACCGATGCGCGATCGCCTGTATTCACCAAGATCACTTTTCCCTTGGATTGAATCACCAGGACGGGTTGAATGGTAGTTGCGAGTGCGGTAATTTGAGTCTGCTGTCCAATCTGCCATGCGGGTAGAAAGATAATGACCAAAGCCGTAACCCCGATCGCAAGCTGATCATATTTAAATTTTGATTTAAGTTGCGATCGCCATACTGATACGCCTAGAAGAAGATACAAAATAATTAATGCGCCCAACGAAATCGTCCCGATCGCCCACTGACTGCCGGGAAACTTCCCTACCGCATTCACAATCCACAACAGTGCAACGATCGGGAAATGCAATAGTCCTGCAACAAAACTTCCCACGATCGGCATCACTGCTGCACATAACGCACTTACCATTCCGCCTAAACTAATGATACTAATCAAAACAGTCGTCACTACGTTAATAGGAATGCTGTAGGGTGACATCAAACCAAAGCTATACATCTGAAGAGGAATCGTCCAGAGATAAGCGGCGATCGAAGTTGCGAGTGGGAGAGCGATCGGGGTTGGAATCCAGTCGAGCCATTGTTGTAACCCCGATGATAAGACGAGCAAACCCAGTGTCGCTAACGCACTGAGTTGAAAGCCTAGATTCCAAATCCACAAGGGGTTATACACTAGCAACACCACACTTGCAAACAGCAGCGATGCCACAGGTTTTACCTTTTGATCTAATGCAAGCGCCAACAGCACCGCAAATCCCATCACCCCCGCACGTAAGATCGCAGGCTGCAATCCCGCCAATCCGATAAACAATAGAATAGCGATCGATCCAGCAGTCACTTGAATCTTTTTTGAAAAGCGATCGGTGAGTCCTAATACCACTGCAATAATGAGCGAAACCTGAAATCCTGAAGCCGCCAGTGCATGGGACATTCCGACCTTTGTGAAAGCATCCTGCATCTCGCCCGGAATATCCACGGCCTTGTTCCCCAACACCATCGCGGCGAGGAGGAGTCCCTCATCATCTGGCAATCCTACCAGCATCGATTGCGTAATCCGCTGCTGAAGTTGCCACAGTCCCCACGTCTGTTTCGACGCCGCCACCACTTCAAAATCATCGGCCTTCAATCCTGCAAAACAGCCTTCGATCGCCAAATACTTCCGAAAATCAAAGCCACCGGGGTTTTGCGCAGCTTTTGGCGCATACAATTTTCCCTTGAGCTTCACCTGCGTTCCAGGCGGAAAACTAGGCCGCCGATCGCCGATCGTTACATATAGCCGTCCTCGGGCCTGATGCGGTGATGGCGTCAATCGCGCATTCAAACTCCCCGCATCTAAATCTTGAACATCAAGCCAGAGTTGAGTTTTGCCGCTTTTTGTGGTGCGGGGAAGTGCGTCTACCGTTCCCATAACAGACACGATTTGCCGATCGATCGCGCTCACATATCGACTGATATCCGATGCCTGTGGCTGCGGGGTTCTGAAGTGATACCAACCCACCGCAACCCCAGTGATCAAGGCCGCAATCAGCCAAGGTTCGATTTGGAATTTGGCAGGGCGTAGTTTTCGCAGCGTGATTCCGGTGATGACAAAGGCGATCGCGCAGACTGCCGTGAGCCAAGACACCTGCGTCGTCAGCAATCCCACGATCCAAGCCACACACCACAAAATTCCTGTATAAGCCTGCATTTGACGTGCCTTCAGCAATATTCACAGTCTCTAGAATGCCCGACGAGTTTGTTAGAATACACAGAGCACGCAACGTTTCAGCATTTATTGAGGTTTTGTATGGTCGCGATCGCCCCTAAAATCCAGACTGCTTCACCCATGGCTGAAGAGAAGCCGTTACATTTGGAGCGTTCCGATGTTTCTGAACAGCGCATCACGTATGGCGGTCGCACTTGGGAACAATTCAAGCTCCTAGAGCAGAGTTTGGAAGGATTGATGGGGCTACGATTGTTTTATTTTGATGGACAAGTTGAGATTTTAATGCCTGGAAAGCTCCACGAACTCTTTAAGAAAATCATTGCCGTTTTGATTGAGGCATTTCTGTTCGATCGCGATATTGAGTTTGAGGCGTTGGGTTCGATGACCCGAAAAGCGGAAGGGTTGGCGTCCGGTGAGCCTGACGAATCCTATCAAATTGGTGAATTCACATTAGTTCTCGAAGTCATCTTCACTCGCAGCAGCCTCAATAAACTCGCACTCTACAACGTGTTAGGTATTCATGAAGTCTGGTTTTGGGAAGACGGCGTGTTGAAGGTTTCTCATCTGCGGGGTGAGACTTATGAAGAGGCCAGTCATAGCCAAATTCCCGAACTCATGGCGATCGATATTCAAACTTTATCTAAATGCATCCTTATCGGTGAGACGTCCTTCCTTAAAGCCCGCAAAGAATTTCTTGCAGCGCATCCTAAACCGTGAAATTAGCCATAAAAAAGGACTCTAGACCTCAATCCAAAATCCTTTTACGATCACGTCCCAAATTTAGGACCGCTCTTCTCTAAATCGAAAGTCCTAACTTCAGACCCAATGCAGCATGGACCACGAAGAGCGCCATCAACGCCGTGCCTAAATAGGCGTGGGCCTTACGAGCGCCATCGCCGTTCTTAAATCCAAAGGCGGCCAAACTTCCATTAATTAACAAAATTGCAACGACGATCGACCCGGTGATGAAGTGCGGACTTTCGGTTACGGGCTTGTTTTGCATGATTAGCGAGAGCAATCCACCGGAATAGCCCGAAATTAAGAAAACGGCCATTAACGGTGCAGCTTTCTTATGCATATCGCGGCTTTTTTGGGCTTCGTCTTTATCTTCTGAAGTCCGCGATTTCCAACCCGATAGCGCTACCCCACTTCCCATCACAAAAGCCACAATGCCCATCATGGCTGGGTGCCCCCAATGAACGATCGGTTCCGGCACACCCAACCCACCAAAAAAATCCGCCGCAGGCTGCAAAATTTTAACCAAATCCATAAATCATGTCTCTCTAGTTCTGCGGATGTCGGGCACTCAAGCCCTCTAGTCATTCTATCAATTTTTGTAACTACTCAGGCTTAAGATATTAAGTTGTTTTTTAAGGAATCGAGCCAATGTTCCATAAAGTGTAAATTGATCGTTGCATCCCATGAGGCCCC
>JAYUJY010000175.1:0-19715 GCA_043764895.1 Synechococcales cyanobacterium | reverse complement strand
AAATCATTCCTTTTTTCCAAAACCAAACTTCAGCGACCCCAATGCGCCGATACACTTCTAAAACATCCACTCCGCCACTTGTAACTGTAATCTCAATCGCCAAATCGGGAATATCCTTCTGCTTGCCTAAACAATAGGATGCATCTGGCTCCTTCCGCGCGCCCAGTGATTTCATCCCGATCGTCGTACTGCCCCGCCCATAAAACCGAATTTTCTTCGTTCGCATATACACTTCAAGAAGTTGCCCAAGACTACATTTGGGCGTTTCGTGCGCTTCAGACGGAGGAGCCATAATTTCTAACCATCCATCTAGATAAACCAATCGAGCGCCTGTACTGTCAAGATCTACATCAAGCCGCTCTAGGGTCTCCCAAGTCACATCTCGAAGGACCGTGTTAGAGGTGGGTGGAAGAGGCGCGATCGATTTCATCTGAGATACAACCTCACTGAATATCAGCAAATTCGTCTTCTATGATAACCCAAGATTTAGGGTGAACGGTAGATTTCATGGGCTTTCGCGAAAGGTGTCGAGGGACGGTTCTGCTGGGCGATCGTTTGGAATTGTTTCAGGTTCATCGGGAATGAATTCAGCAACAACGCGAAGACGGATTTTTCCCTCTTTCCACTGCTCCCCTGGCTGCAACATTCGAGAAGGGAAACCCTCTTTAAACCAGACATCCCAGTTTTCGTTTGATCCTATTATTTGTGAATTACATAGTCCTTCATGGAAAGTACGTGAATAAAATGGGAGAACTTTATTTATCTTTTCTTCCATCAATTCGCTACTTATTCCTATTTTTTCAATTATGACAACCGCATCATCTGACAGCTCGGAAAAATTGATTTTTTGATATTCTAAAGTCATTGAATTACTCTTTCAATTAGTTATTATCTAGCTGGGTTCGATCGAGTTTCTAATATCATCTAAGGATGAATCATTAGATTGTCCTGATTCCTGTGTTGGGATTTCCTCTTCTTCAAATACATCAGGAACAAATTCAGCAACAACGCGCAATCGAAAATGACCGTCTTGCCATTGTTCACCCGGTTTGAGCATTTGAGAAGCGATCCCAGTTGTAAACCATTTCGCTGATCCATCCCAAGATGGGAATATTTTTGTGTTCATTAATTCTTGGTGGAATTTTTGTGAAAATTCTGGAGTGACGCTAGCGATTTTATCTTTGATTAATTCACTACCGAACCCAACCTTATTGATTAAAACAACCGCATCCTGAGGTATTTTATAAAAATCACTACTTTGATTGTCTGAATTCATGATATTTATTATCCAATGTAGTTTAAATTTGACCTAGCTGAGTTCGATCGAGTTTCGGATTTCATCTAAATCAGATTCATCCATTCTATCAGAATTTTCTTCATCATCATAAATAAATTCTATTTCGACTCGAATACGTAGATCGCACCCTAAAATCCACGTTTCATCCGCTCGTCTTCCAATTTCCAAATTCGGGTCGCCGATGACTGTAGGGGCATGGCTCGCCGTGCCCCAAACACCACGCAGAATATCCAAAAACGATCGTCCCCGCGATAAACGAAACCCGGAATTAGATCGGTTTTCCTAATAGCCCAGGGCACGGCGAGCCATGCCCCTACGGGATTTTTATTAATCATGGAATCGATCGGATTCCCAATTTTTTGGATTGTTTAAGATGTATTTCTGAATATCTATTTGTGCTTCTTGATTACGGATGATGTGTTCGTGGTAGTTCCTTTCCCAGACTGCGGCACCTGTGTTCTTTTGTAATTTGTTAAGGCTACGGCTCGTAGCAGATTTGAATGATCCAATAATTGTCGAAATTGATCCGGCAATCGCATCGCCAAATTTTCGATCGGTTCTATGATGTCCTTCAGGATATTGATTAATCCAAAGGATGCCATGAAAATGATTAGGCATAACGACCGACGCATCCAATCGAATATGTGAAAAATGTTTAAGCAATGCATTCCAGCAATGTGTGGCGATCGATCCAAATTCATTCAGAACCATTTCACGATTACGGATCTGCCCAAAAATGTGCTCGCGATCGTGGGTACAAATAGTGATGAAATATCCACCAGGAGAGGCATAATCATGATTTTTCAACCGAATTGATCGACGATGATGGCGTTGTGGGTTGTATACCATATAAAAATCGGATGATTGATGATGTTATAAATCCCCGATCGCACCCTAAAATCCACGTTTCATCCAATCGTCTTCCAACCTCCAAATTCGGATCGCCGATGACTGTAGGGGCATGGCTCGCCGTGCCCCAAACCCACGCGGAATATCTCAAAACACCACCACGCAGAACATCCAAAAACGATCGTCCCTACGATAAACGAAACCCGGAATCGGATCGGTTTTCCTAATAGCCCAAGGCACGGCGAGCCATGCCCCTACAACCCCGTGATTCCATTAATCACCCCGATCGCCTCATCAAAAACCTCAATCTTCCCCATCACCTCTGCCAACAGCCGATCGCGTGCGGCAACCTGTTCTTCGGCTTCCTGACGTAACACATCACTCAAAAACGATCGAGCCTCATCATACCGATCGGATATTGAATGGGATAACAATTTCGATCGGTCTAGCAACACTGAATTCAAGGTTTGGTTAATCGTCTGACGGAACGTCCGCAAGACCGTAACCTTCACCTTTTGCTCAAAATCCATCTTTAATAACTGCCGAATTGCAGGCTCAGATTCCACCATATTAGAATAATCAAACCCCCGACAAGCCTGCGCCAACGTCTCCCGCAATTGAAACATTGAAGCCGTACCCTCCGCAAAGAAACTCTCACATTCACGCACATACCGATCGCACTCTACCTGAGCCGCATTGCTTAACGCCAAACTCGCCAACGATCGTCCTGCCGCTAGCATTTCTTCAATGCCACCATCATGACCTAGAAGACGATGTAACTCTGGATAATAAGACTGTTGTGAAATCCGATCGTGCAACTGATCAAAAAACGAATTCACCAACTCCTTCGACGCCTCCACCAACGTATCCTCTAACCCATTTGCCAAATAGTAAAACGCCTCCGCCAAAATCCCCAACAGCGGCACCACAGAATTCCGACGATGACTCCCCTGCGCCCGTTCATGCACCAACCCCACCGAAAAACCCGCTACCAACTCATCTAACTTCGTCACCAACTGACCTTGCAACCGCCGAAACTGCGCCTCAAAATCTTCATTTCGACCACTCCCAACCACCTGATTAATCTCATCTTCAATGTGCGATCGAACCGACTCACCCACCTGCTGCAACGCCAAACCCAACTTCTGCAACCCCTGCTCTTTCAACAACTCCACATCCGTCGTCTGCGATCGTAATCCCGACGATCGTTCTAGATACACTTTTCGCAATGCTTGAGCGATCGGGCGCAGATCCGTCGCCACATTTGCTAACAGCAACGGACGCTTTTCTTCAGTTAAGTAGCGCGTAATTCCCGATCGAAATGCCTCAATTCCACTGTCCAAAAGCAACTGATCCACAATCGCCTCACCCTCAGCCCCCAAAATCCGCACATAATTTTCTTGTGGACTTTCGTAACTACGCACATCAATGCGAAACCGATCGATCGGCAACCGTCCTGAACTTGCACAATACCGATTGAATTCATTCACAAACTGCGGCGTCGAATCCCCCGCAAAAATCGAATCTAAACCAAACCGATTCGCCATTCCCGTAGCCCGAATCTGCCCACCATAAAATCCTAGCAATCCACTCGTTTTATAAACCCGCGATGTGTCCCGAAACTGACTCGATATCAGCCGCGATAATCGATCGGCCAACTGCCCGTTATACCAACTCTCATCCACCCGATTGAACACATAAAACACCCGATCGCGAATTCCTGGACTATGCTTCGTCTTCTCCAATAGCTCCGTTTCCTCCGTCGTCAAATCCCCCGCCGAAGCCGTTTTCAAGACACAAACCACCGCCGCAGTATCCGGATCAGCAATCTTCGTATAAGTCAATGCAGCATCCCGTTTTACAGGTGCATCAATTCCCGGAGTGTCTACCAATACATTCCCATCTTTTAACAATGCATGATGGCAATAGTATTCCACTCGTTTCAACACAGCGCTGTTACTACCACGTCTCGCATAGCTTGCCGCCTCCTGCAAAGTCGCAAAATTAAACTCCTCCATCGCCATCGTCCGATTCTGCTGGGGCGCAATATGGGTCTGGTTTTCCGTCCAACCTTGCAAAAAATACTTCAACGCCGCCGCCTGTTTTGCCCGATCGGACTTACTTTCACCCCCTTCATCTGCAATTACCCGATCGCACTCCCCCATCACCTTTAGAACCGATGTCAACTCCACCTGCGGCATCTCCCCAAACAACCGCTCCGACAAAATCCCCACCTGCTCCTGAATCTCCGCCCCCGACAAAAATGTCAACACTACCCGCTCTTTTCCAGACTCTGCATAAGCCACCCGACACTCCGTCCCCGTCGCATGACCCTCCGCACTGTAGAGCAACTCCCGCTCCAGCAATGCATTAATCAACATCGACTTCCCCGCACTAAACGCCCCCGCAAACACAATCTCAAACGTCGGAGCCGTCGCCTTCCTCAAAGATTCCCGCACCCTCGTCAAATCCATCAATCCCAACGCCGACTCTTCCCCCACCAATTGCAAAACCTGCTCAACCGATCGCTGCAAATTTACTGAGGAAGAAATCAACATAGTGAAGTAGCCCAAAACTAATTTTCTCTCATTATTACCCAATATATTGAAATGTGATCACGAATCAGACCAAGACCATCGTGCCGACCCAACCCTAACTCCCAAGAACGATCGCATATCGCATTCCCGGTCCTTGCGTCACCACATCCAAAAGTTCTAACTGAAGGAGTCCACTTGACACCTCAGAAGTAGACAGTTTCGTCGTCTCAATCACTAGATCGATTGGTGCGTTGTTTCCAAGTTTCATAATTGTTTCAACAATGATGAATAGGGATGGTTCTAAGCTTGACCGGAGTGATGTTAGCTGGGTTTCCAGTTGATTGGAATCGATTGTAGGTGCGATCGTTTTTGGCATAATCTCCATCATTTCTAAAAACGTTTCAGGTCTCGGCAAAATCTGCGCGCCCTGACTAATCAAATGTATACAACCTTGCATTTGATCGCTATCGAGATTTCCCGCCAACGCATACACTTCCCGCCCGTACTCATTCGCCTGACCCGCCGTAATCAACGAACCCGACTGCATTCCCGCTTCCATCACCAGCACCGCTCGACTCAACCCCGCCACAATTCGATTTCGAGCGGGGAAATGATTTCGATCGGGCCGGGTTCCTGCCGGATATTCGCTGAGTAATAGGCCCTTTTCAGCAATGCGATCGTATAGCTTCCGATTACACAATGGATAGACTTGATCGACGCCATTTCCTAACACCGCAATGGTCTTTCCATTGGCATTCAAACACGCCTCATGAGCGATCGCATCAATGCCTTCAGCTAGTCCGGAGAGAATCGTAAAATCATGTTCAGACAATACTTTGCTATAGCGTTCGGTCCAAGTAATTCCATATTTCCCCGGTTTTCGCGTCCCCACGATTCCAATGCCAGGATGATTTTTTAGAGCGTCCAGCAATTCAGGATTACCCCGATAATGCAGCACGATCGGCGCATCTGGAATTTCTTTTAATAAGGCTGGATAGCCCAGATCCGTCGGCGTCCAAAAATGAGGATTGTATTGTTGGTATTGCTCTAAAATAAGGTCAGGATTTAGCGATCGGCGTTCGATTACAATCTTTTGTGCGCGCTGTGATCCAATACCATCCACAGCTTGAAGGGCCACCACATCTGCATCCCACGCCAATCCTAAGTCGCCAAAGATTTGTCGGATACGATGCAACAACACCGGACCAATTCCCGCCACTTCTCGCCACGCCAACCAATACGATCGTTCTGCCACGCCCATTTCCAGACCTATAAATCTCATCCAAGTATTCCCCTGCAATCCTAATCTGAACGCTCCTGAGATTAGAGTGCCGATGATCCATTATCATGATTGAAATTCAGCATTATTCATTCCGTATACTGCCATGATCGCCGCCATCGATTTGACCGCCCTCGCCCAGAAAACTCGCAGCGCTGCACGAAGTCTCTCACTCACCCCGATCGAAACGCGAAATTCAGCCCTCGAAGCCATTGCAGAATCTCTCGCGGCACAAGCCGATGCGATCGTAAAAGCCAATGAAGCCGATTGCGGCGCGGCTCAGACGGATGACATCGGCTCGGCCTTGTATGCAAGATTGAAACTCGATCGCATTAAGCTCAATGGTGCGATCGTTGGGGTGCGAGATGTGAAAAAACTGGCTGATCCGATCGGCGATGTGCAGATCCACCGCGAACTCGATACGGGCCTCGTGATGAAACGGCTTACCTGTCCATTGGGCGTCGTAGGCGTAATTTTTGAAGCGCGACCTGACGCAGTGATGCAAATTTCGAGTTTGGCGATTAAGTCGGGCAATGGCGTGATTTTGAAATGTGGGCGAGAGGCGGTACAGACTTGTGTGGCCTTGGTTTCGGCGATTCATGCGGGGTTGGTGGCGGCTGGGCTTGACCCCAATGTGGTGCAGCTTTTGACGACCCGAGAAGAAACCATGGCGCTATTAAAACTCGATCAATATGTTGATTTGATCATTCCCCGTGGCTCGAATTCCTTTGTGCAATTTGTCCAAAACAACACACGCATTCCTGTCCTCGGTCACGCCGATGGAATTTGTCATCTCTACGTGGATTCCGACGCAGATATTGCTAAAACTATTCCGATCGTCATTGATTCCAAGACCCAATACCCTGCCGCCTGCAACGCGATCGAAACCCTCCTCGTTCACCGATCGATCGCCCCAGACTTCCTCCCTAAAATTGCCGCTGCGTTAACCACAAAACACGTCGAGATTCGGGGTGATGTTGAAACTTGTGCAATGCTGCCGGGAATACTAGCGGCTACCGAAGATGATTGGTCTACTGAATATGGCGAGCTAATTTTATCGATTCGGATTATCGACGATTTAGGCAACGCGATCGATCATATTACTACCTATGGATCAAGGCACACTGAAGCGATCGCCACTGAAAATGCCTTAACCGCCCAAACCTTCATGAATCAAGTCGATGCCGCAGGCGTCTATCACAATTGCTCCACCCGATTCGCCGATGGATTCCGCTATGGCTTTGGGGCAGAGGTTGGCATCAGCACCCAGAAGACGCCTCCGCGTGGTCCCGTAGGCTTGGAAGGGCTAGTCACCTACAAGTACCAAATCGTAGGCGACGGACAGATTGCAGCAACCTACACAGGCGAAAATGCGAAATCGTTTACGCACCGAGACTTATAATGACCTAGATATACAGCTAGTACTATGCGGCGTAAGACTAGTATTACAATCAATCCAAGCCATCAGACGTAATTGATCTATTTTTCGTTAGGTTTGGGGCACGGCAAGCCATGCCCCTACAATTTCTGTAAAGATGGATCTGTAGGGGCATGGCACGCCGTGCCCCAAACCTAACGAAGAGGCTCTAAATACCTGGGTTATTTAAGCCGCAGACTGCTAGAAATCAATGCGTCTAATCAATGCGTTTAGTCAATCGTGAAGTTGTCCGTCATGCGGAGGTAGATGCCCTGAGGATCGTTCAGGGTTCGGAGATTATTGAAATCGGCTTTGAGCTTTTTGAACTCTTGGTTGAACGGGTCGCTTGGGAGGCTCGCTTGATTGGATTTGATCTGGGCACCGAAGAGACCTTTGATGAGGCGTTCTTCTAGAGGCGTAGACTCGGGATATTCTTCAACGTGCCAGTTAGTGCCGAGCTTGGCGCGTTTTGCCGCATCTTGGATGGCGTCATCTAGTCCGCCCAGTTCATCCACGAGACCGATTTTTAGCGCTTCAGCCCCTGACCAGACTCGGCCTTGAGCAATTTCGCTTACTTTTACCCGATCGAGCTTGCGTGATTCAGAGACTTTCGTTAGAAATTGGTCGTAGATATTGCCGACGAGTTTCTGGACGATCGCGATTTCTTCTTTGGTTTTGGGGCGACTAATGGTCTCAGCATCCGCAAATTTCCCAGTTTTGACGACATCCCAAGTGATGCCATTGTCATTCGCAATTTTTTGGATATTCGGCAGCAGGCCAAACACGCCTATTGATCCAGTGATGGTGTTGGGCTGGGCATAAATGCGATCGCTGTAGGTCGCAATCCAGTAGCCCCCCGATGCCGCCACCGCGCCCATGGAAACGACAACGGGCTTCGCTTTTCGGGCGAGGATGACTTCGCGCTGGATCAGATCCGAGGCCACGGCGCTGCCACCGGGACTGTTGATGCGGAGGACAATGGCTTTAACTTTGTCATCTTTGCGGAGCTTGCGGATTTGACTCGCAAAGCGATCGCCGCCAATGCTCCCTGGTCCGCCCCCGCCATCGACGATCGCGCCTTCGGCATACAAGACCGCAATTTCGTCGCCTTTTTTGTCATTAAGGGTGGAATTGCGGGCCTCAATATAGTCCGAAAGGCTAATGCCTCGAAACGACTTGGTTTTTGCATCCTCGCCGCTAATCTTTTTGAGTTCGTCCTGGATTTCGTCAGGATAGGCCACGCGATCGACCAGTTTGGCCGTTTTGGCCTCTTCAGGCGTGAGGACGCCTTTACTTTCGGCGATCGCTTGAAGCGCAGGAACGGGGATATTGCGACTTTTTCCAGTGGTGGTCAGAAACTCGCCCCAGAGATCGCCCAAGAGCTTGCGGGTTTGTTGTTTGCTCGGTTCGCTGCTGCGTTGGCGAAGAAAGGGTTCGATCGCAGACTTATACTTTCCGCGCGAAACAGCCTGCACGCCAATGCC
The DNA here is from genome assembly GCA_043764895.1 of Synechococcales cyanobacterium. Taxonomy (GTDB): domain Bacteria; phylum Cyanobacteriota; class Cyanobacteriia; order Leptolyngbyales; family Leptolyngbyaceae; genus JAAFJU01. Next base: position 10,852 of record JAYUJY010000175.1, on the reverse strand, counting down.
AAACTTCTCCAGCGCCGTGGAGTAAAACATCGTTTGCGCACTCAACCCATTAAACTCCATGCCGCCCACGGGATTGATGGCGATCGAGTTCGCTACCGAAGCGAGATAATATTCTTTTTCGCGCCATTCGACGTTGTAGGCGTAAATTTTCTTGCCCGATGCTTTGAAGCGAAGGAGGGCATCGTGGATTTCTTTAAGCTGGGCATAGCCGGACGTGTTGCGGCTTGCACTGCTGCTGTTAGAAAGATAGAGGGCGGTAATTTTCGGATCGCGAGCGGCGTCGTCGAGGGCGCTCGTGACACTCCGCAGGGTGAAACCATCGTCAAACTCGCCGCTAACGGCATCATTGAGCAATTCTCGCGTATTGCGATCGGATCTGGAATCTGTAATTTGTTTGGCGAGATCAAACGTGAGGACGCTGTTGTCTTTGACTTGGGGTGCGCTACTCTGGCCGCTCGCCGCGAGACCTGCAATGAGAAGAACGAGTCCCAAGAGACTTATTCCTGAGAAGAGTGTAAGTCCAACGATCGTAGCCAAAGTCGTTTTAAAGAAATCGCGCATGGTGGGGGAGGCCAGAAGAGCCGAAGCAGGAATAGGGTGGAATCTTGAAGAATCGGCTCTTCCCAGTAGTATACGCTAGCTCACGGAATTGGGGGAGCCACTGAGGCGGAGATCCCGCAGTGCCGCCATGCTAGAAAAGGCCAGATTGGGTTCTAGTCGGAGGTGAGGGGTCAAAACCGGAAGATATTGCGCAATCAGGTTAAAAATCGCGCTTGAGTCGCCTCCGGTCAGGAAAATTGGGCTGTTGGGATACTGAGTGAGCCAGTCTTGGATGTAGCTATTGAGGCTAGAGGCAATACTGTACAGAACGCCACTGGAAATCGCATCGTTGGTATTGGTGGCCCAGCGAGTGGGAAGCTGAAGACCCTGGGTCTCTAGGGTGGGAAGTTCGGCAGTAAAGTGTCCGAGAGATTTGAGCTGGAGCTGGAGTCCCGGTACAATAGCCCCCCCGACCAGCTTGGAGCGATTAATTTTTTCGGGATGGGGAATCGCACCTGTGAAGGTCATCGCCGTGCCGCAGTCAATGACCAGTGTGCTGCTTCCCGTGATCTGAGTGGACCCCCACGCGCTGATCGCCCGATCGATGCCCAGCGTGCTGTAGCCATCGTCCAATGGAATTTCGGCTAGCGTAACAATCTGCGATCGTAAGTACTGCTGCCAAAACTGTGTCTGATGCGGCACCACGGAAACCACGTATAGGTCAGGCATGTCTTCCCATTGGGGCAGGGGAACCGATCGATCGAGCAATTGACAGCGATGGAAGTTGAACTGATTAATAATCAACCGCTGAATCGCAAAGGCATCCAGGTGTTCGGTGTCCCAGGCATGACGCAAGGTCGTCCCCGTCAACCAAGCCCAATGCAGACGAGAGTTGCCAATAGAGAGGGCAAGCCAATCGTTCAGTGGACCATTTTGACTGAGGCCAAAGGCTCGAAGATGCTTCTGAGGCGAGCGACGGAAAGAAAAAGATTGAGCGGTGTCTAGAGTGCTAAAACGCATAATTTTTGTTTCTGGCGAGTAATTTTAAAGATCCAACTTGGCACAAGTCGAACTGACTATCTGATTGATGTCTCAGTTGATTTTTTGTAAGGCAGTTGCACTAGAGATCAATTCTTGACCTCAGGAAGATGACGTTGAGAGCATTTTAGTTGACAATAGAATATCTGGCATTCAGTATTTCTCTGTAGATTTCAATGTAGCAAAAAAGGAATCTCCTTAAATTTCAGGTGATTTACTGAATTGAGTGTTCCTTAGAATGAGTCAGAAGTCCTAAAGTGTCTGGAAAACTTTAGTGATCGTTAAAGATTCGATGTGGATCAAACAATTTATTGGACAAAATATTTATCCGTAGGTTGGAATTGAGCAAAAATTAGGGTTTCGCTGTCAATGCAGGGTTGCGTTAGGATGAAGTCAATCAAGTTTCACAATTAGATTCCTTAAGGATTGAGAGATTCTATGGTTGCGACTCCGTTGGCAATGACGCCATTGATCGTAAAACCGATCGCCTTCCTACCGCTCGTGTTGACGTGGGATCTGCTTCCTGATGATTATATTTTGGATGATTCACCTGTGGATAGTCTATCTCAGCCACTTTTGGCCATGGTCGTGCGAGAAATTTTGGCGATCGCGAAGTTCATTCGCCCAGAAATGCTGGTGGCGACCAACTTTGGCATTTGTGCGACGGTCAACGGGCATCTTGAAATTAAAGCGCCGGACTGGGTTTACGTGGCACGGGTGAATACACCAGGACTCGATCGGCGGAGCTACACGCCGGAGTTAGAAGGTGATGCGCCAACGTTGGTGATGGAGTTTATTTCTTACACCGATGGCGATGAATATTCTAGTAAACCGACCCATCCGGTGGGAAAATGGTTTTTTTATGAGCAGGTATTAAAGGTTCCAGTGTACGTTATTTTTAATCCAGACGGCGGACTAGTCGAGTGTTATCGGCTTACAAAGGGGCGTTATACCCTAGAGCAACCGGACGAAAATGGGTGGAACTGGATTCCAGAGATGAGTTTGTTTCTGGGCACTCAGCAAAACACGCGGGATGGTCGCACAGGCTACTGGTTGCGGTGGTGGACGGCGGATGGCGAACTCTTGCCTTGGGCTTCAGAGACGATCGACGCTAAAGACCAAGCGCTTCAAGCTAAAGACCAAGCGCTTGCAGATCTGCGCGATCGCGAACAGCAGTTGTTGGAGCTATTGCGATCGCAGGGTTTAGATCCAGATGCAACGGCTTAGAGGGTGTGCGGCTTGAATGATCTAGCGATTTAAAGCCTCTTCGTTGGGTTTGGGGCACGGCGAGCCATGCCCCTACAGATTTATCTTTCCAGAAATTGTTTGGGCATGGCGATGCTTTGCCCAAACCTGATTACGGACACCGCATCCGATCGGGCTTAATTTCAGCGGTGGCTATAGAGTTTTCTGTGCAGGAGGGTTTGACTCTAGGTCGATCGGATGTTACAGGCATGACACTGCTGGATTGGCGATCGGCGTCTCGGGCTTGCTTAGCGGCTTTGACGAGTCCGCCTTGTTCGAGAAGTTCGATGAGCTGGGTGCGGAGCTTGGGTTCAGTGGGTGCAGCAAGGGTGGCACTGGTGAGGGTGTCTAGGGCTTCGTACCACAGGGATTGGGTTGCGTAGACTTGGGCACGATCGATCGGATTTTTGGCTTTACTCAATGCATCTTTGAGGGCGGCGGGTTCGTCTACGCGTTGGATTTTGGCACTGGTGTAGCCTTTATTAAGATAGCGTTTGGTGGAGTCGCAGACCACTTCAACGGACCATTGATACAGCTTGCCAACGACGAGTTCAGGAGCGGTGCTGGGATAGGCAATGGCGGTAAAACCAGGGGTAGGCGAGGGAATTGTTTGGGTCCAGAGGGGCGATCGGGTGCCGATTTCTCGGAGGTTGATTTCGATGCTTTCGGTGCTGTTGAAGTAGGTGTAGAGGGTGGGACGAGCGTCTATTGTGTCTCCCGTGTGGGTCGTGGGAGCGAGCGCCGCGATAAAGAGTGAGTTTTCGCCCTTTGGGCATTTGAACCCGGAGCTGCTCCGGACACCTGTCGCTTCCGTTCGCTTGGGGATGTTGCGCTTAGGCGGCTGGTACCTGACGGTCATGCTCGATTTGGATACAGGAGCGGCAGTGGTGGGATGGGGAACAAAAAATTGGAGAGCCACAAGGGTAAGGGCGCTCGTGAAGAAAGTGTTTAGGCGGGAGGTGGATGACATGGTGAAGGTCCTTGTGGCGCTGATAGTATGGCGCTGAGAGTGTTTGAGTGGAGAAAGGCGTAGAGGTTTTAGGGAACAGGCCAGAGTGTTGTAGAAGACTTCTTCTCCATTGGCATGAAGCAATCAGGATACTTTTAGTTCCCGTTGGGTAGATTTTCGGGTGGATTGGACGATTTGGGCGGTTGGACGATCGAATTGCTGGGTTCTCCGGGGTAAAGCAGTGACAGGATTTGGTAGACGTGGGTGGGTTGTTCGCGACCTTTGAGCTGAACGGAGCCGATCGATCGGGCGGGGAAGAGTCCTTCGGTGCAGGTTTGGGTAGTGTCGCTGATAAGAATTCGGCAAATTCCGCCGTCGATGGCCTTGTCGTAGCTTTCAAGACGAGCTGCGATATTCACCGTGTCCCCGATCGCCGTGAAATCCATCCGCTGTTTGCCGCCGAGGCTTCCTGTGACGGCAGATCCGGTGGCAATACCGACGCGCATGGCCACTTCAGGACGTCCTTCCGCGCGAAATTTGTGATTGAGTTTTTCTAAGGCTTTGCCCATCTCAATGGAACACCGAATAGCCGCTTCTGCGTCTTGATTAATTTGGGCCTGGGTACTTCGTTCAAGCGGGACACCAAACAACGCCATGATCGCATCACCGATGAATTTATCAATCACTGCCCCATGGGCGATCACGACTTCCGTCATGGCATCCATGTATTCATTTAGCCATTCCATCAGCTCTTCTGGATCGGTTTTTTCAGAGATGGTGCTGAAGTCTTTGATGTCGGTAAATAGGACGGTGACGTTCATTTTGCGGCCTTTGATGCGACCTTTTTCTAGGAGCTGCTGCCGATCGTGCCAGATGGTTTCAGCAATTTTAGGACTCACATAGCGACCGAAAAGATTCATCATCACTTTGCGATCGTTTTGTTCGCGGCTGGAGATGATTCCGGTGAGGGTAACGGCGCTAAGAGCGAGGGCCAACGCGGGCGGAAAGGCCGGAATCCACCAGCCTAAGGTGAAAGCCCAGTAGGTGATGCCAAACAGGCTACCTTCAAGGAAGGTGATGCTTAAAATAGCAAGACGGGGCGATCGGATAAACCAGGCAAGCACGCTACCGAGACAGGTCCATAGGATAATCCAGCTATTTTCACGCCATTCTAGAAGGCTGAGACCCAAGGGCAGTTTGATCGTGGGGTCTGACCAGACTTGAATCACAGGGCGGTTATTGAGCGATGAACTGAGGATTTGGCTGACCAAATTGGCTTGGACTTCGACGCCGTGGGTTTTTTCGGGGCTAGTGAGGTTGTTGTCGCTGTAAGGCGTGTAGAAAAAGTCCTTCAGGCTTTCGGCGGTGGGTCCGATCAGGACGACTTTATCGTTGAGGGCCGCTTTGAGGGCGGTGGGTGAAAGTTTGTTGAGGGCTTGGAGATCGTAGGTGCGGAAGGTCCGGCTCGGTCCGCGATAGTTGAGGATGATTTGGTAGCCGCCCGCATCGGCATTGATATAGCTGCCGTCGTTGGGTTCAAAAATCGGAAAGATCGCCTTATCCAGTTTGAGGGCGGGATTGGTGGGGCTAGCGACTTCGGGAGTAATTTTTTCTTTTTTGAGGTAAAGGAGCGCGAGTTTGAGGCCAAAATTTTCTAGGGTATTGGTGCCATCGGGGGTGGTCCAGTAGAGAAGTGCGCGGCGCAATTTGCCATCGCCGTCGGTGATGATATTGTTAGAACTGCTTTGGCCGAGGGTTTTGAGCACACGGGCGGGGTTGACGCTGCTAGAATCCTGGCCGCCACTGCGCTTTTCAATGCCGACCAAGTTTGGGGTGGTTTTGAACAGTTGGATTAGGTCTTGATTGCCGGGTTCGACGGGAAAGTCGCGGTATAGATCCAGACCGATCGCACGCGGGTTTTGTTTTTTAATCGTGTTGAGAATGCCCGCTAAAGTCCGATCGTCTAAGGGATAGCGCGCCAAAGATTGCAGATCATCTTCGGTAATACCAATAATCACCACGCGATCGTCCATCGGTTCTTTCGGACGAAACCGAAAGTATTGGTCTAGCGCCATCCATTCGAGGGGCTGAAGCCAACCTATCAGCCGCAGGGCAATCACCAACGTTGCGATCGTCGGGACAGTGGACCATAGTGCAAGTCGGTGGACAAAGGATTTGAGTTTGGGTTCGGAGGGAGAGGGTTTGCCCACGGGTGTTTATAAAGGTTGACAGGTGAGCGATATCAATCAGCCCACTAGCCTCCCAATTCTGGGGGCTTCGGAGATTCATGTTCCCCTATAGTATTCCCCTTTTTAGGGACATTCTCAATTCTCAATTCCCAATTCTCACTACCTCGCCGATCGCTTGCGTCAACACATCAAGTTGCTCATCTGAAATAATATAAGGCGGCATAACGTAGATCAAATTCCGAAAGGGCCGAACCCAAACCCCTCGATCGACCAAACATCTCTGTACTGCTGCAACGTCCACAGGCTCGTGCATCTCCACCACGCCGATCGCTCCTAAAATCCGCACGTCTTTCACGGCTGATAGTGTAGCTAGTGGCATCAATCCCGATCGCAATCTAGATTCAATGCGTAAAATATTCGATCGCCAATCCGATTCTAATAGCAATCGTACAGACGCCACTGCAACGCTGCAAGCCAAAGGATTAGCCATGAAGGTGGGACCATGCATTAGCAATCCAACGCCTTGTGCCACTTCCATTGTTGCTAGCGTTGCTCCTAGGGTTAGATAGCCGCCCGTCAACCCTTTTCCAAGACACATGATATCGGGCGGTGCGCCACCATACTCGTCCGCCCACTCGTGAGCAAACAGCCGCCCCGATCGCCCAAATCCGGTGGCTATTTCATCTAAAATAAGCAGACAACCTGCCTGATTGCACAACTCCCGCACCCGCCTTAGGAACATCGGATGATAAAATCGCATCCCGCCTGCACCCTGAACGATCGGCTCCAAAATCACGGCTGCAACGTGATGGCCCATGGCTCCGAAAATATCGCGTAATGAATCCATGTCTCGATCGTCCCACGGTTGCCCAAAGGCGACTTGCGGAACCTTTGCAAACTCATACTTCGGCAATGAAGTCGCAAATAACCCATGCATTCCTCCCACCGGATCGCATACAGACATCGCATGATACGTATCGCCATGATAGCCGCCGCGAATGGTCACAAATCGATCGCGCTTCGGTTCTCCTCGCCCAATCCAGTATTGCAAGGCCATCTTCAAAGCAACTTCAACGGCAATGGAACCGGAGTCACTTAAGAATACATTATCCAAACGCTCAGGTGTAATTTCTAACAACAGCTTTGATAAATCGATCGCACACTGATGAGTAAATCCACCGAACATGACATGGGACATGCGGGACAGTTGCTGAACGATCGCAGCATTCAACACAGGATGATTGTAGCCGTGAATACAAGCCCACCAAGAGGCCATGCCGTCAATGACAACTCGACTATCATCGGATAGGGTGATTTCGCAACCTTCGGCGGAGGTTACGCCATAGACAGGAAGCGGCGAATTTAAGGACGTGTAGGGATGCCAAATGTGATGCCGATCGAACGCCAAGTCTTCCAAACTAATCATGTCCAAATCCTCCAAAGCCCCGCCCGTGATACGCTAGTTAGTATTACATTTCACCATTACAATTCATACCATCACTATGAGCCGTCCACCTGCAACGTCCGCTCGCCTGTTGATTTCTTTGGTGCCTTGGGCACTCGTTGGCGGTGCGCTGATCTATCTATCTCCCGAAATTGCGAATCTAATCTTACGCAGCGATCTTACGGCAACTTGGATGCAAACCTTATCGAGAAGCGGTTATTATCCCAAGGAAGCGGCGATCGTGGGTGGGATTTCGACCGTAGTTGGAATAATCCTAACCTTTCAGGGCAATGGGCAGCAGCGATCGCCTGGAAATAAGTTGTCGGAATAAGTTCTCGAAGGGCGGCGATTCTCTGATGGACTCATTAAGGCATGTTAGGAATGGAACTGACGGAATTGCAGCCGGAGGGCGATCGAACAACCCGTTGCAGATTCATTCTATTTGTCAGCCCAATTCTCGATCGTTAAGCCCTCAATTTTCCCAAAATCGCTATAGTTTCTAGTCAGCAAAGTTGCATTCTGGGTGATTGCAATTGCTGCAATTTTTAAATCCATATTGCCCAGTCGAGGATAGCGCTTTCGCAATTGCTGATGTTCTAGCGCGGCTGCATGATCGAAGGCAAGTAGGGTGATGGACTGATAATCGCTAGCGAGTTGTCGTAGACCATCGTAGGCCAGAACAACTTGATCAATTGTTTTAGCTCGACCCAGTAATGCTAAACGGCCTCTAGATTGTTCTTCAAAGGTGACGACTGTGGTGGCGACTTCTATGTCTTCGTGAGCGTCTAAGTTGGCTAGAATGCGCTGTCCATCAGGTCCATTACGCCGAATTAAGCTGAGATGATCGGTATCGAGGATGTGCATGGTTGTTACTAGGCCGATCGCCGCCATTCACGACCTAACTGTTCTGCTTCATCAAAGGTTGGGTCATTAGCTGCACTACCAGCAATTTTGTGCCACCACTTTTCTTTGTTGGGTGACGATAGACTAGGCTTTGCTATCAAGCTTTTGATCTGTACTATCTCTTGCTCTAGGCTTGAGAGGCGTTCTTCAAATTGTTGGGATGTCATGATGATTTTCCGATCGCACGGTCATTTAATTCATTGTAACCCGATCGTCCATCCCCCGTCCTCTCTCTTCCATCCTCCGTCCTCCAAATTACCTCTTCCCCTTTCCTCAAATCTCTGCCAAAATAGAAACATATCATTCTGTCCTTATCAATTCACAATTCTCACTTCTCAATTCTATGAAAACCATTCTTTCCCTCATCAACCAAGCGATCGTGCGAGGGCTGGGAAGAACTGGATCGCTCAGGAATGGAGCTGACGGAATTGCCAAAGGCTTATGGAAAGTAGCGATAAACTTCTCGTCGATGGAGCACTCGCGAGAATGTGATGGTTGTCGCTGTGATGAATACACCGATGCGATAATTGCCAACGCGAATTCGATAGGCTGATGCCTCGCCTTTCATTTTTTTGAGATTTTGAATGTCTCGAATATCTTTGATTTCCAGGATTTCTTCAAATGCGATCGTATAAGCTGCTTTGTAGACCGGAGTTCCCCGTAAATCCTTAAGATCTCTGATGAAGCTGGGAAGATATTCGATGTTCATGGTTGGTTAAGTTCAGCGATCGCCGCTTCTCGGCTGAGGGGAACTTCGTGTTGGGTAAGAAGCATGGCTTGATAGAGTCCAGCATCTTCGAGTTCTTCAAGACGGGCTTCGATCGATTCTGGGAGATTGGGAAGCTGGTTGAGGAGGATATCGAGGAGCCACAGTTTTTCAGTTTCTGGTAGCTTGAGGACAGTTGCCTCTAATGCCTGGAGTTGGGGGGAAGTGACAGCCATAGATTTGATTTGGCGATAGTGATTCCAGTCTAGCAAATATTAATTCCCACCGCTTCACCCATTTCCCCAAATCTCTGCCAAAATAGAAATACATCTTCCATCTTCTCTCTTCCGCCCTCCGTCCCCCGTCCTCTCTCCTCCGTCCTTATGCAAACTGCTCTTTCCCTCATCAATCAAGCGAACGTGCGAGGGCTGGGAAGAACTGGACCTGTCAGGAGTGGAACTGACGGAGTTGCCGCCGAAAAACGATCGATAAAATTGATTCTTTAAAGTCGATCGATCCAAACTTTTGGATCTCGTTTTCCATGAAAGCAACTCACGATCGAGATGATAGTTAGGTCTTCATTAATGACATACACAAGACTGTATGGAAAACGTTGTAACAAGATACGTCGGGCTTGTCTCTGAATGATCGGATACGCGAATGGATTTTGTCCAATTTTAGAGAATGCGGCATCGACTGCTCTGACAAATTCAGATCCCAAATTTTCACGCTTTGCGCTGTACCACTCGAAAGCATCCTCAATATCTAATTCGGCTTCTGGACGAATGATGAGTTGATACGTCATGACGGGTTGTTCAGTAGGCGCGATCGTAGCGTTTCCCAGTTTGTTCCGGCTGTTGGGTTTTGTTCGTAGCGATCGAGGCGACGATCGAGTTCTTGCTGCTGGGCGATCGTGAGTGGTTCTTCGGTTTTATCCCATTCTTCAAGCAGTTGGAAAGCTTGCACCAAAAGTTCGTTGACGGTTTTGTAACGACCACTTTGGAGTTTTTGCTTGATGAATTGCTCGTGTTCGGGGGTGAGAAAAAGATTCATGGGTTCGATCGTCCATGGCTAGTTGCGCCACCATTATAGCCCGATCGTCCATCCCCCATCCTCTCTCCTCCGCCCTTTCCCCTCCCTCTTCCCATTTTCCCTTCTCTCTGCCAAAATAGAAATACACTCCCCTCCACCTTCCGTCCTCCGTCCTTATGCAAACTGCTCTCTCCCTCATCAACCAAGCCTACGAAAAGGGCTGTGAAGAACTGGATCAGGAGTAGAACTGACGAAGTTGCCGCCGGAAGACGATCGGTAGACGAAATGGGAAAGTCTGGTGTTTGGGAAATCAGGATCTGCCATAATTAGTATAGATATTGGAAGATGAAAGAGCTATGGATATTACCGTCGCAAACTTAACCGTAGAAGACCGAAGAAAGTTGGAATACATCCAGCAACAGACAAATCGTGACTTGCAAGCTTCATTGTCATTTGCGATCGATGCCTATTACCAGACGCTCTATCAATCTAGTGATCCGTTAGCACGACTGAAAAAGAGTCCCTTGATTGCTAGCTTTCAAGGAGATCCCAACTTGGCAGAACAATCTGAAGAGATTTTCAGGCATTGATCGAGAAGCATTCATGATTATTGCGGATACAGGGTTTTTCTTAGCATTGTTTAATGCAAGCGATCGTCTTCACTTAAATTCAATACAGGCCCTCAATAAGCTCTCTGAGCCTCTGATTAAGCTAAACGACATTTAGTTTGCAGGTATGGCATTTCCCTTATTCTTGATGTCTCGTTGCCACTTGATTTCTAATTCTCCCTGATTTATCAAGCGATC
>JAYUJY010000174.1:0-66657 GCA_043764895.1 Synechococcales cyanobacterium | reverse complement strand
CTTTCAGTCCTTGAACTGGTTTATCGCAACCGTTTCGGGGATTTCTAGTATCTGGGTACTAGGTTGTAGTTGGGTGCGATCGGGTGTGGTTGGATGTGAAATCTCGTTCAGTGTTTTAGAGGGCGAGTTTGGGAACTTCGGGGCGGTTGACCATATGCCCGTAGACTTTTGAGACCATTGTGGTGTCTTTATGTCCCAGCAGATAGGCGGTTTGAGGTAGGGTCGAGCCTTGATCGATCGCGTGGGATGCCATGGTATGCCAACAGTTATGGGGCGTTTCAAGCAAGATCTCCCTTCGTACATTTTTAGCTTCCGATGTACGAAGAGGATTAAAAGTGATTGAAATTTATGCGGTTAAGATTTCTGCCGCCGTTAGTCTTAGCTCTGGGAATGTGGGAGATACGATCGGCTGCTCCCTTTGGAAGGTCTCGAACTGGTATGCGCCGGAAACCAAAGTTCCGACCATCACCCAATCGCGATCAGGATCCACAATCCAATACTCAGGTATAGCGATCGCGGCGTATTGGTCTCGTTTGTCCTGATAGTCACGCTTGTAGTTAGGTTTGGATTCAGCACCGGGGGAAACGACTTCGACCACAAGCCGAGGCGGTGGCATTTTGCGGGTGATTGTCAGACGGACTTCAACTAGAGGCAAGTGGACTTCATCTAAAACAGTGAGGTCTGGAAATCGGGTTCTGGGTTTCCCGATGACCTCGACTTCTGCCCTTCCAGGACGGATGAGCTTGCGATAAATTCCCATCTGAAGCAGCACAGCAAAGAGATAGTTAGCGATGTCATCATTTCCGCTGGATTCAGTCATAACTGGAACCAATTCTCCATCCCAATACTCACAGCGTCCCTCTGGTAGGTCGGACGGAGGCGCTGTCAAGTACTCCTCAAAACTTGTAAATCTGGCTTTGGTGAACGTCATTCGTTCACCCTGTGTATGCGAAGCATAATCGTCCTTCCTCAGAAGTAATGGCCTACACCCATCATACTTCCTGCAAAATCCCTTTCTGTCGGATTATCGCCCCGCGCTCAGGACTTGCGCCGCCGTCAGCTCCAGTTGGGAGAACGTGGGGGAGACGATCACATCATCACCCTGAAATGTCTCGAACTGGTAGGCATCATCGACTAACGTTCCAACCATGACCCAAGCGCGATCGGGGTCAATCAGCCAATATTCAGATATGCCGCGATCGGCATACTCACAGGGTTTCTGTTCATAGTCTCGCTTGCGCGATTTTGCATCTATCAAGGTTTGGGATGCAACCTCGACCACTAACAGTGTCCTCATCATACTTCCTGCGAAATCTGAATTTAGAGTTGCTGAATCAATCCTGTCCAAGTAGCGACAGTTGGCTAGAGGGAACATCAAAGCCTAAATGCTTCCAGGCGGCGGCGGTGGCGACTCGTCCCCGTGGGGTGCGGGTGAGATAGCCGATTTGCATGAGGTATGGCTCGTAGACTTCTTCAATGGTCTGCGGATCTTCCCCTGTCGATGCGGCCATGGTTTCGAGTCCGACGGGTCCGCCATTAAAGCGCTCGATCATCACGCTCAACATCCGCCGATCGGTCCAGTCTAGTCCGCAGGGATCGACGTTAAAGAGTTCTAAGGCTTCGGCGGCGATCGCCTGGTTGATTTCACCGCTCATTTTGACCTGTGCATAATCCCGCACGCGCTTGAGTAGACGGTTAGCAATTCGGGGGGTGCCGCGTGCGCGACGGGCGATTTCTTCGGCTCCTGAGAGGTCGATCGGTGTTTCGAGCAGAGACGAGGTTCGCAGTACGATTTGCGTGAGTTCATCCAGTTCATAAAAGCGGAGTCGTTGAATTAAGCCAAAGCGATCGCGCAAGGGTGAACTGAGTGCGCCGACTCGGGTGGTGGCTCCGACTAGGGTAAATCGGGGAAGGGGAAGCGATCGGGTCCGGGCACTTTGGCCTTTCCCGATGGTAATTTCGACTCTAAAGTCTTCCATGGCGGGATACAAAATTTCTTCAGTAATGCGCGGGAGGCGATGAATTTCGTCAATGAAAAGGACATCGCCTTCCTGCAAATTCATCAGCAATCCCACAATGTCACGGGGACGCTCTAGCGAGGGCGCACTGCTGATTTTACAGTTCACACCCATCTCACCCGCGAGAATAAGGGACATCGTTGTTTTGCCGAGTCCGGGTGGACCGTAGAGCAACAGATGATCGAGACATTCACCCCGACCTTTGGCGGCTCGGATAGCAATGTCTAGAACATCTTTGAGATCTTTTTGGCCGACGTATTCTTGGATGGTTTGGGGACGGATTTTTTCGTCTTGCTTCTGCGTTTCTTCAACAATTCGATCGCCTTTAAGGAGTTCGCTATTGGTTTTATCTTCTGGTGTAGGCGTACTGTCTTCTTTAGGTTTGGCCTTGCTTCGCCGTCCCTTACCCGTTTGCATCGTCTCCAGCGGCAACTCCGTCTGCGCATCCTGCAACACATCCAACAACGCATCAACCGCCGACTCTTCATCGGCTGGGCGACGGTTTGAATGATCGGCGGGTTTTGAAGAGATGATGGCCATGATTCAGGAGGGTTGAGTAGTTCTAGGATACTCTATGCGATCGCTCATCCCGACGCAGAATGCGGAATCTCTATCGTCCCTAGCTAGTCAAACTCTTTTCTGAAAGGATATTGAAAAAATGTTCTCAATCAAACTCTATATTATCTTACGATGTAAGTGTCTATTTTCCCAGCCAAAAGCCATTAAGATATAGGCTCTCCGCTGGGAGCCTGATACGGTTATTCAAGTCTTTTGCGGGATGAGCATTCAAACAATTAGCGATCGTCCAGGTTAACGTAATGAGTAGCAACGAACGACATGGAACATTGGGCGATCGACCCGTTTGGTCAGAAATGCTGTCAGAATTAAAAGACCTTGCATCAGACTTACTTTCTATGATTACACGTCGAGACTTTCTAAAACTCACGGGACTGTCCGGAATGAGCCTGACCCTCGGCGGGTGCGCGTCTGCCGATCTAGGCAATCTCGTTGGCTTTCTCACCGAACCCTGGAATGAATCGGTGGAGTCTCTCCTGCTCAACGCCCAAAGACCGATTCCAGACCTGCCGCTAAGTGCCGTTAAGCCTGACGATTTGATTGTCAATGGATTTTCTCGCAACTACCCAGTGCTAGACCCGCAGGAGTTTCGGCTCACCATTGACGGCGCAGTTGCTAAACCTTTGAGCCTTGCCCTCAGCGATCTCTACCCGATCGACAAAAAATCCATGATTATTCGCCACGTTTGCGTTGAAGGGTGGGCGGCGGTGGTTCAGTGGGCGGGGGTCAGCCTTGTGGATCTTGCCCGACTGGCCCAGCCTGCCTCTGATGTAAAGTACGTTTATTTCCAATCCGCCGATGGCTACTACGAGAGCTGGGATATCGCCTCGGTCCTGCACCCCCAGACGATTTTGGCCTATGAGATGAACGGCAATCCGATTCCGGTTCCCAACGGCGCACCCCTCCGCCTCGCCTCGCCCATTAAACTAGGCTACAAGTTGAGCAAATGGGTCACGCGCATCACCTTTACCAAAGCGCTGATTCCTCCGGAGTGGCTGAGTTCGAGGCGCGATCGTGCCCTGTTGATCGCCACCGCCACCTACGGCCTAAACCCCGTCAAGGGCTTTTGGGAAGATCAAGGCTACGAATGGTTCGCAGGGCTTTAGAGTAGAATTAAGAGTATGAACACGAAAAAAACACCCGCCAAAAAATCAACCCCTCCCGGTGACGGCTTCAAAATCGTTGCGGATAATCGGCAGGCGCGGTTTGAATATGAAATCTTAGACACTTTTGAAGTGGGCATTGCGCTCGTTGGGACTGAGGTCAAGTCCATCCGGGAAGGCAAGGCCAATCTGCGGGACGGGTTTGCGCTGATTCGTCAAAATGAAATCCATCTCCACAACGTCCACGTCTCGCCTCACCAGACCACAGCCCAAGTGTTCAACCACGATCCTCGCCGTACGCGCAAGCTCTTGATGCACCGCCAGGAAATCCGTAAGCTCGTCGGTCGGGTCGATCAAGAAGGACTGACCTTGGTGCCGCTAAAAATGTACTTTAAGCGCGGCATTGTCAAAATCGATCTCGCCCTCGTAAAAGGTAGAAAGCTTCACGACAAACGAGAAGATAGTCGTCGCAAGGACGATCAGCGGGAAATGCAGCGTACGATGAAAAATATAAATAACTCGTAAACGATCGGTAAATAACGCATGAACTTGCACCGGAATCGTGAGTTATTCCAATCCAGTTCGGGAACGTTAAAGGGGACATAGAAATAGAAAACCCGATCGCGACCCATGCCCCATAAACTCCTTGCCGGACGATATGATGTTTTGCGCCAGCTTGGGGGCGGTGGTTTTGGGCAGACCTATCTGGCACGAGACCAGCACCTTCCCGGCAAACCGTTTTGCGTTGTCAAAAAATTACAGCCTAAGGTGAAAAGTCCTGAAGCGTGGGAGGCGGCAAAACGATTGTTTGAGGCAGAGGCGGTGGTGCTGCACGCGCTCGGACACCACGATCAGATTCCCCATCTGACGGCGCACTTTGAAGAGGCTCGACAACTTTATCTTGTTCAAGAATATATTCCAGGATGGGTTTTGAATCAGAGCTTCAAAAACAGTTTGCCGCTGACTGAGGCCGACACGAAGAGCTTGATTCAGGAGATTTTAACCCTATTAGTTTTTGTGCATCAGAATCAGGTGATTCATCGGGATATCAAGCCTAGCAACTTGATCCGCCGTGAAGGCGATCGTAAGATTGTGTTGATTGACTTTGGGGCGGTGAAGCAGCTTACCCTGTCGTCCATTGATGACCCAGCGATTATTGTGGGTTCTTCGGGCTATGCACCTCCAGAGCAGCTATTGGGCTGTTCTTGTTTTGAAAGTGATCTCTATGCGATCGGCATGATTGGCATTCAGGCCATGACGGGCTATTCTCCCAAGCATCTCCAGCGCGATCCAGAGAGTCGGGAACTGTTTTGGCGAGATCAAGCCGAGGTGAGTCCTGAATTTGCAGAAGTGCTCGATCGACTCGTACGCTATGACGTGAATGAACGCTACGGCTGCGCGGAGGAAGTTCTTGAAATCCTTCAGCAATCATCGACAAGTGAGTGCTTCGGTGCGTCTCTTCCATCGATCGATCGGCCCATTCCAGCGCTGGGGGTAACGGCAATCTGCCGAGAGGGGGCCGCCACTTCTTGCACCGCCTTAACTCCGAACGGTGTAGATTCTAATTTAGACCCGAGTACGAGTAGTATTGCTTGGGTCGAGCGTGGGGATTATTTGCTCCAGAGACAGCATTTCCGCGAGGCGATCGCGGCATACGATCGGGCGCTTCAACGTCAGCCGGAAGATGCGACGCTGTGGATGAAGCAAGGCATGGCCTACGACGGGATTCAGCAATTTGAAAATGCGATCGCGGCCTATCAAAAAGCCACGCAACATGCGCCCAATGATGCCAGCGTTTGGCTAAAGCTCGGCGTCCTGCTCGAAAATCTCAACCGACCAGAAGAAGCCCTCGGGGTCTATGTCAAGGTCGTCGAACTCCAGCCCGATAACGTCTGGGCATGGCACGATCGGGGTAAGGTCTTGGAAACGCTTGGGCACCCGAACAAAGCGCTGCTCGCCTATAGCCGCGCCGTCGAAATTAAGCCAAAATTTCAGCTTGCAGTCGAAAGTCGGAAGCGAATCCTCATCGATCGAGCTGACGCTTACGCCCTACTTCAGTTCGGCCATTATTCTGAAGCCCTCGTACTCGCCAAATCTGCTTACCAAAGCGATCCCAGCAATCCCCGCACCCTGCTGACCTACGGCACGACTCTTGCCAAACTTCAACGCTATGACGAAGCGATCGTGATTCTAGATGTCCTCCTCGGCAGTGAATCTGACCATGCCAAAGCTTGGCTGGTGCGCAGTGATATCCGCTGTCAGCGCCGAGACTGGGACGGTGCGCTTCAGGACGTGGACCAGGCACTCATGTCCGATCCAGACCATCTTAAAACGTTGCAGGCCAAAGCCAAAATTCTAGAAAGCATGAACCGACTGGAAGAGGCCATCACCGTCTATGCCCAAATCCTCACCCTTCACCCCAATGAACCCGACGCAAAAAAAGAACGATCGCGTTGCCAGAACAGTCTCCGACCTATCCCTAATCCACTGGATGAAGCGATCGAAGACGATTCCACGATCCTCAGTCTTCCGATTCTGCCCCAAAGTTTAGGAGAATCTTCCTCAGACCTGCGCACGACCGCCGTCGCCAATGCCGCCAATATCACAGGCCAACGCACCGCTGCCAAAATTGCCGCCAAGCTTAACCATATCGATAGCCAATCGACCTTCGCTGAAAGCGCCAGCACCGAGATGCCCGCGCCCCTCGACTCCCTAAATCTCCTGGCCGCTCTCGTCGCCGCCAAAGCTAACCCCAACCTGGGCACTGGCCGCAACACCGACCAAACGGGATCGTGGATTTTGCGGGGTCCGCTCCTAGAAAAAGTTCGCCAAAAAACCCGATCGCTCACGACCTATACCCCTGAGCTTCAGCGCAACCCTGATAATCCCGAAGCGTTAAAAATTCGCGGGGATACGTTGTTTGGCTTGGGGCGCTATGAAGATGCCATTAGTTGCTACGATCGCGCCATTCACAACACGCCCAACGAGCCTAAACTGTGGTGCAGTCTTGCCAGTGCGCTGATGAAGCTCAAACGTCATCGAGAAGCCATCGCCTGTTTCGATCGCGCCATCCATCTCAAGCCCGAAAGCCATATTCCTTGGTACTGGCGCAGCCGCGTGCTCATTGAGCTTCAGCGCTACGCGGAAGCCCTGCAATCGATCGACCATGCCCTTGCAAACAAACCTAATTTCCAACCTGCACTTCGCGCTCGTCCGGCCTTAGAACGTCTGGCCCTTCAGCAGATGGACTAGTAGTCTGCGGCGTAAATAATCCGGATATTCAATGCCTCTTTGTTGGGTTTAGGGCACGGCAAGCCATGCCCCTACAATCTCTGGAACCCGGATCTGTAGGGGCACGGCTCGCCGTGCCCGGAACCCAACAAAGAAGAGATCTAATAGCGACCCTCGTTTTGATTGATTTTAATAATGGTCTTATTTATGCTGCTCAGTACTAAGGCATTTTCTCGGGTTTTGGGCGGACTTGAGCAAACCCAACCAGTTGAAGTCCTTCTTGAACTTGTTCTAATTTAAGCACTCGAAGGGTCATGCCCATGGACTCAAATTGGTTGAGGTCAAACCGTTGACTGGCCCCTTTTGAGAGCGAATCGACGAGGATTTGGGGGGCGAGTTTGTCGTTGACTTTGATGATGGGATTGACGAGTTCGATCGATCGCCCTGCCACGACGGTAATGTTGGTTTCCATCGTGAGATTGAGCGTCCCTGGATAACCTCGCTCAGTGAGTTGCGCTGCAAGGCGAATGCGATCGCGTCCCAACAGCTTAATCTGCGGATTGAGCACCTGGTAACGGCCTCGCTTGCCTGTGCGATCGGTGCCGAGGTTGTTAAATGCGGCTGTAAATTGCGGATCTAAAAATGCGCGGTTGATGTCGGCTTCGGTTAAGGTTAGCCGAACTGCTGCCTGAAGGGGTTTCTCCAGTTTGGTACTCAATCCCACTAGAGCGATCGGGTCCGTCTCGATGTCCAGTCCCTCAATGCGCACATCCGGCGTCAAGTACAAACCCCGACCCGCCACGCGGACCTGATCTATTTTTCCCTTGACTAATTGATACGTCGGCGCGTTGTCAATCCGGACCTGCAACGACTCGGCTTTATAAAGCTGCTTGCGAATTTGCTGTTCAGCCACGCGATCGCTCACGATGCCGACAGGCGAAATCAGGCCGAGTAACAGGGATAATGCGATCGATAGTGGTTCCATACAATCTCTCAGAACGATCCCTCAGAACACTTCATTGGGGCGCTCTTGGTATATTAGCACTGCGCTATACTGACGATCGGATACAGCTCAATAACAGGTCAATCAATCATGGGTATTCAAGTTGGGGATGCAATTCCGGACGTCGTGCTTCAGTCTCAGACGGGCGAGACGGTGAATTTGAAAAGCTTTAATGGGACCAAGTGCGTCGTTTTGTACTTCTATCCAAAGGATGACACTCCCGGCTGTACGAAGGAATCTTGCAGCTTTCGCGATAGCTACACCGCCTTTCAGGACGCGGGAGCTGAAGTGATCGGAATTAGCGGAGATGACGTGGCGTCCCACAAAACCTTCGCAACCAAATACAATCTTCCCTTCACGCTCCTCAGCGACACTGGAAACGCAATTCGTAAATCTTTCGGCGTGCCGTCTACGTTTGGGATTCTTCCAGGCCGCGTCACGTACGTGATTGATAAGTCTGGCATCGTCAAACACATCACCAACTCCCAACTCAATTTCCAAGGTCATATCGATGAATCCTTGACCGTTGTACAGGGATTGGTCTAGCCCGATGAAAACGTCGATCGCCTCTCTCCTAACGTCCCGCATAACCGTTCTGATGACCGCACTGGTTATGGCAACGGTTTCGACCCTATCCGTCCGGGCCGAATCTGCCGAATCTCTATATCAGCAAGGACTCCAGCAGATTCAATCCGGCAATCCCGAGGGGGCGATCGACGCATTCAAACGGTCCACGCAGCTCAACCCCATCTTTTTTCCGGCCCACTACAATCTCGGACTCGCCCAGCGCCAAACGGGTAAAGTCCAAGAGGCGGCATCTACGTTTTACAATGCCATTCGTCTTGATCCAACCTTTGCAATGACCTATGCCAATCTTGGTGCGGCGTTGCTCGAAGGAAACAATCTAAAACAGGCTAAAGAGTATCTCAAACGATCGATCGAACTTGATCCGAATCTCGGCATGGCGCACTACAATCTCGGTCTAGTGTTGCATCAAGAAAACGATCTCAAAGGCGCGACCGAAGAACTCCAAAAAGCTACGACACTTAGCCTAGCTATCCCCGAACCCTATTATCATCTTGGCATCGTCCACCATCGATCGAAATGGAACCGAGGCGCTGCTGCATCGTTCCGCAAAGCCATCCAGCTCAATCCTAACTACTACGATGCCTACTACGGTCTCGGGACGGTCCTTTACAGCGATCGAGATTTTCCCGGCGCACTCGAAGCCTTCCGCAATGCCACACGCGTCAATCCAAAGTTTGCGAATGCGTATTACGCTGCTGGGATGACGTTCCTTCATCAAAAAAACTATCCCGAAGCCAAACGAGTTTTAGAATACGCAAAAAATGAATATGTTAACGCTGGAAACAAGGCTGGGAGCGATCGGTGCGATCGGATTCTCAAGCAGTTTACTTAATGTTGTTCAATTTTTAACTAAAATTAATCTTTCTAAAAGCTATGAAAAATAAGTCCCTTCCTATTACGATCGCCACACTATCACTTTTGTTTGCTAGTCCAGCCCAGGCGCTCAATTTGCCGATTGGCGAATTAGTTGGAAGTGCCTATCAGATTATGGGACGCACTCAAATTCCAATTCTTGCCCCATCTCAGATTGAGACTGAACAACATCGTTATTGGAGCGTATTCAGGGAAAATGCCGGATATGGATTTACGTTTGGATTCACTCGTGAATGTAAGGGTGCGACTCCTTGTAATTGGGGATCTTTTTCGGCTAGAAAAGGAGGGCAGATGCCAGCCTTTGAGAATAATTCCTTCACGAAGTCTGAAAGAGTGACACTAGCAAAAGGGAAGAAGGCTCTATATCGCAGCGAGAGATCGGCCTATATTAATGCGTCTGTATCTTGGCAAGAAAATGGCGTTCTCTACATGGCCTATATCAAAAATGGACATAAAAGAAATGTGATGGCGATGGCTAATTCTGCGATCAATTCTCGTGGAAGTGAGCCGACAGCTAGTGTTGGGTTTAATGCTGAAATTAGTAATGCACCGACGAATTGCCGATCGCAGCCTAGCCTTAAGGCATCGGTTAAAAAAGTCTTTCAGCGTGGGGAAGTTTTTGTCGATCGAGAAAAGCCTAAAGTCGATGAGAAAGGAGACAGTTGGTATCGTGAACTGTATTCAGAATGCTGGATTTCTCAAAGTCAGTTTAAATTTAAACAGGTATCAATGGAGAATAAATCGATCACTGTCAAGGGAAAACTCATTGGTGGCGGCGGCGTTGACAACATGCGGATCATTGTCCAGTCAGAAACAGGGCCGGATATTGTGGCTTACTGCACCACGCAATGTAATAGTTGGTTTATGGATCACCCCAATGGATGGAGCCTACTGAAGGAGTCCTTTAAAGGAAAGAACATCATTTTGGAATACGCCGCTGAACCCAATGGCGATCGACTTCCTGGTGCGCGTCCCAGCGATCTATTCTTCTTTGTAAAAAGTGTTGAAATTATGCCTAATGATTACCCTAGCCCTTAATCTGGGCGGAAGTTCTCATCTAAACATTGCCAAACCGTAAAGGGTGATTCGATCGGAAATTCCTCAATCTCCAATCCAGTCTCATCTGCTGCTTCCCGCCGTGCCTGTGCATAACAAAGTTCAAACTGATCATTCAAATAGTTCTGTAAACTTGGACTATCCGCCAAAATCTCCGCCGATCGAATCCGATATTCCCGAAGCGTAACCAACCACGATCTAGATCTTTTTTCAGCCTGAAATTTGTATTTCAACAAATGCATCAAAATTACGCGCACATTGCTAGTGAGCGATCGTTTTTCCCGCCGACTCATATCCTCCAACTCATCAATCAAGTTCTCTAAATCTACCGCTTCAAACTATCGATCGCGCAGCAGCGTCACCGTCTGTTCTACCCATGCCGCATAATCACAACTGTATAAGGTTGGGTTGGATAAATGGGTGAGTTGTCGATCGTCTTGGAGGAGGGTCATTATGCCAATGCTCCGTGTCTTTCACTGACCTTATGATAGCAGTTGTGTTTAGCGTGGGCAGTTTGATTATCACTCCCAACTCACTCAAGCGATCGCGCTACTGCTGGGACTTCAGCAATGCCCGATAACTGGGTGGAATCAGGCCAAGCACGATCGATTTTTGCGGAATTCCCAACCGTAACAACTCAGCCTCCAAATCAACCTCTGTCTGATTTCGTTGAATCCAAATCCGTCCCTTGCGAATCTCTAGATGCATCCACACGGCATAAACCCGCTCCTGCCCACGCCAACCCTGTCCCAATAACAAATAACGATCGCGGATCTCATCGCAAATCATCTCCGTTTCTACGTCACGGTCAGTCTCAGTCGCAATCGCTACACTCAAAATGGTTAGGATTGCCGATCGGCAGCGATCGATCGAAACTTCAGATTCAAAGTGTGTCAATGAAATAGGACTTACAGCCATTGGACAACCTCTTGAAGAATAGGATCATAAACCATGAGAATCAACTGGTTTTCTCGAATCAAACGCTGTAGAAACGGCAATTGAAAAAAATCAGAAAAAGTTGCGATCGGAACGGCTAAGTAAAGTTTACGATCGGGTTCCAACTCTGAGAGTGCTGTACGGTAAGCAATAAACTGCCCCAATGCGCCATGCAATTCATTGATGGGTGAGTTTGAAATAAAGCTTTTCACCTCGACAGCAATCTTTTCACTAGCACGCTCCGCTGCTAGAACGACTTCTAACACACGCTCTGCACCCAAATCCACCTCTAGTTTAACGCCTCCAACTTCTAATTTGAGAGGATCATCCGTAATCTTCCATCCGTCCTTAATGAGCGCACGTTTTACTTGGGGATAGAAAGTATCTTTTGCCATTGCTCATTTAAAATTAGGATCTTACTTACCATATTAGCGCTAACAAGTCGATGACACAGATGATAGTACGCGATTGTATTACGAAGGCTATCTGCCGCTGCTTATCTAATGATACTCATCCGATCGACCATAACGCAGACTTACTCAAGCGATCGCGCTACTGCTGGGACTTCAGCAATGCCCGATAACTGGGTGGAATCAGGCCAAGCACGATCGTCCATCTTCCTAAGCTACTCAAGCGATCGATCGCTATACTAAGTACAACCTTAACTCTCCCGATCGTCCCATGAGCCAGCATCTCTCCTTAGAACTCAACGACGAATTATACGTTGCGCTTACCCAGCAAGCCGATCGGAATGGACTTGTTCTCACCGAATGGTTACTTTTGAAGCTCAATCAACTTTCCAGCCCAGCCCAGCCTACGAGCTTTCTACAAACGGCACAAGCGCTTAATTTAGAAGGTCCGATCGGCTGGTCTACCCAAGTCGAAATTTATCCAGAACCGAATGCTCATGACTGAAGTCTTTCTGGATACCTCCTTTGCCATTGCTCTTTCTTCAGTGACCGATCGGCACCATTTCCAAGCCATGGCGATCGCCGCAGAACTGACAAGACAAAAAACAAAACTCGTTACAACCCAAGCAATTCTCCTCGAACTCGGTAATGCCCTCTCTAAAGCCCGTTACAGAAAAGCCGCTGTCCAACTCCTCACGTCTCTAGAAACTGATCCAAACGTCACGATCGTCCCCCTTTCAACTCAGCTTTATAGCCGCGCCTTGGAACTCTTTAAAACCCGATTAGATAAAGAATGGGGATTAGTAGATTGTATTTCCTTTACGGTCATGCGCGATCGCAACATCTCCGATGTATTAACTGCCGATGAACACTTTTCACAAGCTGGATTTCGTCGATTGCTGCTGTAATAAATTGAATGGGAATTCGATCGCCCATCACTCCCAACTCATTGAAGCGATCGCCCTACTGTTCTGCCTTCAGCAATGCCCGATAACTGGGTGGAATCAGGCCAAGCACGATTGCCTTTTTCAAGATGTCTTTTAGATTAACTTGCTCAGCGAAAACTCAGAAATGTTACTATAAGAACCGCAAAATCAAGTGCTGTCAATAAATCGATGGGATCTTTTGAGTGGGATGAGAATAAGGCCCAGATTAATTTTACAAAACATGGCGTTTCCTTTGAAGAAGCTTCTACCGTGTTTGAAGACACCGATGCTGAGACCTTTGAAGATACAGAACATTCTTTCGAGGAGTTGCGCTATATTGATATTGGTTTATCCAAATACAATCGGCTACTGTTAGTCGTCTATGCAGAACGGGGAAACCGTATCCGAATCATTAGTGCTCGCCCTTGCACCTCTCAGGAGGCTCGTCTCTATGACCCAAGCTAAAGACATCACTTCTTCGATGGAAGAAGATGAAATGTTACCTGAATATAATCTCAGTCAAATGGGGAAACCTGTCCGAGGTAGACATGCCCAAAGGCTGCGTGAAAATGGATACTCTGTCACTGTCCACCATGAAGACGGCACCTCAACCTATAGTGAGGTTTCGCCAGAAAATGTGGCAGAACGAATGGAGCAGAGAGACAAATACAAGCAATCCCTACAGTATTCTCTACAAAAGATTTCACAATCCATCAAGATTCAATACCGGGATGTCGTTGCCTTAATTGAAGATCTGCCCGATCGAGGTCTTTCCGTTGGACAAGTCGGTACGATCGCCAAAATCTTGGCCTCTGATGTTTATGAAGTGGACTTCAGTGATGACAACGGGAAAACTTATGCGATACTTTCACTTCATCACCATCAACTGCTCCGTTTAAAATACAATCCCGATCGAGAATTAACTCAGATTTAAGATTTATTCAATCGGAGGTTCATTTTAAGGACGATCGAGAAGCTTTATGAGTTGAAGACCGATTTACTTGATTTGGGATGTAGGTTACTCGATCGGAGACTCAGATTAGTTGATTTGGGATTCAGGTTGCTTGATTCGGGAGTTCGGTTTATGCGATTGGGCTGGAGTGATGAGCGATCGGCTTTGGATCCATGTCTATCTCCAAATTACTCTAATTCCTAGTTTTGGAATCTTAGGTAGAGTGGTAAGATTCTTGCTCCTGAAATATAGCAGTCCTAAATCATTTGTAAAAAATCTAACGACCGAAACCGTTGACCGATAAGCATTCCAGGATTGAAATGGGATCCCAAAATTCATGAATCATTTAGGATTGCTATATACATAGCTTGTCAGTCTAAGATCCCGCTCTGGATACTTAGGCAGCAAACTAGCCGTCTATATGATTATTTACTTCAAGATATAAAATATTCTACGTTGGGAAAACTAAATCCTACCAGGTACAGTAGAACAATCTCGTTAGAACCGACTTGTTAGAAAGGTGTGCCGTTGAGCCACTCTGTAACTGCGTTTGCAATCGCAAGAAGTTTTAAGGCGGTTCAACTCGATAGTTATGCCGCTTGTACCTCAAGATTTATAGTGGAGGAATCGTAAGTTAGATACTCTCTTCTGATGGGAACACTTTAATCATCTGATAAGGATTGAGGAAATAGCAATGTCGGACTTTGGCAAGCTTCTGAAAAATGAAGATAGCACTGTAGGATTTAAGCGTTTGTACGCTGAATGGGTAATAGACTCTGAGTTCTTGACAATCTACAAGTTGAGTGGAATCTCAAAGAGTCGAAAAGGGGAGAAGAAAGTGCGTTTGGAGGATATCACAAGTTATCAGTTCAACCGTCCTTCTTCATGGAACATAGCTGGATATGGGTTTGTTGAAATTAACTACTCAGGGTCTGGGGATTTGAACGCAAAGAGCTTCAAGCCTGGGTATGATGAGCGCGAAAATGTCCTCCCGTTTGCTGGAACTATCAAACAGGAAGTTGAAGATGCCAATAAGTTCTACACTGAGTTAGCTCAACGCATTGAAGCAGCTAAAAAGTCCTCTCGCACGGGACAGCAACCTAATGGCAGTAACTTGGCTGATGAACTAAAGAAGCTTGTTGAATTGAAGAACGCTGGTGCTCTCACAGAAGGTGAATTCAACACCGCAAAGCTCAAGATTCTTGCTTGATCAGCAGCAAGCACCAATTCCTAGTAGTCTCCGGCGTAAATAAACTAGCTATTTAAAATGGCAAATCAGGCTAGGTAAAGCCATGATTAATCTAAAGACTGGGTAACGTACGCCGCGTAGTACTAGGTAACTAAATGTATGAAAATTAGTACCAGAGAGGAACATTCATGAAAGGGTTTATCATGTCGCTGGCAGTGGCAGTAGTTTGGTTGTTTATTAGTTTGCCTGCACAGGCCAACTTCTTGATAGATGGTGGCTTTGTTTACGATTTGAAAGTCATGATGGAGGGCAACCTTGGATCGGAGTTAGCGATCAAAACTCTTGATGCAGATCCAGTACCTTGGGTACATCTAGGTAAGAATTATTGTGAATTGCGTAGTCAGGGAATGAGTCAAAGCGATATCTTAGATATCGAATGGGTAAAAAATCAGGAACTGGAAAGTTCCGAGATGAAGCAAGCATTTTGGCTCTTGGATAAAACAGTGGCGCGTGTAGCTAAACCAACATATTGTCCTGAGTTCTCTTGAAAACTTTAAACCGAGCAGCAATGTAATTAGAATTAGAATTAGAATTAGAGAGGTTGATCTTCAGGGATTGCCTCTCTTTATGTTTGAAAACTGAGGTCAATGTCACACAACGCGGCATGAAAAACAAATATAGCGGATAGTTGAAAGATACTGGCGTTGAGTTGAGGCGATCTGCTGCCACTGATTTGAGACGCTGATAGTAATACCAACCCGATTGCCCATCACTCCCAACTCACTCGAGCGATCGCCTTACTGTTCTGCCTTCAGCAATGCCCGATAACTGGGTGGAATCAGGCCAAGCACAGCTCTTAAAGAATAGGATCATAAGTTATTACGATCGCCCAAACTTCAATAAATCGGGCGATCGCAACCCCAACCCCAATTTACTCATTCCCAAATAACCCAGTCAAATCCTGATATCCACTCACAACTCGTATCACATTCAGTGAATTTTC
The DNA here is from genome assembly GCA_043764895.1 of Synechococcales cyanobacterium. GTDB lineage: Bacteria > Cyanobacteriota > Cyanobacteriia > Leptolyngbyales > Leptolyngbyaceae > JAAFJU01. Next base: position 50,793 of record JAYUJY010000174.1, on the reverse strand, counting down.
CTGAACCACATACAAAATCAAATATCGCTCGTAGATTAGAGAGCGAAACCCCGGTGCGATTTCTTCACGACTTGGACCCATCATGGAAAATTGTGCCAACTACTTCAACCGAGCCGTAATCCCCGCAATAAATTGATTGCTGCTGGACAATCCATAGTTTGCACCGATGTAATCTGCGATCGCCTCAAGATCCCGATTCGCATCCCCTGAAATATTCAACGCTAATCGCATGAGACCCCATAGCGTTGTTGCATTTTTTCGCGAATTGCATCCATTGCCGTATCAAAATCGATGAGTTCACCTCGCGCCACGGATGCAATTCCTCGCTGTGCCTCCTGACGTAATTCTTCTAAACGGCCTTGATAGAGATCTTCTTTTTCCCATAACGATCGAAGGCCATCTACTAAGACCTCTTCAATGGAACGATACTTTCCACTCTCAATCTGACGTTGGGCAAATAATTCTAATTCCGGTGGTAAAGCGATCGGCATAAAAATTAGCTCCAGACTCTACTGATATAGATTTATTCTCAGTTTAGCCGATTCTAAAACTTGTTATGCATCAGATATCGATCGCCCTTCTCCTCTAATCATTAAAGTAGGGGGGTACGATCGCACAGCACCCCTACACTTCAAAATTTCGCTTCTTTCTATACTGACTTTGATGTTAGTCGAGGAAGGGTGATCACATAGCGATAACCCGGACTCGATTCCCCTTGGATTTGGATTTGGCCGCCGTGAAGCTCGATCAATTGGCGACTGAGGAGGAAGCCCATGTTTTGTTGAAGGATGTCGTGAATTCCGACTTCAGGGCTGACCACTCCAGCGCGTAACGTCGGCGCATCCATTACGGCCACGCCACTCGATCGACCATTGCGCAACGGCTGAAATTCACCGCGTCCAAACAGCGTCTCGTCTAGACAAGGATGCGTGACCCACACTGTTAGTCGGAGCGCACCGTTTTTGTTTGAAACATGGAGATGGACCTGACTGCCGCCGTTCGACGATTGCACGACGCTGAAAATCAGGTGATACAACATCTGACGGATTTTTTCTTTGTCGAGTATCCAAATCCGATTGCCCGGTTCCACCGTTAGACGAATCTGTTGCTCACGACGGGCTGCTGATTGTTCTAGCGTCGCGATCGCCTGTTGACAGAGCATCTCAATATCCACCGATACTGGATTGAGCACTCGCTGCGACAGATCCAACTGTGATAGTTCTAAGATTTCCTTCACCAATGACAGCAAATACTCGCCACTATGGTGAATGATATTGAGATATTCGCGTTGCTTCAGCGTCAACGGACCATAAATTTCACGGGTAAGTACGCTGGCCATGCCCATGACGGAGGTCAGCGGCGTCCGAAGTTCCTGAGTGAGCTGCGCTAAGAGTTCAAACTTCAACGGAATGATGGCCTGATCGAGGACTCCAGCGAGGGTGGTCTCTGGTAAATGGGTTTGAGTCGGTGCAGGATCAACAGGTTGTCTGGCTGATAAGGCCAAATCCTCAGCCTGACGCTGATAGTACGATCGCTCATACTCACTCATCCCGAGCCGAGCCGTCAACATCAAAAATTCAATCTGCGGCACCGTAAATTCGCGCGGTACGGTATCGAGAATCGACAGCACGCCTAAGTATTCTCCCTTACTCGTCACCAACGGCACCCCTAAGTACGATCGAATACCGTACTGCTGAGTTAAAATGCTCTGAGCAAAAACGGGATGCGCTAACGTATCGGAAATATGCAGAGGCTGGTGGCTATCGGTCACGTACTGCCCAAAGGAATCATCCGGATCGATCGATCGACGCATGACCAAATCATTCATCAAACCCAGGCGGGATAGCCCAAAGGTTGCCTTGAGACATTCAGTATGACGATCGACTACGCTGAGCCATGCTACGGGCACTTGCGCAAAATGAGCCGCCGTCTGAACCACTTCTTCAAAGACGGGAACACTTTTTACCTCCAACAGGCGAAGGGCTTGTAGCGCATCGCTCCGATTTTTATCCCGCACCGTCTGACTTAAGCCATCCAAGCGACAAAACAATCGATTTTCAGGGACCAACATCTAATCCAGCCCTCATTCCAAAAAAATTCGCTAATTTGTGTCCTAGAATACACAGAAAATCTGTGGTCCCGTACGAATACTGAGCGTATCAGCCTCGTAGTCCCATGATGCCCGTTTTGTTTGGAGCAGAAACAGATGATCTATAAGAGAGTCTACTGATCTCTATGAGGAAATAACAACTACTTACGTGTGATTACCTAAAATTTTACGATCGGATGTTTTTCTAATGTAGTTAATTCATTTAGATTGCTAATTAAGGGGAGTGGCTATGGGTGGTTCAGTTACGGTCGCTTTTTGCTTTGAGGCTGAGGTTTAGTGGCGGCGGGTTTGGAGACGGCGGGATTTGAAAGCGTGGGCGGATCTCGTCTAGGGGCACTGTTCTCAATGCGAATTCGAGTTCGGCTATTCGATGGAGCGCTGTTGTTTTGCCCACGGGATACGGCATAGCAGAAGGCTAGAACGATCGTGATTCCAAGCATAACGGCGATCGCAATTTTAGTATTGCTGTAAGGCCGTTCACCGGACACGTCTCCCGTTTGGGCGTTGACCATGACTTGGTATTGCTTATTTTTGTACCGATAGGCGGAAAGCCACAGGGGCAGCAGAATATGTTTGAAAGTAATGTCGTGATGTTGAGTTTGGATGTGATCAACACTTTGGGTATCTCCGCCGATGTCATGGCAGGCGTCGGTGTGGATTTGGGAGGCCATTTTGGACTTTGCTAGGGTCAATCCGGCTTCGAGGGTGACTTGATAACGTTGTGCTTTGAAGCCTGCTAAGTAGGATGACGAGTAGGGAACGATTTGGTCTAATTTCCAGTCGGATAGGCGATCGAGATATTTTTCATTAAGCTGAGTTGTCGCAGGAATTAGGAGATCGTCGAAGTGCCGGGAGACGTGACCCGAGGCCGGATACCAGCGTGTGTGTTGGACTTCACGGGTTTGGATGGACGGGTTCCCATCGTCATCAGTGGTGGTGTAAATTTCGGTAGTGGTGTAGTATTCGCCGCGACTTCCGGTGTACTGGCTTTCGGTTTTGGCGTCGTAGGTCCAGTAGGGAATGTAGACGCCCTGCATAGCTTCTTGTTGGGCGAGGGACTTGAGGGCGGTCGGCAAGAACCAGTTGTTGCCGAGCCATTTTTGGACGTTTTTGCGGGCTTTTTTCTGGGTGATTTTGCAGGGCAATACGCCGCCCGGTTCGACCACGGGATGGGCTTTTTCGCCTTGAGTGACGATCGCCGTTGCGCAGAAGGGACATTTCCCGGCGACGTCAGGGGGCTGGAAGGTGATGCGAGCGCGGCAGCTTGGGCAGGCAACTTCTAGGGCGGTTTCGGAAAGCGGTGCGGTTTTGACGGCTTGGCTATCGAGAAATTCAGTGTAGGGAATTTCTCGAACGGCGGTGGATTCCGTGGCGGCTGGACGAGTCTCTTTATAGCCGCAGTAGATACATTGCAGTTGCCCCGCTTTCGGCGAGAATTCGAGTTTCCCGCCGCACTGAGGACAGGGAAAGTCTTGAAACGATCGGGCTTCATTTTTTGGGCTGTTAATCATCGCCACTCGTGCAGTGTGGTTTGTTGTACAAAGAAGGATGGGCGTTTCTACGAGGGTGGCGGCGGCGGAACCGTTCCTAAGATCAGGGCCATTTCAGGCACTTCGCGCGATCGAAGCCAGCCGGGTAGGCCCGATCGCCAGACGAAGGTTTCTGCGGTCATGCCTTGCTGAATCATCTGCGCAGGCTCGAAGGGACCGAAGTTCTGACCGTTGCGAGAGAGGTACCAAACGGCGGTTTGCACAGGGGGCGGCGGGACGGTTTGGACGGTGGCTTGCTGGGGTTGGGCGAAGGTGTTCATCATTTGTTGGCCCATGGCGATGCCGACGCCGAAGTCGAGTCCGGGACTGCCGTTAGGGGTTTTGGCGGAGGCTTCGATCGCGTTGGCGGCTTGGAACTGCGCGTATTGCTGCATGTTTCCGAGGATTCCCATGGAGGCCCGTTTGTCGAGGGCGGTTTCGACGTCGAGTGGGAGGGAAATGTTTTCAATGAGAAGCTGCGCTAGGTCGAGACCAAAGCGCTGAACGTCAGGCTGCATCGTGGTGCGAATGGTATTGCCAAGGCTACCGTAGTTGGAGGCGAGATCGAGAAGTGGAATGCGATTGGAGCCTAAGTTATTCGCAAAGGATGTCATGATCATGTTGCGAATTTGATCGCTGATTTCATCGACTTGAAAGAGTCCATCGGTGCTGATAAGTTCTTCTAACAATGCTCTGGGATCAACAACTCGAATGCTATAGGACCCAAAGGCGCGCAATCGTACGGGTCCAAGTTCTGGATCGCGGACCATGATTGGGTTGGCGGTGCCCCATTTGAGGTTGGTGAAGATGCGAGTATTAAAGAAGTAGACTTCTGCTTTGAAAGGGGAATTGAAGCCGTATTTCCAGCCTTGGAGGGTGCTCAGAAGGGGCAGGTTCTGGGTGGAGAGTTGAAATAGTCCTGGATCAAAGATGTCTGCAATTTGCCCTTCGTTGACAAAAACGGCGCGTTGTCCTGGCCTGACGGTGAGCTTTGCGCCCATCTTAATCTCGTTCTGGAACCGTTCAAACCGATAGGCGATCGTGTCATTGGAGTTGTCCAACCACTCGATAATGTCAACAAATTCGCCCCGAATCTTATCAAAAAGTCCCATAGGAATGCTCCACAGATCAGTGACAGGTGGAACTTCAATGGTTGTCGATCGAATTCCGGAAATGACGATCGAAGATGAGTCGTGTGAAGGTTTTGATGAATTTTTGGTAGAGCGGGAGAATTGTGCGGAATACTTCGTCTAGTCCTCGAAGAAGTAAATATCTACCTTAAATTTAGGATTGGGAGACTTGTGATGGAAGTTTTGACGACGGCGGCGGCGATGGCGATCGGTAAGATTGCGTTGGATAAATTTATTGAGGGCGGGGCGGGAGAACTGGGGAAGACGCTGACGATGAAGGCGGCGACGAAGCTGACGGCGTTAGGGAATGCTGTATTTGAGAAGATTCATCCGAATAAGCGAGCGGTCGAAGCGCTGGTTGGGGCTTCTGAGCAGAAACCGGAAGAAGTGCAGGCGCTGAAGAATTTTCTGGAGAGTCTTTGGAAACAGTCGCCGGATTTTGAGAAGGCTGTTAAGGATTTGGCGAATGATCTGCATTTTGAGTTGACGCAGATTGAAAACAATAGCCCGATCGTGCAAAACATCGCGACGGGTGGCACAGGCTATGCGGTTCAAAATATCGGTTCTCACAATAAAAACTTTACTGGAGGAACGCATAATCACCCTGCCTAATCGCTCTAAGTCTAGACATTAAATTAGCACTCAATCTATTCTTCTTAGCAATCCCGGTTTTTAGTCATGAATGAAGATTTTACGTCCGATCGTCAAGAGTTTTATGATGTTCATAATGATGGCGATCACAATCAAAACTTTACAGGTGGGACGCATTACCATGGGGAAAAACGATCGGTAGAACGTCCGACTCTCGATCGCAATGGAACGGAAACCTTTGTGGGACGGGAGAAGGAGCTTGCGACGTTACATGGGTTGCTGATGGAAGAGTCGAGAGTGGCGATCGCGGCGGCGACAGCGGGGATGGGCGGCGTGGGGAAGACGGAGCTGGCGGTTCAATATGCGGTGCGGCATGACGAGGATTATCCGGGAGGGGTGTGGTGGCTGAGTGGGCGGGATATTGTGGGGCAGGTGTTGAGCTATGCGGTGCGGATGGGGCTGCCGGAGACGGGGACGAGGAGTAGTGATGTGCAGAAGGTGCAGGAATGTTATGCCTTTTGGCGGCAGGGCATTGAGGGGCGGAGGCTGGTGATTGTGGATGATGTGGTGACGAGTCAGGATTATGCGGCGGTGCGGCCTTATTTGCCGACAGATGGGGCGTTTCGGGTGCTGTTGACCACAAGGGAGCGGTTACAGGTGCGGCGGTTGGATTTGGGGGTGTTTAGTTTGCCGGAGTCGTTGGGGTTGCTGGGTGAGATTGTGGGGACGGGGCGGGTCGATCGGGAGAGAGAAGCGGCGACGAAGGTGTGTGAGTGGTTGGGAAATTTGCCGTTGGCGATCGAGCTGGTGGGGCGGTATTTGGCGAAGAGTCTCAGGACTAGTTTTGTGGTGGTGTTGGAGCGGTTGAAGGGGCAGGGGCTGGTGGCGAAGGCGTTGCTGCGGGGACAGCCGATGACAACGACGCATGTGAGTTTGGCGGCTGCTTTTGAGGTGAGCTGGCTGGCGCTGGAGGAGGGTTCTAAGGCGCAATATTTGGGGGCGTTTTTGAGTTTGTTTGGGTTGGCGGGGATTCCTGCGGTGGCGGTGCGGAGTTGTCTAGCGGAGTGGGATGAGGAAGAGCTTGAGGAGGCTTGGGATGAGTTGGTGAATTTGCATTTGGTGGGAATGGATGAGCAGTTGCATCCGATGCTGCGGGAGTTTTTGGTGGTGAAGCTGGATGAGAGAGCTGACGGGAGTGAGGCAAGGGAGCGCTATGTGGCGGTGATGTTAGAGGCGGCAAGGGAGCGGTGTAAGCAGACGATGGATGTGGGGCAGGTGGAGGATGCGGCGCTGTGGATGACCCATTGGGAGGATCTGACGGAGCGGCAGTCTGTGGAGGTTTTTGGAGAGTCGATCGCCGCTGTGGCAGCAAACCTTAGCCTTTATTACTCTACTCAAGGGTTATTTGGACCGGGGCTTCGGTGTAGTGAACTGGCCTTGTCGATCAGAGAAAAGCAGTTAGGCCCGGACCATCCGGACACGGGTACGAGCTTGAATAATTTGGCGGGTTTATATCGATCGATGGGCCGTTACGAAGCGGCAGAATCCTTCTTCCTGCGAGCCTTGGCGATCATTAGCAAGCAATTAGGACCGGACCATCTGACCACAGGGTCGAGCTTGAATAATTTGGCGAGTTTATACGAATCAATGGGACGTTACGAAGCAGCGGAGCCTCTTTATCTTCGTGCATTGGCGATCAGAGAAAAGCAATCAGGACCAGACCATCTAGAGACGGGAACAATTTTGAATAACTTGGCGGGTTTATATCGACCGATGGGACGTTACGAAGCGGCAGAATCCCTCAACCTTCGTGCGTTGGCGATTAGAGAAAAGCAATTAGGAATAGACCATCTGACCACGGGAACGAGCTTGAACAATTTGGCGCTTTTATACGAATCCATGGGACGTTATGAAGCCGCAGGACCCCTTTACCTCCGCGCCTTGGCGATTGGCGAAAAGCAATTGGGTCCGGACCATCCGTCTACGGGAACGAATTTGAACAATTTGGCGCTTTTATACAAATCGATGGGACGTTACGAAGCCGCAGAACCCCTCTACCTCCGCGCCTTGGCGATTGGCGAAAAGCAATTAGGTCCGGACCATCCAAACATAGGAATGAGTTTAAATAATTTGGCGCTTTTATACGAATCGATGGGACGTTATGAAGCGGCAGAACCCCTCTACCTCCGCGCCTTGGCGATCGGTATTCAACATCTCGGAGAAGATCATCCAGACGTTGCTGTTTGGTATAACAATCTCGCTGGACTCTATACTCAATTCGAGCGTTACGAGGAAGCCGAAACCCTTTACCAAAAAGCTCTAACTGTCTTCCTCGATCGGCTCCCCCAAGATCATCCCTACGTCGAAAGCACATTCAATGGATTGGTTGATCTAATTATCACCGCGCACACGAATGGACAAGCCGATCGCCTGTCCGAGCATCCGATGACTCAAGCGATTTCGCAGCATAGCCAGGATGTTTTATGATTGGCAGTCAGCAAGTCGTACAGTCGAACTCAACATCCCAAAATGCCAAATATCCTGAGACAAGATGGATTCAGAGTTGTTATCTATCTCGACGATCATCTTCCGTCCCATGTCCATGTCTTTCGCGCCGGAGAAGAAGCTAAAATTAGCTTAGGAAATGAAACGATCCCTCCGAGCATCATTGAACTCAGAGGAAAACCTCGTACAGGTGTCCAAGCCCTCGAACTTGTGACTCAGTACCAAACCGAACTTCTCCAAGCCTGGGAAAATATCCATGGAAAAACCTAACCTGACCGAAGAAAATCTCAAAGAACAACTCGATCGCGCCCAAGCGAGAGCCATGCTGGCCGACGCAACCGAACCACGCGCGCAAAATGCCTACTACGATCGCACCACTCATACCATCGTCATCGAACTTAAAGACGGCTCCACCTTCACCGTCCCTCATCACCTCCTTCAAGGACTCGCCGACGCCGACCCCAAAGACATTGCTGCGATCGAACTTACACCCTCCGGCAACGCCCTTCATTGGGAAACTCTAGATATTCATCTTCGCGTCCCCTCCATCCTTCAAGGAATCTACGGAACCAAAGCTTGGATGAAACAACTAAAACAAACCTTGCAACAGACTGCATAGAGGTGATTCATTCTCAATTCGATCGTTAACCCACTTCCCTCGACGGCAATCGCCACAATGAACAAGCCGATCGACTGTCAGACCATCCAATGACCCAAGCTATTTTGCAGCAGGTGCGATGACCCAAGGTCGGTCGTAGACCATTGGCATTAACCGAGTTGTTTCAATATTTGGGCGACGGTGTAGAGATCGTTACCTCGATTCAGGAGTGAGAATACGTTGGATAAATCGTAGTGCAGACCTGTCGTCCGATCGAATTTGATAAACAGGAATTCACTGCCGTTAGTAACGAGTCCAAAGACGGTTGTTTGGGGCGTTGGGGTAGCGAGGAGATAGGCGATCGCTTGTGGCAGCGCGACATGGATGGAGAGTTGGGTTCGTTTTGATTCTACAGCTAAGATCCAAAGCTTGTGCTGAACAATTAAGGTATCAATTCGGCCTTGGATGATTCCGTCTTCACTAGGAATAATGATTTGAACTGGGACTTCGGATTCGATGCCGTAGGGCGCTCTATAAAATCCGGCTAAATCAAGCAATGGCGAGACGATGACCATTTTGACGGTCTCTTCAATGATCGACCGGGCAGCGAGTTGGTCCAGAAAATTCCGTTGGACTCGATCGAGCATAATCTGTTCGACTTCACTCAAGTGAGGTAAATCTGTGTACCATTCGGAAAAGAATGTGGGTTCGGTGACGCGGGTGATGGCAAATCGGTCATGCAAGTCGTTGAGCGTGAGTTCGCTGGCGTTAAGGACGATCGACATGATTTCAGTTCCCACCGATGGACTGACTCTAAGTTAACGCAAAATCGCTGCGACGACGGGTTTGTGCTGAAGTCGATCGACTGTCCGACCATCCGATGACGCGATCGATCTTGCAGCAGATGCGATGGCCCAAAGTCGGTCGTAGACCATCGGCGGATTAGATGATGGCAGAGAACTTCGTGAATAGCCTTGTTATAATTTTGTAGAAATGCGATCGAGGACGTTCCCATGGCTATCTCACTCAAAAGTCTCACCTCTCGACTCAGCGACTGGTTCCATCTCAGAAAAGAGTCGATGGTCTACGACCGACCTTGGGTCATCGCAACCTCTGTATTAGAAGAGCGACTCGTCAAACTCGAAATCGAGGTCGCACAGATGAAACGCGATCGGTTGAAACGCGATCGGTTGAAACGCGATCGGCTACAAATCTTAGAAAACAGCTCTCCTAGAAAGCCAGGACAGGACCAAGGGAAAGTCTGGATTTCAGATGACTTCAATGCACCTCTCCCCGAGGCTCTCCTCAATGATTTTCTCAACCCGTTATAATCCATTCCCATGAAGTTTCTGCTCGACACCCATGCTTTTATCTGGTGGGTCACTGACAACCCTCAACTTTCTACGATCGCAAGAGACACGATCGCCAATCCAGATCACACGATTCTCTTTAGCGTGATCAACGGCTGGGAAATCATAATTAAACAAGGAACTGGAAAGCTCACACTCCCAGAACCTGCCGAAACCTACATTCCATCACGAATTACTACAAATCGATTCATGATTCTTCCCGTCAACTTACCCCACATTCTCCAAGTTGCATCGCTCCCAAACTTGCACCGAGACCCCTTCGACCGACTGCTCGTCGCCCAAAGTCAAGTCGAGGATATTCCCATCATTAGCATCGATCGCTACATCTTTCAGTATCCCGTCAATGTGATTTGGTGAATAAGTAAGTTGTTTTAGGACAAGCCGATCGACTGTCAGATCATCCGATGACGCGATCGACTTTGCAACAGGTTCGATGCCCCAAGGTCGGTCGTAGACCATCGGCAGATTAGCGATCAGTGGTAGAGAAGCATAACCTACGCTTTGTTAGTCGAGCGAAGACTATGATAGAGAACGACATGAATTTTGGAGGAGCTATTGACTATGACACCCCAACTTGAAGCTGCGATCGCTGCCATTCAGCCCCTTTCCAGCACCGAACGAATACAAGTTCTTAACCTCTTACTTGAACCCACTGCTCTAACACAGCAAAGCATCGAATTTTGGGAAGGTCGGACGATCTCACAGCTCCAATCTTCTCAGAAAACGTCTCCCCCTAAAACCCTCAAAGATCTTACGGCTGCATTTTGGCCCGATGAAGATTCTATTGAAAATTTTCTCAGCTTTCTTCAAACGCAGCGTCAAGAAACGCTCTAGTCAATTAGTATGAGCCTTGTTTTAATTGACACCAATATTGCGTCCTTTATTTTCAAAGGAAGTGACTATATTCAACCCTACGAATCTCTGCTCAATGGCCAGGAACTCGCACTCTCATTCATGAGTATCGCCGAACTTTATCAATGGGCATTTGTACGACAGTGGGGCGATCGACGCATTTCCCAACTCGAACACTATCTATCAAATTACCTGGCTATCCCCGTAGACGATCGCCTCTGCAAAACATGGGCTAAAGTTCGTGCAGATGCTCAGCAATCTGGACGGGCACTTTCCTCTCAAGATGCTTGGATTGCTGCAACAGCCATTCGTCATGACTTAGAACTCGTTACCCACAATCTCAAAGACTTTCAAGGTCTTCCTAATCTTCGGCTTATTGTTCCTAGTTAAAGCGTTTCAGCAGTCATCTAATAGACAAACCGACCGACTGTCAGAGCATCCGATGACGCGATCGACTTTACAGTAGGTTCGCCAGTAATGTTAACAGTCGCTAATCCCAGTTCTAGAATTCTCAAAGAACGTTGTTTGTAAACTTGCTCTTAAACCGATCGATTATCGTTCTTGAATCATCTTGATCAGGTCGTTGGTGTTCATTTTTCCACTCATTTCGGTGCCTTCAAGGAGGCTGTCTGCGAGGGCGCGTTTTTGTTGGTGGAGTTGGACAATTTTTTCTTCGATCGTGTCTTTTGCCACAATGCGGTAGATGGTCACGGGGCGTTTTTGGCCCATGCGGTGGGCACGATCGGAGGCTTGATCTTCCACGGCAGGGTTCCACCAAGGATCCATGTGGATAACATAATCTGCGGCGGTGAGGTTGAGTCCGGTTCCGCCTGCTTTAAGACTGATGAGGAAGATGTCGCCTTCTCCCGCTTGGAACGCATCGACGCGCTTTTTGCGGTCCTTCATGGGGGTGCTGCCGTCGAGGTATTGGTAGTGGATGCCTTGTTCGTCGAGGTAGGCGCGGATGAGTGAAAGGTGATCGACGAATTGGCTGAAAACGAGGGCTTTGTGGTTGTTGTCGAGGAGTTCGGTGACGATGTTCGCGAAGACTTCGAGTTTGCTGCTGGGAATGGCGATTTCGGGTTTGACCAGTTGGGTGTTGCAGCAGGCACGGCGGAGGCGCATGATTTCAGCAAGAACTTGCAGGTGTTTTTGTCCGGCGGGGGCGTCGCTTTCTTCGAGTTTGGCGATGACTTCTCGGCGCAGGGCTTCATAGAAAACCATTTCTTCTTTACTGAGTTCGGCGTTCAGTACGATTTCGGTACGGGACGGAAGCTCTTGTAGAACTTGGGTCTTAGTGCGACGAAGGATGAAGGGCTGGATAAGTTTTCGCAAGCGATCGCGTACTTTTTTATCGAGTCCTTTTTCGATCGCGTTGGCGTAGCGTTGGTTAAACTGATCGAGCGATCCGAGTAATCCAGGATTGATAAATCTAAACAAGTTCCACAGTTCACCTAAGTGATTTTCAATGGGCGTTCCGGTTGTTAATAGTTTGAATTCACCTTGTAGATTCATAGCCGCCTGCGATCGTTTGGTGGCGAAGTTCTTGATGGATTGGGCTTCGTCGAGGACAATAGTTTGCCATTGAATTTTGGCTAGCATTTCAGCGACTTCTTCCTGTTGGAGCAAACCGTAACTACAGACCACGAGATCAAACGGCTTAAGTTCGTCTAAGACCTTTTGGCGGTTGCCAGAGCCGAACTGAATGGGATTGAGCGTCGGCGCAAACTTTTGGGCTTCACTGAGCCAGTTCATACAGACGGAAGTGGGGGCAATAGCTAGGGTCGGACCTTGAGGCGCACGAACGAGCATCAGTGCCAGGGTTTGCAGCGTTTTGCCGAGGCCCATGTCATCGGCTAGGCAGGCTCCGACGCCCCATTTTGCAAGACGGGCAAGCCAGGTGAAGCCTTCGACTTGGTAATCGCGCAGTTCAGCTTGGAGCGTGGTGGGGAGTTCGGGTTGGTAGTCGCGCAGTTCTTGGATGCGGGCGATTTGTTCTTTCCAGGCTTTGTCCGATTCTAAGCTTCCTACATCGTCAATCCAGTCTTCGATCGTCGGTGCCGTCAGTTTGTTAAACCGCAGACCGTCACGGGTGCTTTCGGAGTAGTCGCGTAGTTCTTCAAGGCGGCGGCGGAACTCGTTAGTAAGGGCAACAAATTCACCATCACCTAAAGAAATGAAACGCCCGGTGGATTGGTCGAGCAATCGCAATAGGTTCTGCATCTCAATCACTGAACCGTCGGGTAGGCGCAGTTCTCCGCTGGCCGTGAACCATTCATTCTGACTCTTGAGCTTCATGTGGAGATTATCAAATCCGGCGCTGTTGGACACGCGCATTTTTTCGCCTTGGGGCCACTCTACGATCGCTCGATCGCCCAGTGCGCGTAGTTGCAGCAATAACTCTAGTGATGCTTCTGCGGTTTCAATTACCCATTCACCCTGGATTTCTTCCCATTCGGCTAACGTCGGACAGGCGGTGATGGCGAGCTTGGTGAGCTGCTTTTCAGCTTTAAGATCGCGGGTGGTTTGAAGACGTTTGCCTTCGACTTCGGCAATCACCGTTTCACCGCCGACGCCGGGACGATAGTAGGTGCCGCCGTTGCCAAAGGGCGAAATTAGCATGGAAAGCCGTAGTCCTTCGCCCGACGGCAGCAGATGGACGTGAGGCGTGCTAATGGTAGGGACTTCTTCGGCGTTACTCATGCCGCCGCCAATGTCGGATTGGACCGTGACGAGGCTGGAAATACTGCCGATCGCTTCGAGAACTTTATCTTTGGCGGATTCAGGGACTTCGAGTTTGTTTTTGGAGCCTAGGATTTCGTTGATGCGGCGATGATCGGGCGTGATTTCGATGATTTTGATGCGGGTGGGCGTTTCTTTCGTGACGATCGTATTGTCGTAAACCGGAAGCTTGGGCGAAAAAGACAGCGCCAATTTGCCGCCCTTGATTTTGCTGACTAAGATTTCGGGGAAGCCTTTGACCACTTCAATGGCGATGCTGGGATTGGCTTCAAAAAAGACGAGGGGATGGCCGACCAGTCCCAGAATGGCGTCGTCGGCCCAGAGGTATTCGGGCTTGTTGTAGTAGCCGTAGGTTTCGGCTTTGATGTAGGTCGTCGCGATGCGCAAATCTTGGGCCGTGAGGGCGGGAATCTCATCGGGGGTGCCGCGCAGGCGTTTAAGGGCGATCGGGCGGCCTTTGTTCCAGGTGCCTTTGGCGCTGAGACTCTGTTCTTTCGGCTGGAGGCTGTAGCTTTTGCCTGCGGGCGTGAGGGTCCAGATGATGCGGCTGGAGGCTTTATTGATGGTGCTGGCGGGAACGATGCCTGTGAGGTTCGTCAGCGCGGCTAGGCTCTGTTCCCAGGCTTCTTGGGGTGCGATCAGGTCCACAATCGATTCGTAGCTCGATCCGTCTCGAAGGGTGTCCGCGATGGCTTGCCACTGTTCGCTTTCGTCGGGGTTGTCGCTGGACTCGGTGATGCGGGCAAGCAGTTCGGCGCTCTCCATCGCGAACCATAAGAATCCATTGCTGCGGGATCGATCGAAGAGGTCTTTGACTCCGGGTGGCAGACATTTTGCAGCCTCATCTCGATCGCTCCAGTAGATGCAGAGGGCGCTGATCAGCATGGTCCAACTGTCACCGTTGAGGGCTGGGGCTTCGTTTAGGAGTGCGGCTTTTTTGCTGAAGGTGCCCTGCTGGATTTGGAGAAAGGTGTCCAGAATCGCGTAGGTGGGACTGAGCGGCATCTTTTCCTTGCGGGCGATCGTGACATACTCCATCGCTTCTTTGAGACTGTCGGATGTCCCTTCTTTGATCAGCGCCAATACAAATAACAATCCGATCGGCATTCTAAAATAGATTTTCCGTTTGCCTACCACTTTGCGAAAGTACGCCAGGGTTTCGCGGAACAGCACGATCGCACGATCATTGTCGCCCTTGAGAAAGGCGATCGCCCCATTCAACGGATAGCCGATTTCTTCAGCGGCTTGGGGCATTTTTGCAATGACCGATTGAGCCGCATCGAGATCCCCTCGAATAATCATTAGATCGGCGTAGGTGAGCAGCGTGCTCGTGTCAGCATCATCCTGCTCGCTATAGTCGTGCAGCAAGCCGATCGCCTCTTCCACGTTGTTGAGTTCCATGATGGAACTGGACAAGACGCTGGACAGGATGATCTTCTGAAGCTGGAGGTCTTCTAGACTCTCTAACCACTCCCGATCGAACGGGTTATCAGCAATTTGATTAATGCAACCATTAACGGAAAGCATCACGCTCCGAGTTCCGTAAGCGTAGTACTCTTGGAACAGCGTTTCGATCGCCTCAACACCTTCTTGACTGTAAATGGAAACGCGAATTTCCCGAATGAATTGACGTTCACTACTGAAGTAACGCGGCCCACCGTAAGAGAAACGCTGTTTGACGGGCATGTAGTGATGAATCGCCTCCACCATTTCTTTAAATAGACCGCATTTAATGGCATCGCGCGTCGCAATTTCCACGATCGCATCGCCGCAAGTGACGCCCATCATGCTGGTTTCGAGCAGCGAGTTTTTGAACAGCGGCATTAAAATGTCGTTGAAGGTGGATGCGGTAAACGATCGAGCATTCTCGCTGTGGCCACGTTTTTTGGCAATTGCTTCTCTTATTGCGGCATGTGTGGTTTTTGGTGTCTCAGCAATCGGTTCAGTGTTTTTGATGCCGATCGTGTCGAGGCAGGACAGCAGTGTTGCGCGGGGAACGGGTTCATAAATAATCGACGCCATTTGTACCACAGCCCGAGAGGTGGCATCCAACGCTGCATACCGTTCCCGTGCTTTTTCGCGTTGTTTAGGCGTGATGGATAAGGAAGTGGGCATAGCAGTTGCAGCGGTAGGAGAAGGTTGAATAGCCAACTGGGTTGTTAACGATTTTTGACGAACATTATCCAGTTGACCCACTATCATAGCTCACGCGATCGCTATGACTGTATGAACTTGAGACAGATTTTGCGATCGGACTCCGATTAAACTACCAAGGCAACGGGGTTCCATCCCACGAGAAAAATTCTCCACTGTCCTCAGGGCTGAGACCGTTCATAACTTGCATCAACTGGCCAACCGATCGATCGATGGAAAAGAGTTTCTCCGGAGGGACGCCTCGGCGAAAGGGTTCGGATAAGCCTGTTTCGGTGGTTCCGGGATGGAGGACGACGACGATCGCGCCTTTGCAGGTCCGGCGGTACTCAATGGCGATCGATCGCATGAACATGTTGAGAGCCGCTTTCGAGGCGCGGTAGCCGTACCAGCCGCCCAGTTGATTGTCTGTGATACTGCCGACTTTGGCCGAAATCGTCGCAAAAATAACGCGATCGGTGGTTTTGATCAGTGGGGCGAGGTGCTTGGCGAGTAAAATTGACCCAATGCTGTTGACTTGGAAATAGGTTGTGAGCTGTTCTGTGTTGATTTGGCGGAGACTTTTTTCCGGTTGAAGGTCGCCTTGATGGAGCATTCCAATGCAATTAATCACCCAGCCGAGCTGCCGATCGGACACTCTTGACCCAGCAGCTAACCCAGCAGCCAACCCAGTGGCCACTTGTTGGAGACATTGAATAATTTGGTCCTCATCGGTAATCTCTAGCCTAATGCAGGTCAACCGATCGCTATACTGGTTGGCCAAGGCCAAGAGCGGGGCAGCAGAATCGATCGATCGGTAGGTGGCATAAACCTGACGGGTCGGGTCTTGATTTAGGAAATGCTGAACAAACCCAAACCCAATCCCCTGGCTGGCTCCCAGCACTAAAGCATCCTGCATTGTTTCCTCTTAGAGCAATCGTATTAAGAATTATATTTTTACAATTGTAGCGCTCATTCAAGAAGAGTTTCTAGGTAAGATACAGTCATACTTTTTAATGCTTCAAAGCTGTTGGCCAGACCATTTGTCCTAGGGCAGATTTTGACGTTTCCTGGACATTTATACAAGTCCACTTGCCATTCTACAATCTGTTTTGTAAAACGACCGACTTAACGCTGAAGTTAGCGCTGAAGGGGTCCGTCTTATTTATTAACTTTTGTTAATTGCGATGTTCAATACAACTTGAGCATTTCATCAGATTGATAGGAAATAGGTACAGCATGGGTTGGAGTTTGAGCGAGGGCGAGAGAATCCCGCTTGATTGGGGCGATCGTGTAGCAATTTTTGTGGATGGGGGTAGTTTGTTCAGGGCTGCTAACCACTTGAATTTGGAGGTTGATTATGA
Source organism: Synechococcales cyanobacterium (assembly GCA_043764895.1). GTDB lineage: Bacteria > Cyanobacteriota > Cyanobacteriia > Leptolyngbyales > Leptolyngbyaceae > JAAFJU01. The sequence goes on along the minus strand of JAYUJY010000174.1, from coordinate 33,872 downwards.
AAAACTACTGCCCTGTTTGTTGCAGGGAAGAGATTTGTTGCGAGCCTATTTCTACACGGGATTTAGCCCTGGCAATAACAAGCAATCTTCCTTTTTACGTTGGATGAAAACAACGGCTATCGTGTTATACAGAAAGAGCTAACCGTCAGTGCAGACGGATCACGATATGCCGATATGGGCGTTGAAATTGCGATCGATATGTTACAGTTTGCCGATCATTCTAATCAAGTGAACGTGTTGGTTTTGGTGAGTCAGGATGTAGATCTGGTCTATGCGTTAGAAAAAATTGTACAGCGGGGGGTGCGCTTAGAAGTGGTGGGCGTTCGATCGATGATGCAGGAATCGATGATCACGGTGGCCGATAACTTTGTGGATCTAGCCTTCGTTCAGAATGACATTCGCAAGCTTCGTTCTAAGGAATGAGGATTTAATAAGATCCATAACTTCGTTTCAATCCTCTGTGTCGATAGAGACATTGGGTGAAGTCAATGGATTAGAACGCCGATCGTTATAGTAATTTGTGACGTCTTGAACTCAGAATAAAGCATAATATTAAAGCTATAAACTTTAACTTAACCATAGATTTAAAGTTATAGTCTTGATGGTATTCAACAACGATTTTGATCCAATCTTTGGAGGCGATCGTTTTTTGATTTTAAATAGTGGTCTCGGCGTCTATTGGGAGGAAGATATGTTAGAAAACTGGGTCGAAGGATTAGTTCTGATCACAATCTTGTGTGGTTTTTTTGGAATTGTGTTCAAAAAAAATTTGGTGATGAAGATCATTTCTATGGATGTGATGAGCACGGGTGTGATTGCGTATTATGTCGTGATTGCCAGTCGAATCGGCTTTTTTACGCCCATTTTAGTAGACTCACAAAAGGGCGCTTACGCTGATCCGGTGCCTCAAGCCGTGATTCTGACTGCGATCGTAATTGGGTTTTCGATTCAGGCATTGATGTTAGTGGGGGTCATGAAATTGGCACGTAATAATCCCACGCTGGAAACTCATGAAATTGAAAAGAGTAGTACGGTATGAAGGATATTTTGACAATGGATCTTATGGCGTTAATTTGGATTGCCTTTCCATTTTTAATCGGCTTTATTATCTATCTCATTCCAAAATTAGACCGATCGTTAGCCTTAATCGGGACGATCGGTTCTGCGGCCTATGCGGGCCTGTTGCTGCTCCCTAATCAAGCGCCGCTCACGTTAAGGTTGATGGATCATTTTGGGGTGAGTTTAATTCTAGATCCCTTAGCTGGATTTTTCATCTTAACGAATGCCTTAGTGACCATGGCCGTTGTTTTGTATTGCTGGCGCACGGACAAGAGTACGTTCTTTTATGCTCAAGTTTTGATTTTACATGGCAGTTTGAATGCGGCCTTTGCCTGTTCGGATTTTATTAGTTTGTATGTCGCACTTGAAGTGATTAGTATTTCGGCATTTTTGCTGATTGCGTACTCTAGAACCGATCGATCGCTTTGGGTTGCATTGCGGTATTTATTTGTTAGTAATGTCGCGATGTTGTTCTATTTGGTCGGAGCTATCCTGATTTACCAAACACACCATTCTTTTGATTTTATCGGTCTCAGGAATGCACCTACAGAAGCCGTTTCATTGATTTTCTTGGGTCTTTTAGTAAAAGGAGGCGTTTTTGTTTCGGGGTTATGGTTGCCGTTGACCCATGCAGAATCAGAAACGCCTGTGTCGGCTTTGATGTCGGGAATTGTTGTGAAAGCTGGAATTTTTCCATTAGTGCGCTGTGCGTTGCTACTAGAGGAAATCAATCCGATCGTGCGGTGTTTGGGATTGGCAACAGCCATGCTAGGCGTATCCTGTGCAGTGTTTGAAAAAGACACTAAACGGATGCTGGCGTTTCATACGGTTTCACAGTTAGGGTTTATTTTGGCGGCTCCTGTTGTGGGTGGATTTTATGCGTTGACTCATGGCTTAGTTAAATCAGCGTTGTTCTTAATGGTGGGAAATCTTCCTAGTCGTGACTTTAAAGTACTGCAACAGAAATCGATCGATAATCGGCTTTGGATTGCATTGACGATCGCTAGTCTTTCCATTTCTGGGATGCCCTTACTCGCAGGGTTTGGGACGAAGGCTTTAACGATGAAAGAGTTGCTTCCTTGGCAAGTGATTGTCATGAATATTGCTGCATTGGGAACCGCTATTTCATTTGCAAAGTTCATCTTTCTACCTCATGGCGATACCAAATTAGATAAAGCTGCTGCACTAAAGCCTGCGAATCCTGGATTTTGGGTAGCGATCGCTCTGCTATTGGGTGGTTTGGTGGTGGGCAATGGTTTGTATCTGCAAGCCTACACCCTGGAAAACATGATGAAATCTGTGGGGACGATCGGATTAGGTTGGCTGGCTTATTGGTTTATTTTCCGCAAGCTGTCTATTAAGTTGCCCCGCGTAATGGAACAGTTTGAACATTTGGTTGGGGTGATGAGTTTGAGTTTGGTTGCACTCTTTTGGATGGTATTTGTATGATTGGAGATGTTGTTTTAAGACTGATTATTTGGTTCTTGTTGACGGCTAATTTTACGATCGCCAATATCGTGATTGGACTTTTGATTGCCTTTCTACTTCCTAGAAGTAGCGCCTCACCGGAACGCTTAAAAGACCTATTGCAGGGCATTTGGAAAATCATTCTCGCTATTCCACAGGCTTACATGGAAGCGGTTGAACTCATTCTCAACCCTCACACTGAAGAAGCTATTGTGATGGAACGGGTTCAGTTGAGACGATCGCCGGGACTGGTCTTTTTAGATATTTTCTTAATTACCTTTACCCCGAAAACAACGGTCTTGAACTATCACGAAGAAGGCTGGTACGAAGTTCACCAAGTTCGACCGAGCAGGAGATTGCCATGACAGATGTGATGATAATGGTCTTAAATATGGCATTGATTGCGATGACTCTCTCTCTGCTGATTCCCATGTATGCGGCTTGGAAAAATGAAGATATTTGGCAGACGATGTTATCGATGGCCAGCATTTCTACAAAGTCATCTATTATTGTTTTGATGCTTTCAGTATTGCGAGATGACTGGATGATCGGAGTGAGTGGGGTGATTATGATTAGTGTGGGAAATGCTGGATTCATGCTGTTGTCTCATATTTTGAAACGGGTCGGTGAATCATGATTACGGTGCTTAGTTCTGTTTGGATTACGATCGGATTAATATTTTGTTTTTGGGGAACGTGGTCACTTCTAGGCGATCGATCGGTTCTGTTTAAGTTACACAATCTTTCAGTTTCGGATACACTCGGATCCCTCAGTATTGTTGTGGGATTGCTCTTTCTAAGACCCAGGGAATGGCCACTATTACTACTCGCGATCGTTTCATTAATGCTTTGGAATACGATGCTGGGATATGTATTAGCGTCATGTTCGAGTGATGATGTAAAAATGCAGCATGACGCACTGTATTTTGACCCCAATTTTGAGCCGGGAGAAGAGGCATGATCGATAGCTACTTGTATATCATCATCGCGCTATTGCCCTTAGCTGCAATGATGGTCGTTTTTCAAACTAATCCATACCATGCACTCGTTATTCGCGGTGTCTTGGGGGCGATCGCAGCATTGGTCTACTCAGTTTTGGGTGCGCCGGATGTGGCTTTGACGGAAGCATTAGTGGGGACATTGTTAGCGATTACGCTGTATGCTGTTGCGGTTCGATCGTCCTTAGTCTTGACGATCGGAGTGTTACAGGATGAGTTTGATAGTAGCGATCGAAATCCTAATTTTCAAAGTCTAGTTGATACAATCCAAACCTCGCTCGATCCCTATTATGTCAGAGTCAGATTAGTGCCCTATTCTGACGCTAGAGGCTTGAATGAAGCCCTTGTTCAACAGGAGATTCACAGCACACTTTGCTCAGAGTCAAGCCCAGATTCAGTCTCAGCTTCAATGATTAATCACACTCAGGCTAGTTCCTATCAATTGGTGACGCGGCTGAATCGGATTTATGAAATTGTGAAACCCAGTCTAACGTCTACTCTTGTCCTGCTACGTTCTACTGATTTAGAAGGGGTTCAATCATGAAATGGGTGTATCTGATTGCAGGTGTTTTGTTCTATTTTAAGATGCTGTTCTTGGCGAATCCTTCACCAGTACTAGACTTCTCAATTGTTGAAACTGTCGTTAAAGAGAGCGGTTTGCCCAATGCAGTTTCGGCGATCATTTTGCGAAATCGGTTGTATGACACGATTTTTGAAGTGATTGTCTTTACGATCGCCATCATGGGAGCAAGCTTCTTACTTGCAACAGAACGTCCAGCGGAAAAGATTTATCAATTTACTGACCCGTCCTCCATTATTTTGGCGAGGTTGGGATCGACGATCGCCGCTTTGGTGGGCATTGAACTTGCTATTCGGGGACATTTGAGTCCGGGAGGTGGTTTTGCGGCGGGAGTGGCGGGGGGAACAGCGATCGGATTAGTGGCGATGACCTCTTCGCCGGAATGGATGCAATCGGTGTATCAGAAATGGAATGCGGCGGTTTGGGAAAAGATTTCGGTGTTGGTTTTTATTGTATTGTCTGTGATTACGTTAGCAGGCTATGAGTTGCCGTTTGGTGAAATGGGAGCATTGGTGAGCGGTGGCATTGTTCCGATTTTGAATATCTTGGTGGCGGTTAAGGTGGCTTTGGGATCGTGGGCGGTGGTGCTTATTTTTATTCGATATCGTGGGTTGTTGTAAATTCGGAAATCGATCGAAAGGCGGTTTCGGCGGCGAGTTGGTCGGCGGCTTGGGTGTAGCGGCGGAAGGTGTGCGGTGACTTGTGGCGGGTCAGCGTCATGACGTGGTAAGGGTTCATGCCTTTGAGGACAAGGTTGGTGGCGTAGGTGTGGCGGAACTGGTGGGCGTGGAACTTGAAGCCGACGACCCGCCCGATCGCACCCATGAGTTTTTGGACGCCGTGGTAGCCGAGCCGTTGGCCATCGTTTTGGTGGGAGTGAGAGACAAATAGGGGAAGGCTAGTGTCAGTGAGGTCTTCGCCTCGATCGGCCCGAAATCGCAAATACTGATCGATCCAGCCCTGGCCATCCGCATCAATCGGCACAACGCCCGTACTGTCTGCCTTGGCTTCGCGAATGGTGACCCGTTCGCCGTCATAGTCGCCTAGATTTAGCCCGCACACTTCCCCCGCCCGCAGTCCATGACGCAAAACAGACAGCAGCGCTAGGTTGCGTTCGGCAGGATGGAGGTCTAGGGCTGCTGTAAAAATTGCGGTGACTTGTTCATCTGTTAAGTGATCGGCTTGCGGTTGTTTGACTTTCGGGGCGACGATCGCTTTCATGGGATTAACCGTGATGTATCCCGTGTCTTGCATCCAGCTATAAAAACTTTTTAAGCTATGCACAATGCGTTGGACCGAGCTATCCGCTAGAACGCGAGATTCCGTCTTCGGATCAACCCGCATCAGATGGGTTTTGAACTGGGCCATCAAGCGTGGAGTGGCGGCCTGCCAGCTTTGGTTACTCCAGGTGGTAAACCGGGTGAGATCTGCGCGGTAAGCTTTCTGACTATTCAGCGACAGCGATCGCGCGGACAAAAACTCTTCAATTCGCAGCGATCTTAGTTCAGTTGGGTCCGAAGGGGTGGACTGCGGCGATCGTTTGGACTCTGATTTAGAACTCGATCGGAATTCGATCGCCGCAGTATCCCGTGATGGCACAAGAACAATTAAAGGTTCGGGAAGTTGAATGTTTTTCATGCAGGAAAAATGGCCTAAATGATGGAAATTACCTTATATAAGCGGCTGATTAACGAGTGTGACCCATATCCCTTAATCTTTGGGTACTCTGGGGCGTAATGATCACTCTCAACTCTCTAAATTAATTATCCTATGAGACGTCGTTATTTTTGGGCTTTGAGCACGATCGCAATGATGCTCATCATGCTGACTGGGTGGAATGGGGCGTTGGTTCGTCCGCTGTCTAAACCCAGTGCGATCGCCTCTACGCCGCTTCTAAAGGATTATCGGCTCATAGATATCCGATCGATCGCGCCAGATATTTTGCTGGATATGCGATATGCAACGACGAATAACTTTTTGAAACAAGCGGTGTATTCCAAAGCCCGATGTTTGCTACGGGATCCCGTCGCCCGATCGATTCAGCGAGCACAGGAGGAATTGAAAACACAAGGCTATGGTCTTAAGATCTTCGATTGTTACCGCTCGCTGTCCGTCCAAAAAGCCATGTGGAAGATTTTCCCTGATGGCCGCTACGTCGCCAACCCCGCAACCGGATCGCGCCACAATCGAGGTGCAGCGGTGGACGTGACTCTGGTCAATGCTCAAGGCCGTGATCTCGAAATGCCGTCAGAGTTTGATGACTTTAGCGATCGTGCCCACCGAAATTCTTCAGCGATGACGGATACCGCTCGGAAACATGTTCAAATCTTGACCACCGCATTGGAAGCTCAAGGATTAACCACTATTGATTCGGAATGGTGGCACTATGATGGGCCGAATTGGAGACACTATGGAATTTTGAATCAGGCATTATAGAATCAGTGGGAGAGTCTTGTCATTCTTGGCTCTCTTTTAATTCTAGATACCAAGGTAATGACCATGGATGTGCGTGCAGCGGTTGCGATTGAAGCAGGAAAACCTCTTTCCTTGGAGACCGTTCAGCTAGAGGGTCCTCGATTGGGGGAAGTCCTAGTGGAAATCAAGGCGACGGGAATTTGTCATACGGATGCCTATACGCTGTCGGGCAACGATCCGGAAGGCTTATTTCCGGCAATTCTTGGCCATGAAGGTGCGGGAATTGTGGTGGAAATTGGCCCCGGCGTGACGTCGCTGCAACCGGGCGATCATGTGATTCCGCTATACATTCCCGAGTGCCGCAACTGTGAGTATTGCCTCAATCCCAAGACCAATCTTTGCCAGTCCATTCGAGTGACTCAAGGGCGCGGGATGATGCCCGATGGAACTAGTCGATTTTCCCTGGATGGCAAGCCGCTGCATCACTACATGGGCACCTCGACTTTTGCCAATTACACGGTGGTCCCGGAGATTGCTCTAGCGAAAATTCGGAAAGACGCGCCGTTTGAAAAAGTCTGCTACATCGGCTGTGGGGTGACGACAGGACTTGGGGCGGTGATTAATACAGCGAAGGTGGAACCGGGATCGACGGTGGTGGTGTTTGGATTGGGCGGGATTGGCTTAAATGTGATCCAAGGCGCAAAAATGGTGGGCGCGACTCAAATCGTTGGCGTCGATATCAATCCGTCCAAACGATCGATTGCTACGAAGCTCGGCATGACCCATTTTGTGAATCCTCGCGAGATTGATGGGGAGCTAGTGGGGTATTTGGTAGAGTTAACTAAAGGCGGGGCGGACTATACTTTTGAATGTACAGGCAACATTAATCTAATGCGTCAAGCGTTGGAATGTTGTCATAAGGGTTGGGGGGTGAGTGTGATTATTGGCGTTGCAGCAGCAGGCGAAGAAATTAGCACCAAACCGTTTCAGCTTGTGACCGGAAGAACGTGGAAAGGAACGGCATTTGGGGGGGCAAAAAGTCGGCGGGATGTGCCGAAGATTGTGGATTGGTATATGGATGGAAAGATTAATATTGATGATTTGATTACCGAAGTAATGCCGATCGATCGGATTAACGATGCGTTTGACAAAATGAAACGAGGAGAAGGGATTCGGACGGTGGTGACGTTTTAGAATTGAGAAGGGTGAATTGAGAATTGAGAATTTTGGGAGGGGGAGATGAGTGAATTAGGTGAACTGATAGTGCGATCGAAGCATTGCTGTTTTGGGGGGACGATCGGGTTTTATCGTCATGAATCTGTGTGTTGTCAGAGTGCGATGAATTTTTCGGTGTATGTTCCGCCGCAAGCGGTAAGGCAGCCAGTGCCTGCGCTGTATTTTTTGTCGGGGTTGACGTGCAGTGACGAAAATTTCATGGCGAAATCTGGGGCGATCGTAGTGGCGGCGGAGTTGGGAATCATGCTGGTGGCATCGGATACGAGTCCGCGTGGGGTGCAGGTTGCAGACTTGAGCGATCGCACCGATCTCGGTCAGGGCGCAGGGTTTTATGTCGATGCAACCCAAGAACCCTGGCGATCGCACTACCAAATGTATACCTACGTCACGGAAGAACTCCCCGCGATCATTCAGGCGCATTTTCCTGTAGCCGTTGGCAACAATGGACGCGTAAAACAAAGCATCTTCGGTCACAGCATGGGCGGTCATGGAGCGCTGGTTTGTGCCCTGCGAAATCCAGAAAAATACCTTAGCGTGTCGGCTTTTTCTCCGATCGTCGCACCAACCAAAGCCCCCTGGGGACAAGCTGCGTTGGGATTGTATTTGGGTGAGGACAAACTAGCTTGGGCTGAGTATGATGCGTGTGAATTAGTGGCACGATCGACGTTTGAGGATGTGATTCTAATCGATCAAGGATTGGACGACCAATTTCTTCAGCTTCAGCTCCAGCCAGAACGGTTTGAAACCGCTTGTCGATCGGCTGGGAAAACCCTAAACCTACGGCTTCATGAACACTATGACCACAGTTACTACTTCATTACAAGTCTTATTCGCGATCATTTAGTCCATCATGCAAGGAAATTATTGGAGATTTAAAGAATGAGTTCAAATCAGACTAGTTCAAATCAGACTATGGCTCTTCTCATGTTGGGCGTCGAATCGACCGATGGTGAAAATTCGATCGGCCATGCTTATCTTGCTGGAATGAAGTTTGATATCCAAAAGCTAAGAGCCTGTCAAAAAGCCAGTGATAAAGAAGCCTGTCTGCTCACCAAAAAGAATAGCTACGGCCAACTGATTCCTGAACTCTACACCTGCTCTTTTTACCCAGAAGGCCAGCTTCGCGACGATCAGAGAGATATAAGGCGCGTCGATCGAATGTACTTTAAGAAATCACCACCGTTTGGAGGCGATGAATTTATCACCAAGATGGTATCAAGTGTACTCATTGATGAACTATTTGTCGGGACAAACACACGATCGCCAAAGCTACACCTAGATGAATTTCGGTACAACTTGTTCCTAAACAACTGTATTGCATTTGCCGCTGAAAGCTTCGAGAAGTACGCTCAGATCAGGCTAGAACGCTCTAGCGAAGTGTTTTCCCAGCAGATTTATTTTCCTAATGTCCTAGCAGCATCCATTCGTCGATATAAAAATGCCGATCGATATGAGCAAGAAGCAAGCTTTAGGTCTAGAGCCTACTATGAATCTGAGCAATTCAATAAAGATATTGACCTTCATAACGAAGCAAGTTTGCTCGATCGGTTTAAAGCATTAGAATCCAATGGGTTAGAAATCAGAACTTAATAAGATCTACAATTTTCCCCAATCGTCTGCGGCTTGAGTAATCCAGCGATTCAACTCCTCCTCGTTGGGTTTGGGGCACGGCGAGCCATTCCCCAACAGATCCGGGTTTCAGAGAGTGTAGGGGCATGGCTATGCCGTGCCCAAAGCCTGATTTTAATACAGCTTTGTTCCTTAGCTTTAAAGCCAACCTATATTTAAAGCTGATTTAACATTTATTTAAATTCAAACGCGCAATCTCGTTGTAAAGCTGGGCACTCTAGGGAACAACTACAATCACCCTGAGTTCGTACCCCAGTTCTTATGCGCGATCGCCCTTGCCTTCATCCTGTTCAGCCTTCGGTGTCCATCTGGACCTCGAAGATTTTGCGTCATGCCCTGCTGGCTAGCACCTTAGGCTGTATGAGTGTGCCTCTGTTTGCAACGGCCCAGACCCTCGCCAACCCCACCCCCAGCAAACGCACCGTTCCCGCCGCACTCGATCGCCTAGTCCCTAATCCAGTGCCCGGTTCGATCGCCGCTGCACCCACCTTTGCACCCCTCAAGGACGCCACGGGAGGCTTAGAAGCCGGACGATCGGCCTATCAAGCCGGACAATTCAACGCCGCCGCAAAACTCTGGCAAGCCGCCGCCGACCAAGCCGCTAGTCAAGGCGATCGCACGACCCAAGCCCTAGCGCTGAACTACCTCGCCCTCGCCCAACAAGAACTCAATCAATGGGATGCCGCGAGAGAAGCCATTAATACCAGCCTAAAACTCCTCAAAGAACAGTCCCAAACGCAAGGCGGCAAAGGTACCGACGCGACGCTCTGGGCGCAGGTTCTCAACACCCAAGCGGGCATCTTACTCCAAACGGGAAAAGCCGAACTCGCCCTCGCTACCTGGCAACAGTCTGCACAATACTACGAAAAAGCAGGCGACACCGTTGGCAATATTGGAAGCCAAATCAACCAAGCCCAAGCGCTCCAGAGCCTAGGCTTCTATCGTCGTGCCAAAACTCAACTTGAAGGCTTAAACCAAAAACTCGTCACCCTCCCCGACTCCGACTTAAAAATCTCAGGATTTCGGAATCTCGGAAGCGTGTTGCAAGTCGTCGGTGACATGACCGGAAGTCAAGCCGCTCTCGAAGCTGCTGTGATGACCGCCCGTCGGCTTAAATCTGCGCCAGAACTTAGCTCTGCCCTCCTAGCGCTAGGGGATGCCTGCAATAGCAGCGGCAAAGACGAAACGGCGTTGAAATATCTCGAAGAAGCGGAAAAAGTGGCCGTCAATCCACTGGAAAAAGTTCAAGCCCAACTCGGACAGTTCAATATCTACCTCAACCAAGGCAACCTCAAGGAAGTCAATGCACGCCTTCCCAATATCCGATCGCAGCTCCTCAAACTCCCCCCTAGCCGCCTCTCGATTTACAGCATCATCAACCTCACCGCAAACATCAACCGACTAAAAGATCCCACCCAAGTCGCCCCGCTCCGAGACTTGTCCGAGTGGCTAGCCCAAGCCATTCAGTCCGCCCGAGGTTTAGGAGACGCCGAAGCCGAAGCCTACGGTCTGCATCAATTGGGACAGGTCTACGTCGAAGCCAAACAGTTGCGTGAAGCCCAGCAAGTCACCGAACAATCCCTCGCGATCGCGCGCCAACTGCAAGCCGAACACATCATCTCTCAATCCGCATGGCAACTCGGCCAGATTCTAAACGCCCAAAACGATCGATCGCGTGCCCTGCAAGCCTATCAAGAGGCCACCAAAGCGCTGCAAGCCCTGCGTGGGGATCTCGTAGCGATCAATCCTGAAATCCAGTTCTCCTTCCGTGAGAGCGTGGAACCTGTGTATCGGGAAATGGTGGATATTTTGCTGACGCAGAACCCCAACCAAGAGGAGCTAACCCAAGCTCGAAACCTGATTGAAGCCTTGCAAGTGGCCGAACTCGATAATTTCTTTCGGGAAGCCTGCCTTGACAAAGCCAAGCAAATCGATCAAGTCGATCGCACCGCCACCGTCGTCTACCCGATTCTGCTCCCCGAACGCATTGCCGTGATCTTCTCTACCGCCGGACAGCCTCTGCGCTACCACAGCAGCAATCGGAATAACCAACAGGTCAACACCACCCTCAACAATCTCCTTGCGGCCATTAACCCCGTCTCCGATCGCAAAACGCGCCTAGAGATTTCCAGTCAGCTCTACGATTGGCTGATCCGTCCGGCAGAAACAGCAGGTGCCCTCAAGGATACAAAAACCCTCGTCTTCGTACTAGACGGCCAACTGCGGAACATTCCCATGGCGGCGCTCTACGACGGAAAACAATATCTGATCGAAAAATATGCCGTGACGCTTTCCCCAGGATTGCAGCTCATGGCCGACAAACCCCTCGACAACCAACATATTGGAGCCGTCGTTGGCGGTATCAGCGAATCTCGATCGGGTTTTAGCGCACTCCCCGCCGTCAAAAAAGAAATCCAACAAATCGCCGATCTCGTCAACTCCCGGACCCTGCTCAACGAGCAATTTACCAGCAAAGCCCTTGCCGACAGGCTCAGCAATAGCTCCGCCGATGTCGTCCACCTCGCCACCCACGGTCAATTTAGCTCCCGGCAAGAAGAAACTTTCCTGCTGACCTGGGACGGACGGATGAACATCAAAGAACTGTCAGAAGTGCTCCAATCCCGGCAGACTAGCCGCACCAGAGCGATTGAACTATTGGTCCTCAGTGCCTGCGACACGGCAGCGGGCGATGAATATGCGGCCCTAGGACTCGCTGGACTCGCGGTCAAATCAGGCGCACGATCGACTCTTGCCACCCTATGGCCCGTCAAGGACGCCGCCGCTGCAAGCCTGATGACCCGCTTCTATACTCACCTCCGCCAACCGGGCACCACCAAGGCCGAAGCCCTCCGCCAAGCCCAAATCGAAATTATGAAACAAACCGACTTTGACGATCCCTTTTTCTGGTCGGGATTTGTCTTGGTCGGCAACTGGCGTTAGACCGCAATGGGTGTAGCCCCTAACTGGCGTCAGACGCTTACCTTAGATTCCTCAAAAGATCCCTCAAAAAAGAGTAGTTTTACTGAAAAACGGCGGCATCCAACCGCTGTCAGTCGAGGAAACACGCAATTCCACGACCGACTAGACTCATCAACCTTGTTTACGCTAAAGAATGATCTCTTCATCCGTGTTTACGCATGAAACAACTCCCTCTCAAATATATCTTCGGAGAATATATGGTTAGGAAATCTACGATCGGAACCCATACCAGCTCCCTCGTGAGCCGTTGGAGTCTGATCGCCCTCACCCTAGGCGCGATCGCCCTTGAAATGACCCCAGCCCAAGCCGTCATATTCAAGCCCTCCCGCCAAAATGCCGCCCCAAAACAATCCACAGGCGGCGCATCTCGGGGAACCCAATTTGTCTCCCGTAACGGCGGCGCACCCAAAACCTCCGTCGGAGGAGCCTCTCGCGGCACCTTGTTCAAGCCCATGCCGGGTCGAACCATTCGCCAATCCGTCGGAGGAGCCTCTCGCGGCATCCTGTTCAAACCCACAGGTCGAGTCTTGCGGGCAGTGGGCGGCGCATCCCGTGGGGCCATGTTCTCCAGCGGTAGCGCCCCGAAGCAAACGGCGGGTGGAGCCTCTCGTGATGCCACGGCCTACGTCAATCCCGCAGAGTCTACTCAGTATCCCGCAGCCCTAATGGCCTTAGTGCCACAAGAGTTCTACGGGACAACGCTATCCGATCGTCCGAGCATTTTGGTTTACTTGCCCGAATCCAATGCTGAAGAAGCGGTCTTTAGCCTTAAGGATGAAGCTGGACAGTTGATCTATCAGACTGTTTTGCCGATTTCAGGGGAAGCAGGCATCGCACGGGTCCAACTGCCCGCCTCGGTTCCTGCGCTAGACGTAGGAAAAAACTATCAGTGGCTTACGGCCTTGAAAATCGATGGTCGTCTGAGTCCGAGTACGCCCTACGTGGACGGCTGGATTCAACGCATCGCACCCACGGCTGAAATGACCGCCGCCTTGAAAAAGCCCGATGCGATCGCCCGAGCCGAGGCGCTTGCCAGTGTTGGCATCTGGTATGACAGTGCATCTGCCCTTGCCGAAGCGATCGAGCAAAAGCCTGATCATGAGGCATCGCGCAAGAACTGGCAAGAACTACTGACCTCCGTAGGATTGCAGTCGATTCAGTCTGCGCCCATGCTGCAATACCAGTAGCCTCTAAGATCTTCGTTCAGGTCTTTGCGTAGACATAAAGTTCCGGCCCTCAACCCCCAATTCTGTGATGTTCGGAATCATGCTCCCCCAGAATTGGGGGCTGGGGGGCTTTCTAAATTCTCCTTTTCACGCTCTATTCCCTCTTCACAGCCTATCTTCCCGTTCGTCGCTGTCGCCCTTTCCCACCGCATTGCCCATGTTTCGATTGCGCTTCCCCCAGTTGCCAAAATTCCTCCAGATCCAAAAAAGTCTTCGTCAGGGTTGGATTAGCCAGAGCTGGGCCTATCGATCGCGGCGTTGTCTTAGCGTTGCGCCGATCGTGACCCTGAGTATTGTCGGCATCCAAGCGATCGGCGGATTTAACCTACCGGAATGGGAAGCCCGTGATACGTTTTTTCGGGTGCGAAGCCAGCAAAACCCTAAAGAACAATCTGAAATTATTGTCGTCACCATTGATGAACAAGATCTTCAGCAGGTTGGGGACTGGCCTATTCCAGACAGCGTTCTGGCCCAACTGATCACCAAAATTCGCGCTCAAAAACCCACCGCCATTGGCATGGATCTCTACCGTGATCTGCCCGTCGGGAAAGGCTACGACGACCTCAAAAAAGTATTTCAAACGACACCCGCACTAATCGGCGTCGAAAAGATCATCGGCGATCGAGTTCCCCCGCCCCCCGAACTTAAGAAACTGGGGCAAGTGGGCCTTGCGGATCTCACCCTAGATGGCGATCGTCGGATTCGTCGAGCACTACTGACCGCCGATGATGAAAAAGAAAACAAAACCATCAAACCGGGCCTCGCCACCCAAGTAGCCCTGCTCCATCTCAAAACCAAAGGCATCGAACTCAAGGTTACGGACGAAGCTAAAAATTACTACCAACTCGGCAAAACGCACTATCGACAGATTGCCAATAGTGAAGGCGGTTACGTGAATCAAGACCTAGGCGGATATCAGATTTTTCTCAACTGGTATGGCGACAGCACGAAATTTAAACAAGTCAAAATGCGGGATATTCTCGCCGATCGCATCTCACCCGATACCTTGCGTGATCGAATGGTTCTGATTGGTTCGATTGCTCAGAGTACCAATGACTTTTTTGGCAGTCCCTATAGCCAGTCCTGGTTTGGCGGCGATCAACCCACATCCGGCGTCCTAATCCACGCAAATATCGCCCATCAGCTCACCACAGGCGCACTCCAACAATCCACCCAACTCCAAAGCTTCACCGCACCCCTAACCTATAGTTGGATCACCGCATGGGCGATCGCCGCCACCGCCGTGAGTTGGGCCGTTGCCGATCGATCGCAGCGCAAGCGTCTTCCCTCAGGCAGCCTTATCTTCGTTACCAGCGCCGGAATTGTCGTCATTTTAGGAAGTGCCTACGGAGCCTTTTTATCCGGCTGGCTAATTCCCGTCGTGCCGACCCTTAGCACCCTGATGACAAGCGCTATTGCCCTAACGCTCGCTCACAAACAACAAAAACTCGAAGAATCCAACGACCAGCTCGCGATTGTCAACCACCAGCTTCGCAACTATTCCAAAACCCTCGAACTCAAGGTCCAAGAACGCACCCAAGAACTGATGATCGCCAAAGACTGCGCCGACTCCGCGAACCATGCCAAAAGCGAATTTTTGGCCAATATGAGTCACGAGTTGCGCACGCCTCTGAACGGAATTCTTGGATATGCGCAAATTTTGTCCCGATCGAAGACTTTTAGCCAAGGAGAAAAAGAAGGCGTTAACATCATTCACCAGTGCGGCACTCATCTGCTGACCCTAATTAACGACATTCTCGACCTCTCGAAAATCGAAGCGCGCAAACTCGAACTGGCTCCCGGCGAAATCATGTTGCTGCCTTTTTTGCAGGGCGTGGTCGAAATTTGTCGAGTGAGGGCTGAGCAGAAGGCATTGCAATTTAAAGTGGATTTTCAGGCTCAACTGCCGATTTGCATCCAATCTGATGAAAAACGGTTGCGTCAGGTGCTCATTAATCTCTTAGGAAACGCAACTAAATTCACCGAACAAGGGAGCGTCACCCTGCGCGTCACCGAACTCGACTCGTCTACGGCGGCCCAGCCCAAAGTCCATCACACCACACGGCTACGCTTTCAAATCGAAGACACTGGAGTGGGGATGTCGCCTGAGCAGTTAGAAAAGATTTTTCTGCCCTTTGAACAGGTGGGTGATGTGGGCAAACAATCGGAAGGCACTGGCTTGGGTCTCGCCATTAGTACCAACATCGTCAACCTCATGGAGAGCCAACTCCAAGTCCAGAGTCAGGCTGGGGAAGGCAGTATTTTCTTCTTCGACCTCACGCTTCCGGTGATTACGTCTAGCCGATCGCACGAGGCTATTACTCCCTCTCGCATTGTCGGATTCAGTCGCAAAGTCATTCCTAATTCAGACGTTTCTTTAACCGACTTCATCCCGCACATTCTGCTCATCGACGACGATGCGATGAACCGTCAACTGCTCTCCATCTGGCTCAAAGATCTCGGGTTTAAGGTCACAGAAGCCGAAGACGGAGCCTCAGGTTTAGCCATCGCCCAATCGCTCCAGCCCGACCTCACTATCTCCGATCTCAATCTTCCCAAACTTGACGGAGCTAGCCTCGTCAAACAACTCCGAACCCAACCTGAGTGGACCGATCGACCCATTTTGATCGCCAGCGCCAGTGTGTTTGAGGCTGATCAAACCCGCAGTCTTCAAGCTGGGGCCAATGGTTTCTTGGCCAAACCCATTCAGTTTGAGCAGCTTGTCACGCACTTAGGCCAGCTTCTTCCCATAGAGTGGTCCTATGCTCTTGCCGAGGATTTGTCCAGTGCCGCTGCAAGTACAAACCATCTGCCAAAACAACCCACAGGTCCGATGATTGCACCGAGTCCAGACGTGCTTGAAAAACTACGCCATTTGGCAATGATGGGTGATTTGCAGACGCTCTCGGGCACTCTAGAAACAATCTCAAAGAATCATCCTGAACTTGAACCTTTTGTCGCAGCATTGAGTCCGCTTGTGAATAGTTTTCAAACTAAAAAGATTCGTGAGTTCCTTAAATCCTTCGCTCCCTTGGAGTCTGTATCATGATCGCTAGCGCTCAACCCATTTCGACCATCGCGGTGACGATCGGTGAGACGATCAGCGATCGCAAGGGGTCAATAGAATATTTTTCATCCACGCCCAAAATTCTAATTGTGGATGATAATCCCACCAACCTAAAAGTTTTGTCGGATGCCCTTCGCGATCAAGGCTGGACGACGCTCGTGGCAACAGACGGTGAGTCGGCTATTGAGCAAGTAGACTATGCCCTGCCCGACTTGATTTTGCTGGATGTCATGATGCCTGGAATTGACGGTTTTGAGACCTGTCGTCAGCTCAAAGCTAACCCAAGAACGCAGCGTCTGCCGATTATTTTCATGACTGCCCTTTCTGATACAGTAGACAAGGTGAAGGGACTAGAACTTGGGGCTGTTGATTATATTACCAAGCCTTTTCAACATGAGGAAGTCCTCGCTCGAATTAAGCTTCATCTCAACTTATTCTATCTCAACAACCGTCTTGAACAGCGCGTCCTAGAGCGAACTCAAGAACTTGAAGGCTCTCTCAATCAGCTTCAAACGGCTCAACTTCAACTGATTCAAAGTGAAAAAATGTCGGTCTTGGGGCAGCTTGTTGCAGGCATTGGACATGAAATCAATAACCCCATTGGCTGCATTGACGGAAATATCAAACATGCCGTTAGCTATATTCAAGATCTTTTAGGATTGATCGCTCTATATCAAGAGATTTACCCAACGCCCGATCCTCAGATAACAACTCGTTCAGAAGAAATAGAAGTAGACTATCTAGCAGAAGATTTGCCGAAGCTTCTAAAGTCAATGCAGACGAGTTCTTCGCGAATTCAGGAAATTAGCCTGTCGCTACGAAGTTTTGCCCGATCGGATGATCATGCAAAGGAGAAAATACAGATTCATGACGGGTTAGAAAGCACCCTGATGATTTTGAAGCATCGTCTGAAAGCCAACAGCACTCGTCCTGAAATACAAGTCGTCTCCTCTTTAGGCGCTATTCCAGCCATTGATGCCTATGCTGGACCTCTCAATCAAGTGTTTATGAATGTCATCGCAAATGCGATTGATGCCATTGATGAATACTATGAGCAGCCCGATCACTTGAAGAATCACATCGGGCAGATTGAAATTATTACATCTGCTAATGTCGATCGAAATGAAGTTTATTTTACCATTCGTGACAATGGAATCGGTGTTCCAGAATCCATTCGAGAACGCATTTTTGAGCAGTCTTTCACCACCAAACCGATCGGTCGTGGCACAGGATTAGGTCTTGCCATTAGTCAACAGATTATCGTCGATAAACACCATGGAACGTTAGACTGCACGTCTGTTCAGGGCAAGGGATCTGAATTTAGAATTTGTCTACCTATGGAATAGATTTGTCAGAATAAATCAAGGTTCATCCTGACAAACCTAAAAACTACTCAGCCGATTCCTTACGGGCACTGAGTTGCTTTTGTTGTTCTGGGGTGAGGACTAAGATGATGTCCTTATTGGCCTGTTGGATCGCTGCCTTTACCAATTTCTGTTGGTTTACGTCTAGCTTGAGTTCCGTGAACATGTCCATCACTTTCTTCTTGCCGCGCAGCTTATCAAAGGTCGCTTTTTGATCTTTATTGAGAACCTTGCTGATGGTAATGGTTCGCTTAGTTCGGAGAGCTTGGAGCTTACCTTTTTGTTCTTTGGTGAGGTTGAGTTGCTCCCAAATGGATGGGGCAGCTTTTCTAGCGGTAGGCGTGGCTGCTTGTGGAGCCTGTTTTGCGGCGTCTTTTGCGGAGGTAAGGGTTGGTGTGACGACGTTAAGTGCGATCGCACCCATGACCCCGAGTGCGATGAATTTTAAAGATTGGATGAACATAGTAAAAGATTCCATTAGTTTGGAGTATTACGCTTATATTAATCGAAATATTGAAGAATATTGCACGATGGTCGAAAATTTGGCTCAATACTTAGTTCAACCGTAGCTTGAAATGTTAAAGTAACCCAGGTGAAATAAAGTGTGAATTGAGGCGTGTAATGGGATCTTTGGGGCATCGATGGACGATCGGGGGATTGGGAGGTCTATCGTGTGGGATAGGCGCACTATTTTGGGTCACGGCACCGACGTCTTCTATGCATGATACAGCCGTGAGTGCAGCCCCTCAGATTCGGGTGATACCCCGTGCTACGCCATCCCGTTTCTCATTGCCATCCGTGTCATCGTCCCAACCGATCGACCTTTCCGTTGTCACCCTGAGTCCAAGCGATCGCAAAATCTTTAATCAACTTCGTAGCCGTGCTAGAACTGAAGATTGGAGAAACTTACCGATCGGAACACTGACACAACGCGTTGGCGAATCATTTTTAGGCAGTGAATATCAGGCAAATTTACTCGATCGCGTATTGCAGAACACATCACGAAATGCATTGCAAAATGGATCAGGTCAGGAAACCTTAACCGCATCACTTCAGCAGTTTGATTGTGTCTTATTTGTTGAAACGGTATTAGCTCTAGCGCAGACGTTCCAACAGCCTAATCTTTCAGACACACAAGCGGAAACGTTGTTTTTTAATGCGTTGCAGCAGTATCGTTATCGCAATGGAACTTTAGGTGACTATTGCAGTCGATTACACTATTTTTCAGACTGGATATTGGACCACAACAGGCGAGGACTCGTTCAAGAGCTGGGCCAATCGCTTGGGGGTGTCCCATTAGATCGATCGCTTTCCTTTATGAGTCAGAATTGGAGGAAATATCCAGTCTTAGTTGCATCTCTAAAATTTCGCACCTGCATTGCTGAAACCGAAGCCGCGATCGAGACGAAGAATGTATTTTATATTCCCACTCAGCAGATTTCTCAGCATTATTCTAAGCTTCAGCCCGGTGATGTCGTTGGCATTGTTACTCGCATGAAAGAGTTGGATGTGACTCATAGTGGAATCGTGTATCAGCGTCTTGACACCAATGGAACAGCGCGATCGTCAAGAACCGGACTCATGCACGCGTCGGTGCGATCGGGTATTAAAATATCACCGGATTTGGCGACTTATGTCGGGAATGTCGATGGGGCGATCGGAATTGTAGTCGCGCGCCCACTCCCGCTAAAATAGAAATTGCTTCGTTTGGGTCGGTTATTTGGGTCAGTTAACTTATGAGCGCTGAAATGCAACACTTCACAGGTCAAGAAGCCACAGGTCAAAAAGCCACAGGTCAAGAAGCCACGGTCAAAAAGCAAAAGCCGGATTGGGCTGGGGAAAACCTGTTATCTCGGGTCGTCAACCGTTTGATCAAGACGAAGCCTATTTACAGCGTAATGAAGCAGCAAGCTCGTCAGGTCTTGATTAAGACGGCTGAAAAAAATGGCATTCCTTGGCGTGAAAATTACGAACGGTTAAAGGCTTCGGGAATCCAATCGACCCTAAAAAATGTGACCAACCCAACGATTCAATATCCTGATTATTATCAAGTTCCGTTCCATGCCTATGATGACGGAAATCTTTGTTGGGATGCGGCTTTTGAAGCGGAGTCTGCAACTTATTCCATGGCCCTCCGCATCTGGAAAGAAGAAGCACTAACAGCCGTTGAGGCACAGGCCCGATTGCGATCGAGTTTTCATCAAGTTTTAGCGGATCAACAGGTCACTGCGATCGATATTCTAGACATCGGCTGTAGCGTTGGAATATCAACATTGACGCTCCATCACTATTATCAATCCCAGCAAAATAGCCCGGTCTACACGACTGGATTTGACTTGTCCCCTTATATGTTAGCGATCGCCCAACAGAGAGACCCAGAGCATAAGATTGCCGCCTGGATTCATGGACGAGCTGAAGCTACAGGGTTTGCCAATGAATCGTTTGACTTAGTGACGCTGCAATTTGTTTTGCATGAATTGCCTCGATCGGCCACGGTGGAAATTTTTCAAGAAATCAACCGGATTCTCAGACCGGGCGGAACCTGTGCGATCGTCGATAACAATCCATACTCTCAAGTGATTCAGAGCCTTCCGCCCGTGCTCTTTACTCTAATGAAAAGTACAGAACCCTGGACAGACGATTACTATACCTTTGACATTGAAGCAGCCCTGACAAACACAGGGTTTGTCAACGGTCACACCGTCGAATCAGACCCTCGTCACCGCACGATCGTGGCTCAAAAACCCAGTATTTAGCCATAATCTCTAACTTTAGTGTGATTAATCGCATGTTCTGTTGTTAATACATTAGGGAACTCTATCAATACACAGATTTAGGCCGCTTAAATACAGCGGCTTATAGTTGATGTTGATACGCAGAATTAACGGAGAAATAAATCATGGGAACGCTCACTGGAGTTGGAGTTAGTCACCAGCGAAACGCCGTTAAAGCTGCTCAAGAGGCTGTTAAAAAAGCATTTCTTGCGGCGGGAACTGAGGAGCCGGATTTTGTCCTACTTTTCGCTTCACTAGGATACAATCCAGAAAAATTATTGTCCGCCGTTAGGCAAGTGACCGGAGGATGTCCTTTGGTCGGCTGCTCTGGGCAAGGCGTGATCGTACAGGGAGAGGCAGACGAATCTAGTTTTTCTGTTGCTGTAATGGTGATTAGGTCTGATGAATTGCACTTTAAAACTCACCTTACGCATCATCAGGAAACTGATTCTGAGAGACTGAGTTTTGAGCAGGTGGGAAAAGCCTTGGGCCGTAAGATTCAGATAGATATGCCGACTAATCCGATCGCCCTATTCCTCTTTACCGATGGGCTGACCCTCAACTTTGATAGACTTGCGACGGGCCTACAGTCTACGCTGCAAACACAAAACTTCTTGCCCATCTTAGGCGGGGCTGCGGGTAGTAATTTAGACATGAAACTAACGTACCAGTTTTGTGACGATCGCGTGTTGACGGATGGGACCGTTGTTGCACTTATGTCTGGCACCGCTCAAGTTGCATGGGCCGCAAATCATGGCTGTGTTCCGATCGGCACTGAGTACAAAATCACGCGTGCGACAGACAACATGATTTATGAACTCGATCATAGACCCGTTTTTGAAGTGCTGCGGCAGTACTTCAGGGAGGACGAGCTGGCTCGATGGGATCGCACCATGGTTTCCTTTTGCTTCGGGTTTAAACTTCAGGGTGAGGACGAGTTTGCGATTCGCTATTTACCTCGTAAAGATGAAGCAGCGGGAGCAGTAATCTTACAAACAGAGGTGTTTGAAGGAACTAGCATTTGGGTGATGCGACGCGACCAAGAACTCATCTACCAAGGCACCGAAAAACTGGCTCAATCTATTAAGGATCAACTTGACGGACGATCGCCAAAGTTGATCTTTCAGTTTGATTGCTATGGTCGAGGAAAATCAGTTTTAACAGAGAATCAAAAGCATCAGAATCTCCATCAACTCCAGAACAGTATTGGCACAGATCTCCCTTGGATTGGCTTCTATTCCCATGGGGAAATCGCCCCGATCGGACAACGAAACACATTTCACAACTATACGCTCGTCCTAGTTGCTATCTATTCATAAATTCACCGTTTCACCCATTAATGTCCAATGAACCTCGAACTAGAAAGGCTTCAGGCTGAAAACCAAAAACTGCGCAATAAACTGAGTACTTTACAGCATGTCGAGACCTCTAATCAGCAGCTTGTTGCCCAAGTAACACGGCTGGTTCAAGTCGAACGATCGATGATTGAGTTTCAGAATAAACTTGATGTACAAGTTAATTTTTATCGGAAACTCAATGAAATTGCAAAACGCCTTAAAGCAACGTTTGTCCCGACGGAAATATTAACCATTGCTATGGAGTTTATGCTGTACGATCTCAATTTTGAGCGATGCTTAATTTTTAAACGGGATGTGTTGTCAAATACTGATCCTTCAGACGTATTCAGGGCTTTTTTGTGGGACGGCTATGATGATGATGAAGCTCCGATCGAGTTTACGCTATCCCTTTTAGACTGGCCTTGTTTAGGAGGATTGAAAAATCGAAGTGATGGTCAAGATTTTATTTTAAGTCCCCTTGATGCCCCGATCGAACCTAACTTAGGGTCTACGTTGGGGATGGACGAATTTATTCTTTGTCCGATTCGATCGACTCATGCCACTTCTCAATATTTAATTGCAGTTGGCAATACGGCCCATCAAGCAACGCTATTCGCGCGCGTGACGGCCCAAGCTGATTATTTAGTGGTCTTATCGAACTTGCTCGCACAGGTAACGGGTGCGATCGGGCAAGCGTTATTGTATCAAGCCACTCACGATCAAGCTGAAACTTTAAAGACGACGCTTTCTAAGCTGCGATCGACCCAAAGTCAATTGATTCAAACCGAAAAGATGTCGTCTCTCGGGCAGCTTGTCGCCGGAATCGCCCATGAAATCAATAATCCAGTTAACTTTATCTATGGTAATTTAACCTATGTAAGCAAGTACACAAACGATTTATTTAAACTAGTTTCAGTCTACCAAACTGCCTATCCAGTTTTAACAAAATCCGTCCAACATACATTGGATGAGATCGAGTTCGATTTCTTGAAAATTGATTTTTTACAAGTTATTTCATCCATGCAAGTGGGTGCGAGTCGAATTCAGGATATTGTGCTGTCGCTCAGAAATTTCTCACGCATGGATGAATCGGAATTTAAACAGGTAAACATTCATGATGGCCTTGAAAGTACCTTACTTATTTTACAGTATCGGCTTAAAGCGTGCTACGACCATCCTCCTATTATACTGATCAAGCAATATGCTGACTTGCCGTTGATAGACTGTGCAGCGGGTCTTCTCAACCAAGTTTTTATGAATCTACTGAGCAATTCTATTGACGCTATGGAGTCGGCTTGTCAACAAAAACTTATTAAACAACCAGAAATTCAGATCTGTACTGCGATCGAATCTGATGGCGTGATGATTCGCATCATTGACAATGGAATTGGAATTCTAGAGAAAATTCAGCATCGTTTATTTGATCCCTTTTTTACGACAAAGCCTGTTGGAAAAGGCACTGGCTTGGGCTTATCTATCAGCTACCAGATTATTGTCGAAAAACATAAAGGAACCCTAAAATGCTGCTCAAAAATAGGTCAGGGAACGGAATTTCGGATTTGGATTCCAATAAAGTCTTCGGTGTAAAATAGCGTACGCAAGTGTCACAAGAATCTTCTACTTCGATCGAAACTAGGGATCAAATAGCTTGGGGAGAGCAAGGTCTATCTCGTAAAAATCTATTAATATCTAGTAATATTGGTGCAGTGAACTGCTTTTGTCCCCTATGCTGCCTGCTCAACTTCAAAAAATCTCTCCTCATCTTGTGAAAATGCTTCCTGGTGTCCTGTTGGGGTTGGGGCTGAGCTTGGCCCAAATGGGTGGAATGTGGCAGACGTTAGAAGATGCTAGCTATCGGGTTTTGTTTCAATCTAGAGGAGCGCGTTCTTGGGACGATCGAGTGGTCGTGATTGAAATTGATGACGATAGTCTAAGAAAATTAGGGGCATTTCCGTGGTCTCGCAAGCGATATCAGCAGCTCATCGAACAACTCACTCCCGCCAATCCAAGCGTCATTGCCTTTGATATCCTTCTTTCAGAGCCAAGTCGGGAAGATGCTGGACTGGCGAAGGCGATGGATGAGTATCAACGCGTTGTGATGCCGCTTGCTTGGACTCAGGACCAAATGCCTATCTTTCCAAGTCCCGCGCTCCAGAAATCTTTGATCGGCATGGGACATATCATGACTCGAAGTAGTTCTGACGGGATTGCCCGATCGCTCAAGCCTAATGAGCAGGGTGTAGACGCCTTTGGAATTACGGTTTCTCAGACCCACTCGCTCATCACACAGGACTCGGTAAAGCTGCCAAGCGATCGGTTACTGTGGCTGAACTGGCAGGGACCGACCGCTAAAGCGACTCGGTATAGCTTTTCTAGCGTCCTCGCTCGGGAAATTCCGGCCTCAGCTTTTACAGACAAAATCGTCCTTATCGGCATGACTACCACAGGGGCAGACTCGCTTCAAACGCCTTTCGATCGAAGTGTCCCCAGCAGCGGCGTTTATTTTCATCTGACGGTGATCAATAATATTTTACAAAACAACTTTTTACTAGTTCTAAATCCTCTCTATATTTGGGCATTAGTGCCCTTGGGCGCACTGTTGAGCTGGGGGTTGAGTCGGTGGTCTTGGGGCGTTCAGTGCGCAGTGGTGGTGGGATCAATAGGGCTTTGGGTGAGCGGGGCACTTGTGGCGATTCATCTGAATGTATGGATTCCGGTGGTTGCACCTTGTTTGTTGTTGGGCGGAGTGGGCGGAGTTGCGGTGGTGAACGATCGGTTGCGGATACAGGCGCTGCTGCAAGTTCGGAGTGAGTTTTTGGCGGTGATGAGTCATGAATTGCGGACGCCGTTGAATGGCATTTTGGGAATGACCGATTTGCTATTGGCTCGCACGGGACTTGACGCTCAAGATCGCGACTCTATTCAAACGATCGATCGCAGCGGGGAGATGTTGTTGGGATTGATTAATGATGTGTTGGATTTTGCGAAGATTGATGCCGGGAAGCTATCGCTAGAATCAGTTCCCTTTGATCTATTCGATGAAGTCAAGCTCACGATCGCATTGCTTGAGACGAAAGCCCATGCCAAGGCGATTGGACTCCAATACAGGATTCAGGATAGTATTCAGACGACGCTTCAAAAAAATCTTCAGTCCGGTTCATCATCGGCACTTCTGGGCGATGGTTTGCGGTTGCGGCAGGTGTTGCTTAATCTTTTAGGGAATGCGGTGAAATTTACCGATCGGGGACAAGTGCGTCTAGAAGTAACAGGTTCGACTCGTGTTAGACCTCAGCAAACTAAATCTCAGCAAACCAAATCTCAACCTAATGACCCTAATACCCTCTATTCCCTCACCTTTCGAGTCATAGATTCAGGAATTGGCATGTCCAAACCGCAGATCGATCGGCTTTTTCAGCCCTTTGTTCAAGCGGATTCGTCCATTCAGCGACGTTACGGTGGGACGGGGCTAGGACTGGTGATTAGTCAACAGTTGGTAAATCAGATGGGTGGACAATTGCAGGTCACCAGTGAACTCGGGGTGGGATCGGTATTTGAATTTACGCTGAATTTTCCAGTTGTTCCACTGTTTACGCTTGTCGCTCGTTCTCAGGAAGGTGATGTGGAGAATGAATTGAGTGAATTGAATGCCTTAAGCCCTATGGATCTTGTTACTCGATCGCCCCTAAAGATATTACTCGCAGAAGATAACCTAGTTAATCAGAAAGTGATTCTTCTTCAACTCACTCAACTGGGCTACCACGCTGATGTTGTTACCGATGGTGAGGCTGTTTTAACACAAATCAAACTTCAGCCTTACGATTTGATCTTGATGGATGTCCAAATGCCAAAACTAGATGGTCTGGCCGTCACCCAACGCATTCGATCGAGCCATGAGGCGTATCAGAACATTCACATTGTGGCCATGACCGCTAACATCTCCGAGTCTGCGGTCAAAGCCTGTTTGGATGCGGGGATGAATGATGTTTTTGGGAAGCCCTTGCGGCTAGGGGATCTAGACGTCAAGTTGCAAGCCATCTCGATCAAGCTATCAGCGATGACAATGCATCCAAACACGTTAACGTCTCCCAAAGAATCAATGTCTCCCAAAGAATCAATGTCTACAGATGGAGCAACAACCCTAAAGACCGCATCATCTGCACCGCCGCCTAAGCAAAACTGGGAGGAAGCCTGGAGAGCATTGATGCAAGTGACCTTGGACAACCGTCCCCTCGCGATCGAACTTTTACAGCTTGCCGTCCACGAAAATCATGCCCGAAGTCTCAATCTCCAAACTGCACATGCTCGAAAAGACTATGAAACGTTACGTGCGATCGCTCACCAAATTCGAGGATCCCACGGAAATCTTGGCCTCTCGGTCTTAACGTCACTAGCAGCGGAGCTTGAGACCGCCGCCACAACCCATCAATCCGCGCTGACTAGCCCTCTTACGGCCAGCACCGAGGGTTCCGATCGTGATCCCGATCGTGATTCCGATCGACAGGCATCTGAGATCGGTAGGATTCTTGCCGCAATTACGATCGCAATACAGGATCTTGAAACCTATGTAACGGAGAAATTTCCAGAGGCTAAGATAGTAGACTGAAAACAATGGGTTAAAAGCATCGACGTTTAATCACTATTTGGACCTCAAATCCCGTTTAGCTCAAATCCAGAAGGAGACCCTCCCCCATGAAATTGCTGATCATTGAAGATGACATCCAGCTTCTAGAAATTTTGAAAACGTCGTTGAAAAATCGATATGTCATCGATAGTGCCCAGGATGGATTGCAAGGGCTACAACTTGTGGGACAAGGGAAATATGATTTAATCTTGCTCGATCGATCAATAGATGGAATCGATGGACTAGAGTTTTGTCAACAGCTTCGCCAACAGGGGAATCAAGTGTTGGTGATGATTATGTCAACGCAGGGGAGCACCTACGATCGCGTCTCTGGATTGGACGCAGGCGCGGATGATTATCTAGTCAAACCCTTTGCCCTAAACGAGTTGGAAGCCAGAATTCGAGCACTCCTGCGGCGGCGAATGGTGACGGAGCTTCCGGTCCTAACGTGGGGACCGTTGGCCATTGAGCCGACTCGATGCAATGTGACTTACCACGGCACGCCTGTGATGCTGACGACGAAGGAATACGGAATTCTAGAATTGCTGCTGCGTCATCAAGATCGCATTTACAGTCAGCGGGCGCTGCTTGATGCCCTATGGTCCCTTGACAATGGCCCACGCGGGGAAGAAACCGTGCGCACTCACATGAAGCGCCTCCGCCAAAAACTAAAGCCGATCGGAGCAGGGGATTTGATCGAGACGGTCTACGGACTTGGCTATCGGCTCAATCCTGCGTTGAAGGCTCCGCCCACTTCCATTGCGATCATTAGCCCCTTGGGCGCACCCAAAGTGGATTCGAGGGATGCAGAGAGCGGTGCGATCGAGTCGTCTCAGGCCCAGCTCATCGCACAGTTCTGGGAAAAACAGGCGGCCAAAGTGCTGCGACGAATACAGATTTTAGATCATTCCGTCCAAGCGCTCCAGCGTAATCCGAGTGATGAGGACCTGCGATCGAAAATTCGCCAAGAAGGTCACATTCTAGTGGGCGTCATGGGTAGCGTCTGTATTGCTGAACATCTACCGACCCTGCAAGCCCTCGGGACTTGGATTTCGGGTGCCCATCTCAATACCCCATCTGAAATCCAAGTGTTGCATAAACAGTTGGGGATGTTGACGCAAATGCTAGAGGCCGCAACATCCGGAAATGTCATCCGTGTCCAAGAGACTGTTGTCACGGGAGAACGGCTTCCCGATCGACGGATTTTGGTCGTGGATGGCGATCGCGAATGGGTCACTCAACTCATGAATGAAGCCTATCGCTGGGGCATTCAAATGGTTAGGGCCGCTGACCCGAACCTAGCCGTGAGCGCCATTGAACGAGCGTGCCCAGATGCGGTGATCTTGAATGCATCCATCAACGTGGGTCCAACTGTCGGTTCAACTGTAGATTCAACAGCGACGATCGAATTTTTAAAACACTTAACGCATCACTGTCCGAGAGTTCCCGTCTGGATCGTGACCCATGACGGTGACAATGGACTAGTTGCCGCCGATCGAGTCGCTATTTCAAACCATCGGGGACAAGGATTCTTCCGAAAATCTATTCCGCTGGCAACGCTAATGGGACTGATTAATCAATCGCTGCTAGACGAAGCTCCTCGCTATTCAGTGCCGGAGGCAAAGATTTTATTAGTGGATGACGATCGGCTGATGCTGTTATTGCTGAAGGGGATTTTGGAGCCATGGGGAATGCAAGTGACGACCTGTAATGACCCTAGGCAGGCCAGAAAAATGCTGAGTGAGGACAAGCCAGACTTGATGGTACTAGACTTTGAGATGCCGGAGATGAATGGCATTGAGGTGTGTCAGCAGACTCGCAATGATATGAATACTGCGACATTGCCGATTCTATTTCTCACGGCCCACCGGGACGCCGATACGATGCAAAAAGTGTTTTCAGCCGGGGCTGATGACTATGTGAGTAAGCCCGTGATTGCGCCGGAACTGATGACTCGAATTTTCAATCGGCTGGAACGATCGCAGCTCTTCCGAGAACAATCACAGCGAGACCTGCTGACTCAATGTTGGAATCAAGCCGGATCGCAAGAACAGTTTGAGTTACTTATCCAAGAATCGGAAAGGCTTCATCAGCCCGTTTGTTTCGGCGTCATTGGGATTCAGAACCTACTCTCGATCACTCGAAAGCTCGGGTATTTGGCGAGTGAGCGGATCTTGAAGGGAATGGCCGATGCCCTGCGCGCAACGCTCCCGACAGACAGCGCGATCGCTCGGTGGGACAGCGGGGAGTTTGTCATGCTGATGCCCGGAATGGATGCGCGATCGGGTCAGCAATTTCTAACGTCAACGATCGCGCAGGTTCAACAAACGCTAGATCTTGAAAAAGAGATGCAATTTAGTACTGGAGTTTCCGAAGTAACGAAAACCCGCAATACCTTAATGGCGCTGTATGAATGTGTTGCAGTGTTGTAAGAACAATTGGAGTATTGATCTCTTTTTCGTTGGGTTTAGGGCATGGCCATGCCATGCCCCTACAATCTCTGGAAAATAGATTTGTAGGGGCATGGCTTGCCGTGCCCCAAACCGACCGTGCCCTAAACCGATACTTCTAACCGCTCACATGAACAGAAGGTCTCTTTTTCGGGTCGCTCTCAGCCCGCCGAAGAACTTCTCGCGTCACCACCGCCGTATCCCCTTCCCCAAACAACAAATATCGCATCAAATATTGCACCGGATTGCCTTCGACCCAGCCGAAATAGGCGTGGGGAAGCTTTCCAGTTTCGTTGCGAATATGCAAGAGGACAGCAGCGATCGCATTGGGGACCGCCGGACTCTGGACCCGAAGAACACGGTAGCCGTCAATCTCAAAGCCGCGAACCATAATTTTTTCTTCAAACTCAGATGCATCCGATATTTTGACTTCTAAGAACAACACAGGAGAGTTCTCTGGAATGGTATTGTCATTGCGAATTTCTTGTTCTTTATAGAAGTACTCGTCACTGTTGTCGCCGCGACTGCGATGGGCAATTAGCCGAATGGTATGTTGACTCTCAACGGCAATGAATTCAGCCGCCAACTCATCGACTTCAACGGCATCCGATCGGATTTCAGTCGATCGCCAAATCCGAGAAACTAGCGACGTGAGAATAATCGCACTAATAAAGAAGGCCGAAATCTTCACGCCATCGGGACGCTCAATAATGTTGACAATAGTCGTGTAGAAAAATACTAAAGTAATCAACCCAAACATCACGGCCCTACGACGCGATCGACGCTGGTAAGCCGCCAACGTTACGGCAAAGGCCGCTGAACTCATGAGGACCAACACGCCCGTTGCATAGGCCCCACCCTGAGCTTCTACGTCAGCTCTAAACAAGATTGTTACAACAAAGGCGATCGCAGTATAGACCAGCACCAGCGGACGGGTCGCCCTCGCCCAGTTAGGAGCCATCCCATAGCGCGGCAAGTAGCGTGGCACAATATTGAGCAGTCCCGCCATGGCAGACGCTCCGGCAAACCACAGAATCGAAATCGTACTCAGGTCATAAACAGTCCCAAAAACATCGCCCAAGTAGGTGTGGGCTAAGTAGGCGAGGGCGCGACCGTTGGCGGGTCCACCGGGTTGAAACTTCGCAGGTTCGATGAGTAGCGTCGTGATAAAGCTACTGGTAATCAAGAAGAAACTCATAATCAACGCTGCCGTACTCAATAGTTTATGAGTGTTGCGGACGCGTCCAGGAATATCGTTTTCACCGTGATCGCCCTTTACGAGCGGCATAACCGCAACCCCCGTCTCAAATCCCGATAAGCCTAAGGCCAATTTTGGAAAGAGCATCAAGGCCGTCCCCAAAATCATCCAAGGACTTCCATGATTCGTGAACAGTGCCGTCTTCCAATTCTGAATAACAACTGGATTACTAATGATGTGTTGAATTCCAACGCCGATCGTCACAAAATTCAGTCCCAAATACGCAATCACGAGTACAACCGCCAGTCCGATCGCTTCGTGAAACCCGTTCAAAAAAACTGCTCCCAGCATACAAACTAGGAGCAATGTAATGGGAACATTTTGATGATGAAGCGCTGCGGGAATGAATGGATTTTCAACAATGTGCGCGGTGGCATCGGCGGCGGATAAGGTAATAGTGATAATAAAATCAGTGGTGACAAATCCCAGCAGACAGAGCACAAATAATTTGCCCTGCCACCACCGCAGCAACCGCTCCAACATCGAAATCGAGCCTTCACCATGGGGACTAATGGCCGCGACCTTCCGGTAAATGGGCAGCGCTCCAAACAAGGTGAGCAATACCAAAATCAGGGTGGCGATCGGCGAGAGTGCCCCGGCGGCCAAAGCGGCAATTCCGGGCTGATAGCCTAGGGTCGAAAAATAATCGACTCCGGTCAGACACATCACTTTCCACCAAGAATGCTGTTGGTGATGAGCATTTTTTCCACTGCGGTCCTCCGCTGTCAGCCACTCAATGAAATTTTTGCGGCTGCGCTTCAATGAATTCCGTTGTGCGATCATGCACTATCACTCCGTCAGAACTAGGGGATAAACCGTATCAGCCCTCTAAAATATCATGCTTTTAGAGGGCTATTAGTCTATACTTTGCTCTGTCATCGTTCACAGAACCCAAAAATCGCAATATTTGATCCTCATAGCGAGTCACTAACGAGTCACTAACGAGTCGCAGAATCATTCCTGAGACACTTTTTTAGCGGCTTCTTTTCGTTCGCTATGTCGATCGGTGAGGTAATCTACTTTGTCTCTCAGTAGCATTGTAAATTTGTAAAGTTCTTCCATGACATCCACAACCCGATCGCGGTAAGCAGAGTCTTTCATGGTGCCATCGTCATTAAATTCCTTATAGGCTCTTGCGACCGAAGATTGATTGGGAATAGTGAACATCCGCATCCATCGACCGAGAAGCCGCATCGTATTGACTGAATTAAACGATTGCGATCCGCCGCTGACTTGCATTACGGCGAGGGTTCTTCCTTGGGTCGGACGGACCGATCCTAGGGTCAGTGGAATCCAGTCAATCTGATTTTTCATGATGCCCGTAATTTGCCCATGCATCTCTGGGCTAGACCACACTTGCCCTTCCGACCACAGGCTCAGTTCGCGGAGTTCTTGAACCTTTGGATGGGTGTCTGGCACACTGCCCTGAAGAGGAAGATCCCGCGAATCGAAGAATTTCACCTCTGCGCCCAAGTCTGTCATAATCCGAGCGGCTTCTTCGGCGAGTAATCGGCTGTACGATCGATCGCGCAGTGAACCGTAAAGAAATAGGATTCTTGGTGGGTGATTAAATAGGTTGTCCGTGTTTGTAAGTTGCGACATTGTTAATGCTGTTAAATTAATGAATTAGGGCTTGTTTTTAATAAAGAACTTACCCGGAAGCCCCCCAGCCCCCAATTCTGGGGGAGCATGATTCCGAAGCCCCCAGAATTGGGGGTTGGGGGCTTCCGGTAAACTTATTCCTAGAAATTACCCAGTGATCAATGCCCTGGATTAAATCGATGCGATCAAGGTCTCAACTCGCGCCTTCACTTCATCCCGAACGCGGGGGAAGATCTCGGGCTGCTCTGCTGGATCGTCCAATTGCCAATCTTCAAACACCTCACGCTGAACCCACTCTGGCGGCAGATTTACCCCGCATCCACACAGCGAAATTACAATGTCAAAATCTTTAGATTTGAATTCACTCAAGGCATTGGAAGTTTGTGTCGTGATATCAATTCCCGCATCCTTCATCGTAGCGATCGCTTCAGGTCTGACCGAACTCTTCTCTAAACCTGAACTCGTTACTTCGATTTTTCCTGCGCCCAAATGCTTCGCAAAACCTTCGGCCATTTGCGATCGAGCAGAGTTTTTCTTACACACAAACATCACACGTTTCATGATTATTCTCCTAAGTTAATGGGTTGTTTCAAATTCGCAATATCATCTAAACCCGTATTTGAGAGCAATCGGTAAACCCGCATCGCCAACTGTGCGCCAATAATAGGTGCGATCCAGTACAGCCATTGATGTTGCCAAATACCACTCAGCAACGCAGGTCCAAACGATCGCGCTGGGTTCATACTTGCGCCTGTAATCGGTCCCATGCAAGCCGCCTCTAGCCCCACCGTTAGCCCGATCGCCAGTCCTGCAAAACTCTGGTGCGATCGAGGGTCTACTGCCGCCCCAAAAATCACTAACATTAATATAAAGGTCAATATGATTTCCAGAACAAACGATTGCTGCCAGTTGTTGTTAAGCGGCAAGGTTGCACCTAGATTCGCAACAGGACCGAAAATAATTAGCAACAGGCTAGAGGCTGCGATCGCGCCTAAAATCTGAGCCAAAAGGTAAGGAAAAACACGATGTCGCCGAAAGAAACCGCCTTGCCAAAGCGCAAGAGTCACCGCAGGATTCAGATGTGCGCCACTAATGTGACCTAGGGCGTAGATCAACGCTGCAACTACCGCCCCAAACACACCGCTAACGCCTAAGTGCGTTAGGGTACCCTGACTAATTTGGTTGACTATCACCGCACCCGTTCCCATAAAAATGAGCGTAAAGGTTCCAATGAATTCAGCTAGTACTTCCCGCGCGTCGTTTTTCACTCACTACCCTGGGTTAAGGTGAATCTCAATCAATATCGATGAAAGTCAATATTGATTAAGATTAATATCTTCGCAAATGAGGGTGATTGTGTCAAGATAAGAATCATGAAAGCTCTTGTCAAACCCGTGATTAGTTCGATCGAGTGTTGTCCTTCCATTCTCGCAGGTCAACTGACCCCGGATGAGGCGTTTCGGTTAGCTGTTATTTTTCGGGTTTTGGGCGAACCTGCACGGTTACAATTATTGAGTTTGATCGCCGCACAGCCGAATGGGGAAGTGTGTGCTTGTGAATTGGTGGAGACGCTGGGGCTATCGCAGCCGACGGTTTCGCATCATTTGAAGGTGATGTATGAGGCGGGACTGGTGGAAAAAGAGCGCCGAGGGACGTGGATTTATTATCGAATTGTTCCCGATCGGTTGGCGAGTTTACGGGCTGTTTTGGCGTAGTATCATGCGGCGTAAATAAGCCAGGTATTTAGAACCTCTCCGTTGGGTTTGGGGCACGGCGTGCCATGCCCCTACAAATCTATCTTTCCAGAGACC
>JAYUJY010000173.1:0-1177 GCA_043764895.1 Synechococcales cyanobacterium | reverse complement strand
TCGGTTCCAACTTGGCTCACAGGCATGAATGGCAATCCGTTAGCGAGTCTTCCGGGCGTGGTGATTTTGGGTGCGATCGCCCTAGGTATGCGGCGGCTAAGACGCTAATTTAGCCTAAGAAATTGTGATGGCTGTTGAGTTGAAGGTTCTGGAAGTCGTTGGGAGTCGCCCTATATAGGTGCCTAATTTGTCCAGATTCTTATCGTTTATAATAGGTTCATTCTCTAATTGTGATTAGAATGAGCGTCGATGAACTTCTTCTAAAAGTAGATGAACTCGATACTGCCGAGCTTGATCGGTTAGCCGATCGCGTCTATTGGCTGCGTGCTCGAAAGAAAGCACCCGTTTTAGAACCACAGGAAACAGAACTTTTGATGCAAATCAATCGAGCACTGCCTCCCGAGTCCTATCATCGCTATCAAACCCTGGCGCAAAAACGGGATGGAGAAACCTTAACTGAAGGAGAACATCAAGAACTCATCCAACTCAGCGATCGAATGGAACTCTTGGGTGCCCAACGGATTCAAGCGTTGGCTCAACTTGCAGACCTTCGACAAATCTCATTAATCCAAGTGATGGAGGATCTCGGCGTTCAAGGCGCAGGATTTACGTAGATCCTTCACAATTGACATAATGGATTGAACGATGTCCCGAGAATACATCTCTATTTTATTGAGAAAACAAGTCTTCGATCGTTGCCAAGGCATCTGTGAATACTGTCGTTCTCAAGCCAAATTTTCACCCAACAACTTTGAGATTGAGCATATTATTCCAGTCAGCCGTAATGGTCAAACCACGTTGGAAAATCTCGCCCTAGCTTGTCCAAGCTGTAATAGTTATAAATCCAACAAAATCGACTCAATCGACTTAATCTCTAATCAAATGGTCCCAATCTTTCATCCCCGTCAGATGCAGTGGGCAGATCACTTTATTTGGAGTGACGACACAATAACCATGTTAGGAACAACCGCAATTGGACGAGCAACGGTTCTTCTCTTACAGACTAATCGAGAAGGCGTTGTTAACTTACGACAAGTATTAAGCGATCGAGGGTTCCATCCACCGGACGTATAAGATTCGATCGCCTCGGTTCCAACTTGGCTCACAGGCATGAATGGCAATCCGTTAGCGAGTCTTCCGGGCGTGGTGATTTTGGGTGCGATCGCCCTAGGTATGC
>JAYUJY010000172.1:0-19915 GCA_043764895.1 Synechococcales cyanobacterium | reverse complement strand
ACTCGGGAACATACTTTCTGTCAGACACGCTCATGCAATCTAAGCTTATGAAACCCCAATTTTCTTGGCAAACTGTAGTACTTTGTTCGATCGCCATTACGGTCACCCTGCTTCTAGTAGCGCCTCTAACCGCCGCCCTCCAAGCCCCCCGCCCCGACAATCTCCCCACGTTACCCTGGTGGACTGCAAAGATTAATTTACAAGCGAGTCAAAGTAGAAACCAGATCTATTCAGCTTGCTTGTTTGGGGACTCAATCTCGTCTGGACTCGGACAAACACTCGGTACTAGTAATGTAAATTTTGGCACAGGTGGACTCAGTACTGTGTCGCTCAGAACACAGTTGCAGATATTAACGAATAATCGGGTGGGCTGCGATCGAGCCGTAATTGCAATAGGGACGAATGATGCGATGTACACCATTTCGGATGCCCAATTTGTCACCAACTTACGGGAATCTCTAAATCTCGTCCGATCGATGGGAGCCAAGCAGATCACGCTTGTTCCGGCCTTTTATTCCACCCTAGCCGCCAGCCAAAACCCCCTGTCGGCGGGACCGCTTCCCCGTGTGGATGAGATTAATCGTCTAATCGATCAGATTTCCCAAGAGCAAGGCGTCCCGGTAGTCATGGAGGGATTGGAAGAGCTGTACGACGGGAACGAGCTGCGGGAAGACCTCACTTTTGATGGCGTCCATCTGAATGAAGCGGGAAAAACCATCTATCGCGGGTTTATCAAACGCGTGTTGCGTTAAAGTTTACGTCGATCCTGACTAAGTGCATAAGCGTCGATCGGCGGTTGATAAGGGTAAACACTCATAAGACATCCAGGACACCTTTATGCGCTTCTCTTCAACTGCAATCCTGCTTCTACTGAGCACGATCGCCCTCTCGCTCATCCCCCAAAAAGCCGAAGCTCGAAGACCACAATTTAGCCCCTCGAATCCCCAGCCGACTTTGCAACTGTATCCCTTTAAAGTCACAGCATCTCGTAACTTTAAAACGCCTTCAGTGAAGCCAGCACCCGGAGTCGAACCAACGTGCTACGTCAAGATGGGAAGCGGTCAAGTGCAGTTTTTGGACCATCTGTGCGGCGTGAACGATGTCAAACCTGAGAGGCGACGTGACCCCAACGAACTCGATAAAGACGGGGTGCCCTTTGTGATGAAAGAAAATTTTCAGACCATCAAGGACTTGCAAAATAAATTAGGGGCGGCCCAACAGCGTTTTGAAAACGAAACGCCCATGTCCGATGCCGCAAAGCAACTAATAGCCGAGCAAACAGCGCTGCTCAACCAGTATGGATCGATCAAAACAGAGGCCGACGGGAAAGCCTTTCAGCAACGCCTTGAAGCCAATCAAAAGAAGATTGAGCAAGATCCCACGATCAAGAAGTCCCGTGAGATGATGAGGAAGCTGTACCAACAACGCAATTGAGACGACACCATGACTTCGATGACCGACAACTCCACAGACGATCTAGCCGCTTTAGCGAACCTTCGGGCTGAACTGTCGGACATTGAGCAGGTCATCGATCCGGTGCAGGTTGCCAAACTCTCCCAGGATTACTACTATTTCAGTCCGATTTTGCAGCCGATCTTTGCGGACAAACGCGCGGACCTCGTGCTTCGTCCCACCGATGAAGCCGAGGTTTTGACGATCGCCCGCTCTGCCGTAAAACACCAGATCCCAATCACGGTGCGGGGTGCAGGAACTGGGAACTATGGCCAATCCGTGCCTCTAAACGGCGGCATCGTGCTAGATATGACCCGAATGAATGCCGTCAAATCCGTGGAACCCGGTTGGGTGTGCGCTGAAGCAGGAACCAAACTTTCGGCGATCGATCGCGTCACTCGGGTTTCGGGCTGGGAACTCAGAATGACTCCCTCAACCTACCGTAGTGCAACGATTGGCGGCTTCATCGGGGGTGGCAGTGGCGGAGTCGGATCGGTCACGTACGGCCAACTGCGCGATCGGGGCAATATTCGAGCCATTCGTTTGGTGACTTTAGAAGATGAACCCAGGGTAATCACGCTGCGGGGCGATGACGTGTATCAAGTCGCCCATGCCTACGGGACCAACGGCATTATCACCGAAGTCGAGATGCCTTTAGCTCCAGCCTATCCTTGGTCAGAAGCGATCGTCGCGTTTCCGACCTTTATGCAGGCCGCAAGCTTTGGGCAAGCCTTAAGCGATTCCGATGGCATGATTAAAAAACTAGTCACCGTGTTTGCAAATCCGATCGCCCAGTATTTTACAAATTTACGCGAAGTCATTCCCAAAGGATCTCATACCGCATTCGTCATGGTCTCTGAAGAATCCTACCCAGCATTGCAAAAACTTGCATCAACCTTGGGCGGCGAAATTGTCCTATACAAGACCGCAGAAGAGGCCAGCAAAGGCACTCCGATTTATGAATACACCTGGAACCACACCACGCTTCTAGCCCGCAGCACCGATGCTAATTTGACCTATTTACAAACTTTATTCCCCTACGACCCAGATTTGAACCTAGTGCAGAACTGCTATGACCATTTTGGCAATGAAGTGATGATGCACTTGGAATTTATGCGAGTGGACGGTCGTGCTACGCCCGGAGCCTTGCAGCTTGTCAAATTTTCGTCACCGGAACGATTGCAGGACATCATTGACTATCACGAGAAGAACGGCGCATTTATTTTTAATCCTCACGCTTACACTCTTGAGGCAGGCGGCATGAAACAGGTCGATCGCGCTCAGGTCAACTTCAAAAAACAGGTCGATCCCCATGGATTGCTTAACCCAGGGAAGATGGAGGGTTGGCCGGGTTAAGGGATACACTACATAATGTTTATTGAGTCCTGTTTATTGAGTCCTGTTGATTCGCCCACCATGGCGGGACAGCAGTATCGATCGCAAGATCTTCTGGAGGGATTCCTGTGCGTGTGTTTACGACTATTGCAGCTTTGCGGTGCTATCTCGCGCAGGTGAAGCGTTCGCCAGATACCTCCCTAGGCTACGTAGCCACCATGGGCGCGCTGCACGCAGGCCACCTCAGCCTCATGCAAAGGGCGCGTCAGGAAAACATATGGGTGGTGGCTAGCATTTTTGTCAACCCACTCCAGTTTGGTCCAGCGGAAGACTTGGGCGCTTATCCGCGTGCTGTGGAAAACGATCGCAGACTCTGTGAAGCCGCCGGGGTTGATATTTTGTTTATGCCGACGCCGGAAGAACTAGACCTCAATAGCACCGCCGGAATCCAGACGCAAAAGACCCTCGTCGTGGTGCCAGAGTCCATGAAGTCCCAGCTTTGTGGAGCATCGCGTCCGGGACATTTTGAAGGGGTGGCTACGATTATTTCTAAATTCTTCAATCTCATCCAGCCTACCCGCGCTTACTTCGGCCAAAAGGATGCACAACAGTTAGCAATTTTGAGCCGCATGGTGAAGGATCTAAACGTTCCTGTTGAAATGATTCGATGCCCAATCGTTCGGGAATCCAGCGGTTTGGCGATGAGTTCTCGCAATACTTACTTAAACGCTAAACAGAAAGACGACGCCGCGATTTTGTACCAAAGTCTCCAACAGGCAGAAGATTTATTTAAAACAGGAGAGCACCGATCGAGCATTCTGATTCAAGCCGTTAAAACAGAGTTTGAGAAGACGGCATCGTTAACGCTAGAGTACATAGCCCTAGTGGACCCCATAACTCTACAACCGATCGCATCTATTGAGGAAAATGGATTGCTAGCGATCGCCGCAAAAATAGGATCAACGCGACTCATCGACAATCTCCTCCTCCGCACCCGCAAACCGATTATGGCGATCGACGGTCCTGCCGGGGCCGGAAAATCCAGCGTCACGAAGCTCGTGGCAAAAGAATTAGGCTTGTTTTATCTCGACACTGGGGCAATGTACCGGGCGATTACGTGGCTGGTTATGGACTCCGACATTACGATTTCGGATGAACCCGCAATAGCGGAACTCGTCGGAAATTGCGACATCCAGCTCACGGACGATCTCGTCTCCATCAACGGTCACGATGTCACCGCCGCCATCCGCACCTCTGACGTCACCGCCAACGTCTCTGCGGTTGCAGCCCAAGCGGCAGTTCGTCAAGCCCTCGTACACCAACAGCGCGAATGCAGTCGTCGAGGCGGAGTGGTGCTTGAGGGCCGAGACATTGGGACTCATGTTTTCCCGGATGCGGAGGTCAAAGTCTTTCTGACGGCCACGGTCCAAGAACGCGCTCGTCGTCGGCAAAACGATCTCGAACGCCAAGGACAATCGGTTCCGGATTTGAGTGATCTCATTACATCTATTGCGGAACGGGATGCAAAAGATAGCACAAGAGCGATCGCACCCCTGAAGCAAGCCGTAGATGCCGTGGAAGTTGTCACTGATGGCATGGCTATTGAGGCTGTGGTGGCTAAGCTCGTCGGGTTTTATCGAGATTTAAAATAACAATGAAATTTATAATCGCCCCTCATTATCTCGCAACTCTTCATGATCATCTCCAAGCCGCTTATCCTCAAGAAGGCTGCGGATTGATGTTAGGAACGCTAGAAAATAATACATTTCAAATCCATCAAATCATCCCGACGACTAATGTTTGGCATCATCCAGAAGAAGCCGATCGAAGTCTTCGCGATCGCTATGAAATTGACCCTAGAGAAATGCTAGCGGCGATGAAAACAGCACGCCTAAATAATCTAGAAATTGTAGGAATTTATCACTCTCACCCGGATCATCCAGCGAATCCTTCAGAGTGCGATCGAACTCTTGCGTGGTCTGAATATATCTACGTAATTTGCAGCGTAGACAGCGGTTCTGTGAGTGCCACAACGGCTTGGCAACTCGATGATCGGCAGCAATTTCGATCGGTACAAATTACAGTTGAATAAGTAGAGCATTAGAAGGTCGATCGGTTGTTTCCTCAGTCTCTGAAGTGGGATTCACGTTTGATAACAGGGGCTTGTTTATTTACAGCAAATCCAGAAATCCATACCTACGAAGAGGAAGACGAGCATGAGTAAAACAAATGATGCAGTTGAGATTATGAATCGTCGTCACATTAAAAATGATCCAGCTTTGCAAGATCTATTGAGAGAAGCATCACTCAATGCAAAAGTAGCACAACTAATTTATACCGCTAGAAAACAAGCAGGTCTGACTCAACAACAATTAGCGGATTTGATTGGGAGTAAACAATCGGTGATTGCTAGACTAGAAGATGCTGGACATTCATTGTCGATGCTACAACGTATTGGAGAGGCACTCGGACAACGCATCGAAATCCAAATGGTTCCCACTGAGAGCTTACCGACTCCAGCGATCGCATAGCCGATCAATCTTGGGTGAGGGACGGTTCTCAGGAAGAAGTCTTGCCAGCGATCGCACTATCCAATTGGCGTGATAGGGATAGGAATCATAGCTTCCCGTCTGAGACAATATCTATCTATCACTATAACGTTATTCTTCCTGCCGCCACTCGATCGGCCTCCCCTGATCCTGGTGTCAACGTGTAAAGACCCCACCACTGTTCATCATAGCGACGTACAGACTCCAGATAAGACGAAAATCAGGCATGGGGAAGCGCGATGACCTCCGGTCAGTCGTAGACCATCGAAGAAGCAATTCTCCTGAGGATAACGAATATTTGGGTTTAGTGATCGATCGTCCCCGCAAGTCCATCAACTTACCGGATGTTCTGCCACAAATCAGCTTGCACAAATCGAG
Source organism: Synechococcales cyanobacterium (assembly GCA_043764895.1). Lineage (GTDB taxonomy): Bacteria > Cyanobacteriota > Cyanobacteriia > Leptolyngbyales > Leptolyngbyaceae > JAAFJU01. The sequence continues at coordinate 14,201 of JAYUJY010000172.1, read as the reverse complement.
ATAGATGTCCTACATTCGTCGTCGCAATCACAACATCACTAACCGCTAATGTCATTGCTTGCGCTGCGAGAATCACATCCGCATCGATCGTCTTATCGCCCGCTGTTGGTTGTCCCTGCTGCCGAGCTGCGCCCAAAGCAACGCCGCCTGTCGCATTGCCGCTGTCGTAATAGGCAGATATTCACCCAACGTAATCAACTGTTCAAGTCGCCTGAGTCCATTGATCTTATTTGCTCGAATCAACTCACGACGAATTTCATAATCGATAATTTCTGGGATGATAACCCGATGCCCATTCGATATTATCAATTGCAACCAATTCGCACAAGATATTCCCTCAACGGAAAGTTTAGGATTCGTCACCAAACCGATCGGTCCAGAATCCAGCAAAATAGTCTGACTCACCAGCTAATCCCCTTCAACTCAGCGGGAAATAGTAACCGATCGCTCGTCCGATCTTCATCTAAAACTTGAATCAAATACTGCCCCGTCGATCGTTGTTCCTGGTCATCTGGTTCATCAATCCAAGACTGCAACAGATCAATGAGTTGCTGCGATTTTTCTGGTAGCGGCAGACGTTCTCGTAAGACTTGAATCGTATAATCTTCAGTCGAAAGCCCCTGCGCGATCGCACTTTCAGTAAGATATTGTGTGATTTCGGGTGGTAGATCAAGAATGAGCGTCATGGGGATTAATCCAATGAATCTACTTTGCCATTTTAATCGATTTAGTCCAATCACGACCAATGGCGATGCATAGACTTCAGATAGGACGAAAGATTAGGCATGGGAAACGCGATGGCCTCCGGTCGGGTCAGTCGTAGGCCATCGAAGCAATTATCCTTAGGATAGCGAATATTCTGGCTTTTGCGATCGCGCTAGCTCACCTAAGATGCTTCTGAAGTAGACTTTCTAGGATGCGAGGTGAGATTCGGAAAGTCGTCTGTTGAAGTCGATCGACAATCGTCGGAAGGTCAATCAGCTTACAGGTAGCCGCCTCGTCGAGCACCCCAACGAGTCCAATAATGTTGAGTCCACGCTGTTGCGCAATTTGTCGCCCCATCCGTTCATCAATCAGCAGTAGATTGGCACTGAGTTGTTCTGCTAACGCGATCGCAGCTTGTTCACCCGGATCAAGCCGATTCAGACTAGGGTCAGGAGGTTTATTGAGAGATTGAATGGTTAGCCAAGACGGTGGTTTTTTGATCCAGTCTTGAACTGATGAAGGAGCATTAGGGGATTCCAATTCAGCCTGTACGATCGGAGGAATGGTAATTGAACCATAGAGATGGCACAGCAAATCAATTTGATCGATTATCACGAGATAACAAACGGGAGAAGTATCAGCAATAACGATCATGATGGTCTAGTCTATATCAAGGCGAAGTTTTTGAAGAGTCACGCGATCGACATCAAGGTCTTGATTGTTGTAGTGCAGATAAGCTTGATTTTTGTGGAGAAAGGTTTCGACTTGCCAACGATCGAGATTCAAGATTTTACCAACCTCAGCAGATGTGAGAATTTCGTCTCGATAAGCTTGGGCTATTAGAGATTCAAGAGTGCGACGGGAGAGATCAGTAATGTTTTGAAGCAATTGGGCAGCAATATCATCAGGGATATCAATCGTAATTTGCATAATTTTTACCTCAGAGATCCTTTTAATTCCACATTTTACGTGAACTGACTTAAGTAAATCATAGCGCGATCGAGAGCGTCCTATCAAGATAGCAAAAAGTCATCGCTCATCAAAGTCTCTTAGGTCTAAGATTTGTTGAGAAATATTCGATGTAGAATTGTAAAAATTGTCCCAGAGTTTAAGAAAACGATTCCATGCTTCTCTTTCTGATGGAGTCTCGTTAATGATGAAGAGATACCATCCAATTGCATTACCCATACCAAACTGTTGTCGTAACCAATTGTCAAATGCTTGTTCAAGGCGACGATCGAGTTGTTCTAATTCTGAAATTCCATGCTCTTGTACAGCCATATCATAGCCAAGTAACATACACCAAAGTCCCGTTAGAGGCGCTTTTCCCAAATACATGCCTGGTCGCACACGAATTGTTTCAACAAGAGCTTCAAAAGTAGAGTGTTTAAAAAAATGAAATGTCATATCCATAACCTATGTTTCTTTTAGTCTCTGCGCCAACGCCCCTACGGATCCTCTGCAAAGAAATCCGCATCCTCCCGCACCGACGACTCCACTAGCTCGATCGACCCAAACCTCACGTCCTCCTGATACAAATACGCCATATCCAACGCCTCTAACGTCGCCCGAATGTGTGTCCGAATCGGCTGACTCCCCACCGATCGCACCAAATTCGACACATCCAACCGCGAATCCCACGCATAGGCCGTCCCGTGCAAAATCACAAGATGCTCCAACAACGTCACCAAATTCGCCGTTTCTAACGGTTTAATCGTCGGACAGTGCGAACTCACCGCCTGCTCGAAAAACGATCGCATCACGGTCCCTGCCTCAGCCCCAAACTTATCGACGGCCAACTCCGGGATCTGGACGCGATCGTTCTTCGCCGTCAACGTTGTCGTCCCGCTAAACCACACGTCATTTCGCAAACTCGACGCCACTACCCCAAAGGTATAAATCGGATAAGGATTTTGCGAAAATAATTCCATTTCCCCATCGCGCTGAATCGGGCGATCGGTCCAATTTAACAACCAATTGAGATTGCGATAGGCTTGCAGACGACCCATCTTACCGAGGCGTCCCACCAGTTCCACTTCATCGAGGAGCAACACCCAACCCTTATAGCCACACATAGCGATCGCATCAGCCATCATCCCAAAGTAGGCCGTGCCGTGCTGAGTGGCCCGAAAATTCGTCTCAAACTTAGGAAGCGCATCGCCCCGACAGCCTCGATGAATCCGTTTTAGCTCCGGACCACTCAGGCGAGTTCCCGTCAGATCCCCATACAAAAGATCCTGTTCCTCGCCCTGACTATAGAAATAGTCTTCCAGCACAATCGACGGCAGCGGATGACTATAGCGATCGTCATCTAGGATATGCGATCGGCCCAAATCCCCCGCCTTCTTAGAACTCAACGCTTTCGTCAAGCCCATGAGCTTCGAGTCTGGCGTCCGAATCTCCGACGCCACTCGCCCATAGAAATTCAACAAATGATGACACGACACCTCACGATTCAGCGACACCCGACTCACCGCAAAACCCATATCCAACGCAGCGTGCTCAACCGTCGTTAGGGCATGAGTTTTACCTTGGCCGTAGGGACCCCAAGCTAACCGACCCAGCGGACGATCGCCTTTCACAAAATGCGTTAAATCCTTACGAATCAAGTCCGTTAGCGATTCACGCAGGTCCGGAAGTTCCCGAGTAGAATTACGAGTCGGAATCCCAGCTCGAAGCGATTCAACAACCGTAATGGCTTTTCGGCGGGATGCCTCGTAGCGTTCTGTTTTAAATTCTACTTGACGTTCTACTGAGCGTTCCATAATTTAACCCTCCTCCATTGCCATAAACGTCGTCTCAATTACTCTCGCTCTGAGTTGACTGTGTTCATACAGTTCTGGAGCTTCACGATCGTGCAACTGATAACCCGACTCTTGAAATAGCGATCGCAATTTCGTCTGCACCTGCTCCGGGAATCCCCGCCCCTGCGCCACTAGATGCACGTCTGTGTCCACAATGTCCGCCAATGGATTGAACCTATCGATCGGCAAGAGTCCACTCTGCAACCGCATCCACAGCGCCTCGTAACTTTTAAAGCCCCGACGATCGTCTTCGATCATCTCCCGTCGTCCCGCTAACAGCAATAGAAAATGATCCAGCAGTTCCGCATCATCAATAATTTGCCGAAACAATTCGCAGGTATCTTTAATGCCATTCGCCGTGTAGCGATAGCGCCGCGTTTCCGGATGGCGTTCGGTCATGGTGGCCAAATCATCAATAGCCACCACCAGCCCCGTCATTCCCGCCAGGTGCAGCAACCGAATGAGTGAATTCAACCAATAGCGCGCATTCGTCTTCTGCAACCGCTCATACAACATCGTCGATTGCTTCTGATGGCGCTCCAGTTTTTCACCCGCCAGCCACTTCAGCGCAATCTTAACTTGGTCCTCATTGCCCACGATCAACCGATTGCTAACGACACTGTAGGCAAAAGCACGAAAGGATGATCCTAAATCGCTATCTTTAATTACTAAGCCGATCGTGCGTTTAATTTCATGAATCGCCAAATCCCGCGTCAAACCTTGATCTTCAATCAATAGCGATAGGATTTCATCAGAGTTGTCATACTGCCCGTAGCCCAACTGTTTGGCGACCTGACGACAAAGACCGCTAACAATTTCCTGGATGTCCAACTGATGCACGATCGCCCGATAAAGCCCCGGCAAATCATTCAGCCGATACTCTAACGCCGACAATCGCACCGTCTCATAGCCCAAGGTCTGCGCATCCTGCAACACGCAGCCCAGCAAATGCGTCTTCCCCGTCCCCGCGCCCCCTACAAGCACTTTCACCTTACTTCCGCCATCGGCAATATAGTTTGCCAAATAGTGATCGCGCAACCAATCCAACCAGCGATCGCGCCCCAACGTCATCGCCGTTAACAGTTCCGGACTCACAGGCGGCTCACCGGACAATAACGCATCAATATCCACTTCATTCATTCGCATGATTCATCTCCTAATCCGCTACATGAATCGCCAACGTACTCACTCGACTTTCTTGCCCCTGACTATTCACGAGCAAAAAGCTGCTGGCCTGATTCCGCGACGGTTCCAAGTCAAACTGATATTTCTCGTAAACAATTTCAGATTGTTCCTTCAGCCGCGCCAAATCAAACACAAATAAGGCTTCCGGATAATCCTGCCTTGTTGTTTGTTTCAGCGTCAGAAGACGGTAAATATCTTTCAACAGCACCGAGTTTCCCCAGGCGATCGTCTCTTGATTCAGCATCAACCGATTCAGCATTTCATAGGCACTCAGCAACTCCCGGCAGAACCGAGTCGCATCAAACTTACTCTCAATCACCTTGCGATACTGCCCTTCCACCCAAGGCGCAAGCTGCTGCGGCGCAAACGCTTTAGTCTGCTGCGATCGCCGTCCCACACTCAGCCGGATATTCCCTTGCTCAACATTGAACACCAACTTAAACGGCGGAAATTCATAGTTGGGAAAAGCTCCTCTCACCGGAACCCCCGCTGCCTGCAACGCCGCCTCAACCGCTGCCGGGTACTCATCGGAATCCACAAATCCCTGGTCCACCTCAATAGCCTGCTTCAAAACCGCCGCCTGCGCCGTCCATTGCTCTTCCACCTGAGAGAGTTCGGTGTTGAGGGTTTCCAAGGATTGGCGAGACGTTTTAAAATCCCACTCATTGAGTGCTTTCTTCGTCACAGCCCAGTTTCTAGTCAGCCGCTTCAGCGTGACATCAAATTCACCGATCGCAGTTTTCTCTAGAGCATCGTCAAACGGTTCCATAGCAGCTACTTCAGATGAAATACGACAAGTTATGCCGATCGTATCTCAGAATCTGGATTAGAAGCACAATCGATCGTCTAGGCAGAGGTTAAGTTCTATTACGAGACGCCCCTACAGTGCCACCTCGAACCCCACCTGTTCGATCGCATCCCTCACCAGCCCTTCATCGCACCTCGTCAAAACTGTCACCCATTTCGTCTCTGGATCTGCCGTCACGACAGCCGATTCATCTAACATCGTGACCGCCGTAATAATCTTCTTCCCACAGGATCCACACATCATATCCGGAACCGTGAAAACGATCGATCGGGCTTGAGCTGAAGATTGCGAAATCATGGCAGTTGTTAGATAAAGGACTCCCCAATAGTCTACCTGCCTAACCCGATCGGTCATCCTTCATTTGATAGACGAACGTTCGGCAGACACGGATGTACGCAATCGTCTATCCATCCACCGAAAAAGACCGATCGCACCCGATCGTACCTGTGGAACCACAGCATCCACAATCAACGCCAATCCCAGAGTCCCCACCACCATGAACGGCAACACCTGATAGTAAGAATCTAGCCGTCCTTGGATAACGAGCCGAATCGTCCGATCGACCACAAAATTATGCAATAAGAAATAGGTATAGCTATAGGAACCTAATACTATCGATAGACGCGAAAACCAATGATTTAGACACAAATATCGAAACACAACCATACATAACAACGCTAATCCGATCGCAGTCAATGCATCATTGAAAATCCATCCCACTCGATAGAATTCTCCAACAAATCCTAGACCATAGGTGACAACACCAACACTCATAGCCCGCCGATCGGACCACAGAATCGCCCCACGTCCCGCTTGAAACTGCCGAGCGACCACCATTCCCAACGCAAATGTACTCAACTTCGCCAACATCGACAGAAACGGGAACCAACTCGCCGTCGCAGAAATGATGGTATAAGTCGGGTGCCCATCAAAAACATAGACTCCAAGCAATCGATATCCCAAAGTAATCGCACTCGTAAGAATCAAGAAATTCCGCGAACCCCATCGCTCCAGCAACCACCATAGCGCCGGAAACGCGATCGCAAAACTCAAAATCAACGGCACAAACCACCAAGGACCGCTCGTCGATAGTAGCAGCCGTCCACTATAGTCAAATAACAGCGGAAACGTTAGCCCCGCAAACATCTGCCAAGCATTCGGCACATAGCTCTTCGTCAGCGTCCCCAATAGCCACAGCGACGGATACGCCAGCGCCGCCACCGTCCAAAACGGCAGCAAAATCCGCAGACATCGCCCCACCACAAACACCCCCGACCGCATCGCCTGCCCCTTCAGCGACAACACCAAACTAAACCCACTCACCAACACAAACACATCCACAAACTGAAACCCAAACCACATCGGCATCGCCGCCCAATAGCCGATCGATCCAGGGTCGCCTAGACGCTCCGTCACCGCTGACATCAATCGAAAATTCTCTATTAATCCAGTCGGTTGAGGCGTATAGGCATAGTCGGTCAACAAAAGCTGCGCATGATAGACCAACAAAATAACCGCCGCAAACATCCGAATCCCTTCCAACCAAGCCAGTCGTCTCCCCATATCGTCTCCCCTATTGTTCAACAGTTCACACCGATTAATCACGGATTGATCATGACGCTTCAAAATGGCGCTTAAGAGTTCATGGAACTTTCACACCGACATCTAGGTCAAACATGGTATTCCTAATTTCAGGAAAGCATTCCATTCATCCTGTAGACATTAGAACCGCAATCTTAACGAATGCGTATGAACCCTTGCACTGAATCTGATATCGATCGAGACGTTCTCGTTAGATTTACACATAAGATTCCGTATTTCCACTGAATACCCTGAACTGCCCCCCGGCAGAACGCTCAAACAACCCGCGTTCCTACCGTGAAGCTAGATTAGGAGATAGGGTTCAATCTAGTTCAGTATCTACAACAGACAATTTTTTGGTAAATCACTATGTTCACCGAACTCAATGCAAAGGACCGCCACATCTTAAGCCAACATCGATTGAAGCGGTTACGCCAAATTTTTCTCCACCCCCTCGGACTCTGCCAACTCAGCGTCAACCATGAGTGTCTTTCCATTCACTGCTGTGAGCCTTGGATGGTCGATGTCCTGATGGAAGACTGGGATTATTTCACTGAAATGACTCGCATGATCGTTGGCGTCCAGTCCATTAGCCTTCGCTATGCGGGTGAAGTCGTTCATTGCGCCGAACCCGAACCCAAAATCTTGGTCGCGAGCTAAGCCATAAGGAATCATAATCTAAATTAGTTCAATCCAATTTCAAGGTCAGGATATGGTTCAGGTCGCACTGACGATCGCAGGCTCAGACAGTGGTGGCGGAGCAGGGATTCAAGCGGATCTGCGGACCTTCGCATTTCACCTCGTCCATGGCACCTGCGCACTCACCTGTATTACTGCGCAAAATACAATCGGCGTCACTCGTGTGGATGCACTCTCTCCCGAAGCCGTCATCGCACAAATCGATGCAGTGGTCAGCGACATCGGTATCCAAGCCGCCAAAACGGGCATGTTGCTCAATGTCGAAATTATCGAAGCCGTCGCCGCCCGAATGCGCGAACTAGAGATTCCAAACCTTGTCGTCGATCCCGTTATGGTCTCTCGAACCGGGGCACGTCTGATTAGCGATGATGCGATCGCCACTCTCCAACGTCACCTTATCCCCAGCGCCTGCCTCGTCACTCCCAACCGCTACGAAGCCCAAATCCTCAGTGGTCTCGACATCCACACCCTAAATGACATGAAAATCGCGGCCCAAAAAATCCTTGACAGGGGGAGCCGTGCGGTCCTCGTTAAAGGCGGCGGTATGACCGGATTGCTCAAAGGCATTGACGTCTTCGCAACGGGTGACACCCTCATCGTCCTCGGTGACTCTAGCGTAGACACAACGCACACCCATGGCACCGGATGCACCCTCAGCGCCGCCATCACCGCCAACCTCGCCCTCGGCAAATCCCTCAGCATCTCCGTCCAAGACGCCAAAACCTACGTCACCCGTGCCCTCGAACATTCCCTGGCGATCGGCTCAGGTCAAGGCCCAGTCGGACATTTCTACCCGCTACTCGATCAGACGAATTAACTCAAAACCCACAGCCGATCGCAATTTCTTTCCCAGGCGGGTAGCTGCGAAGTCGTTCTAGAAAATAGGGCACATTGAAACTGCGCGGATCGCGGCGACTCCCGGACCGATCGACCAATTGATGCGTGGTGATTCGATCTTCTGGGATTCCCGTTTTGGCAATAAGCCACGCCAAGGACTCGTACTGCGATCGGGTGTAGCCACTGTGGCCTGCGGCATCACTATCGTAGCCGTCTTCGGGAGAGACCAACGAAAGGTGATAAGCAAAATTATTGACGGACGGAGGATAACTCGGACTCGTTTTCACGGATTCTTCTTGACGAGCGGAATTTACAAACACCGAATTTCCAGCCCCGTAAGCTCGACGAGTCGGAGGCACCGTATAGACAATTTTGCCATCCTGGCGAATCAGCGCGTGATAACTCACCTGATCGTCCTCGTCATCATGGGGTGTTGTGAATAGACCGATCGCAGACTCGTAGGATCCCACCGTCTCGTGCAGCACGACGATCGGCGCATTCTGAACCCCCTGACCGGACACGTCCCGCAGAAACCGCCACCCAAAATTACTAGGATGAGCCAACACCACGGATTCTTGAGTGGTCGAAGCAGCCGTCGAAGCAACAGTCGCCGTCGATCGAAATCGGGTCAGCGGTAAGGTAACCGCGAGAGGCGCTAATTCCTGCTCCGTCAAGTCCCGAGGTCGATCGGGCCTTTCGAGGCATCGAGTATCCCCTAGTTGATGAACATCGCCGCCCTGCTCAGGAGGCAAACTCTGAACCCATAAAGTCTTGGCTGACGGTCCGGCTGATGGTTTGACTGACGGTTTGGCTGGCGGTTTTGAGATGGATTTTGGTTTGGCGGTCTTGGATGACGGTTTTGAGGCAGATTTTGGTTTGGCGGTTGAGATGGGCGGGAGGGCGACGGGACTTGAATCTTGCAAAGACAAAGCAGACGATCGCACTAATGAAGGAAGCGGCAGCGCCGTAGACGGTGGATTTGCGATGGTCAATTGAGTTCCCAACAGCAGCAACAGCCCGCAGACACAGGCCCCTAGGGCAATATAGCGCTCTTTTTTAATCATGGTTCGATCGGCTTGACGTTTCATGCATTCCACACCCTGCGGTTTCTAACAGAATAGCTGCTAAGCTGTCTAAGGCGTAAATTCAATGGAAATACAGATGTCAGCGGAATCTGGTAATTGGTTTACCGCAGGCGGGGAAGTGATGTACCCGCTTCTGGGGTTTTCTCTTGTAGCGGTTGCATTGATCCTAGAGCGAATCATCTTTTGGTCCAAAGTGCTCAAGCGGAGCGATCGCGTAGTTCGAGAAACGCTGCATCTCTACCGTAAAAATTCGAGTAGCGCCCTCAATCTACTAGAAAAAAATACAGATCTACCCCTCGCCCGAATTTTCCTTGCGGCCCTAGAACTCGACCAAGCCAACCCCGAAGAATTTCGCCTCGCGCTAGAAAGTGCCGCTCAAGCTGAAATTCCGCTCCTCAAACGGTTCAGCACCATTTTTGAAACCATCATCAGTCTTGCGCCACTGCTGGGATTACTCGGGACGGTGCTTGGGCTGATTCGATCGTTCGCGTCCTTGACCCTCGGCACAGCGGGCGGCAAAAACACCATAGAAGTCACGGGCGGCGTCAGCGAAGCCCTAATTTCGACCGCATCTGGACTTGGCGTTGCGATTTTCACGTTGTTATTTGCAAACTCTTTCCGGGGGCTGTACTTGCGACAGTTGGCGCTGATTCAGGAATATGGCGGACAGCTCGAACTCCTGCATCGTCGCAGGTCCGACGGCGGACGAGGCGCACGTTATATTCCCACCCAAAGCCCTCGCCAGTGAGATAGTCTCAGTAAGACACTTAAAAAATCGGGCTAAGGTCTTGATTGAGACCCTAGACTCAGATGCACACTGGTGTAAACCAGCATTAGTGAATCAGCATTAGTTTTAGCGATGACACAAAAGCCGAGCTATCTCGTTTTCTCTCAGCATGGAATGGTAGACACACGCAAACCCATGGCGGGTGTTGCAATGCGATCGAGCGACCCGCAGTCCCGAATCATTGCGCCAGATTTGGGCTATTTCAACACCATATTTTCCATGGAGCCGCTGATTGCCAAGGTGGAAGCGATCGCACTTCGCGAGATTGCAGCCCATCCCGACACGCTTATTCGGATTATGGGAATGTCGCTGGGCGGCGTGATTTGGACGGAGTTACTGACTCGTCATCCTGAATGGTGGGCCAGAGTTGAGTCTTTCGTGTTGATTGGGTCGCCTATTGGTGGGGCGCATTTGGCAAAGATGGCGGATCCCTTGGGCCTCATGAAGTTTGCGATCGCCGATGAACTAGGCCGCGATCGAAGACCCCTAGCCGAAGCCATTGCGAGAGTGATTCCAACCCTCATCGTTGCAGGCGAGTTGCAACAGGGCAGTGACGGAACCGTTCTAGTCCAAACCACACAGTTTAAACATGCGCACTTTGTGTTAATTCCGGGTGTGGATCATCCAGGGTTACGCTTCTGTGATGCGGTTGATGAAGCGATTCGTCTATTTTGGTCTGAGTCCCGATCGCCTAAACTTGAACTAGAAGCCTCGTCGATCGATCGCACTATTGCGATTCTCCGATCGGTTCCCGGCATGACCGATGCCTCACCGAATAATTTCACACAAGCTAAAGAATTTGCACAGCTTGCCGACGGTGATCGGCTGTGGACGTGGCACAATTCGATCGGTGTGAAGCATGTGTTTCTAGAAAATGCTGCGGGAGAGTATTGCTTCGGCGGCTACGTCGGTTGGATTCATACTGCTGGGTTGGAGCTTGCGATCAGTGGGTTATTGCTAGAGGTGTGAAAATCTAGCAGTTTGCGGCTTAAATAATCTAGCTATTTAACGCCTCGTTGGGTTTGGGGCACGGCGAGCCATGCCCCTACAGGTCTATCTTTCCAGAGACCGCAAGCCTAAATTGATGACGTCCGAGCTTCAGCAAAGATAGCTTCCAAGATCGCCATTGCACCTTTTTCTTTTAACAGAAGCGCCAGTTTCACGCCCAACTGTTCCGCTTCTTCTGGCGCACCCGAGACCTGATCTTGGACAATCTTCAGGCCATCCAAACTTGCTACCAAGCCCTTCAACACCAATTTTCCATCATTGAAACTGGTATTTACACCGATCGGAACTTGACAACCTCCTTCAAGTTCTCGCAGGAACGATCGTTCGGCATGACAACGCTGGGCGGTGGGCGTATGTTCGAGGTGCTTAATGACCTTTAGAGTCTCTTCGTCACCCTCTCGGCATTCAATCCCGAGGGCACCTTGACCGACGGCATGGAGCGAAATCTCGGCGGGAATCGACTGATGAATGCGATCGCCGAAGCCTAATCGATGCAGTCCGGCATAGGCCAAAATTAGCGCATCATATTCACCATCATCCAGTTTCGCCAGACGGGTATTTAAGTTACCGCGCACATCTTTGAATTCGAGATGGGGGTAGTGATGGCGCAACTGAGCGAGACGGCGCAGAGACGAGGTGCCAATAACGGTTCCAGGCGGAAGGGTCGCCACTTGGTAAGGCTTAAAGGTTTCGTGGACGACTAGCGCGTCGGCGGGGTCTTCGCGTTCGGTGACGCACCCGAGCATCAGTCCGATCGGCAGGTTCGTGGGCAAATCCTTCAGCGAATGGACGGCAAAATCCGCGCGTCCGTCGAGCATCTGGACTTCGAGTTCTTTGGTAAACAGGCCCTTATCGCCAATTTTCGAGAGCGGCGCGTCTAGGATTTTGTCGCCCTTGGTGCTCATGGATTCGATTTCAAAGGTGACATCTGGGAATGCTTTTTGCAGCTCATCCCGAACCCAGTGGGTCTGCACGAGCGCGAGCTGGCTTTTGCGGGATGCGATACGGATGGTGCGCGGCATAGGGGTAAGTCTTGTGTGAGGGCGGTTTTTTGACAACTTCTTTCACATTACCGCACTCTTGTAACGACTTTGAGGAGCGATCGGTCTTGGGGTGTTAAGGATGATGAAGGGGAATTTGGTGGGATTTGGAAATTTGGAAATTTGGGAATGATGCGTTGCTTCGCTTAACGCATCCTACGTTGGAGGGGATTGGGGATTTTGGGTGGGGTTTGGGAATGATGGGGTGGGGTTTTTGGGTTGGAATGATGGATTATCGGCGGTTGCGATTTGAGGGAGAACGATATGCGTTTACGGTTGTGACTTATGGTCGATCGCCGTGGTTATGTGAGGATATTGCGAGGGTGACGATGCGGGATGCTATTGAACATGTGCGAAAACGATATCCATTTTCGATCGAGGCAATGGTGTTATTGCCCGATCATTTATATTGCATTTGGACATTGCCGGAAGGCGATTCTGATTATTCGACGCGGTGGCGGTTAATCAAAACCTACGTAACGCGAAAATGTGCAGATCACTTAAATCTCTCGACTGAAATGACTGAATCACGGTGGAAACGAGGCTAACAAAATTTATGGCAACGACGGTATTGGGAACATTGGATTCGGGACGACGTTGATTTTTCAAACCAATGCAATTACATCCACAACAATCCCGTCAAACACGGATATTGCGAAACCCCAAATCCCAAAAACCCCAAAAAAACGATCAAACCCTCTCCCTCACCACCCCCAAAGCCTCCACCGATCCACACAACAACAGACGATCGCCCGCCTCCACCTCCACATCACCCTCCGGAAGCCGCAAAAACCGCCCATCCCGCCGAATCGCCTGAACCTGAACCCGATCGTTCTTCACAAAATCTAACCCCTCAATCGTCAACCCCACGATCGCACTTCCCCCCGCAATCCGAATCCATTGACAAGACGACTCTGGCGAAGGCACCGCCGCCTCACCCTTCGCCAACTCCTCGAACGCCTCAATCTCCGAATCCTCACCGACGAGTAACAGACGATCGCCCTGTTCCAACGTCTCCTTCATCTCCGGATAATCAATCTCAGCCCCGCCCACCCGCCGAATCGCCATCACCGTCACCCCCGTCAACCGCCGAAAATCCGTCTCCTCAAGCGTCATCCCCAAAATCGGCGATTCATCCGGAAATCCATACCAGCGATTGTTTAAATCACCCACCGCATCCTTCACATCTCTCGCCACCTGCGACAAAGAGCGATCGGGCAACATCTCCGAATACCGCGACTGACGAATCGCCTTGATCCGTTTTTGAGACGCCGGAAGCGACACCCCCAACCCATTCCAAAGATGCGCCGACAACTCCAAACTCGCCTCCAACTCCGGCTGCACCACCTCACGCGCCCCCAACTGATACAACGCCTCAATGTCCCTTGGCTTACTCGCCCGCACCACAATATCCAACTCCGGCGACAACGCCAGCGATCGCTTCAACGACAACCGAGTACTCATGGGATCCGGCAGTGCAATGGCCATCCCGATCGCCTCCGCCACCCCCGCCTTTTCCAACACATACTGACTCGCCGCATTGCCATAGATATACGGAATCCCCGCATCCCGCAGCCACTGCACCCGGCTCTCCGCCTGCTCCACCACCACCACCGGGCAATCCTGCTCCTGCAACAACTTCACAATATTTCGGCCAATCCG
>JAYUJY010000171.1:0-1191 GCA_043764895.1 Synechococcales cyanobacterium | reverse complement strand
GGAAAGCGGGATTCAGCTCTTTTTCACGGTCCCAGGTTAAAGACGTATTACTGATGAATTTGTGTATCGCAACCGGAGAGACACCACATAGACGGGCTAGTCCAGATTCGGACATTCCTGATTCGCCTGTGTCGTCAACGGTGAAAAATTCCACGCCATCGCGTTCTACTCGTGTGATATTCATTTCTTAGCCTTTGCCTTTGTTATTGAAAGGTGATTGGTCAGCCGATCGATCCTGTTTCTATCAAGACCGATCGGTGATTTGTATTTATTAGAGACCAGAGTGATGGATTGCGCATCCGTAGGGCGGTGTGATTTCAAGAATTGAGGTTAGACCTGTTCGTCGAAGCGGGTGCGGAAACTGCCGTATTTGATCCAGTATTGTTTGAGGGTGTGGCAGGGGGTGTGGAGGCTGGCTTTGGCGCGGTAGAGGTGGACTTGGCGATGGTCGCCCATCCAGATTTTGCCGATCGGAGCGACTGAGATTAACGTTCCGCCGAGGGATTCGATGCAGTCGGTGAAGCGATCGACGGCGCTATAGTCTACGGTCTCGAAGATGTAGAAGTGGCCGGAGCAGATGAGGTGGCGACTGCGAATCCATGCGTGTAGTTTCTTTTGGGCTTCGGGGGGGAGGGTGTGGGTGGGACGCTGAAAATCGTGGGTTGGGGGTGGAATGGGGGGGCTGAGGGTATCGCTGAGGGGGGCGCTGAGGGTATCGCTGAGAATGGGCGGGTCGGTGGTGTCGGCGATCGTGTTCATGAGCGGGTCCGGGGGCGGGGGCGGGGTTTATAGGCGATCGAACGGTAGCTCGTTGGCGAAATTTTGGACTTTTTCAAAGGTTAGGGGTCCGAGTTTGGAACCCCAAAGATGTTCGTGGGTTGTGGGATGGAAACCGCGATCGAGGCTGTCCCACGTTGATTCTGTCACTTCTACATCGCTCATGAGGTAGGTCATGATGCCGTCCCGTGGAATGATGCAGGCGTTACCGGGTTCGACTCCGCCGATAAATCGGTCTCCTTTTCGACGGAAGATCATGTTGCAGCCGTCTCTGGGTTTGACGGTGGTGGGGTCTAGGGAGTCCAGAAGTCGGGGTTCGCGTCCGGCTCCGGCGTAGCGCATGGGGTTTGGGAAGCCGTAGTTTTCGATGTAGATGTGGTCGCCTTTGTCGATGACGCGGTGGATGCCTTGGCG